>CAYTUB010000045.1:0-24247 GCA_964441145.1 uncultured Acidimicrobiales bacterium
AGATGTCTTGCACAAAGAACAACTGCGAGCCGTTGCCTCCGTCTTCGGCGGACACGAAGAGATAGTCGTTGAAGAACCCGGGAAAGTTCTCTCCGTCGTAGAAGTCTTTGCTGATGTTGTCGAACCAGGTGAACAAGGTCGTGAATCCGAGGGCAAGTCGGGTCACCGTGGCACCGATAGCACCCTTTCGTTCGGTGGTCGCTCTCTCTGCGATATCAATATCGTTTTCCACTGGCGTACCCGCCTCTTTTGAATTGGTGGTGTGAGTCATTATTACCTTAGGTGTCTACGGCCGATTCGTGCGGTGACCGCTGGAATGAGTTGTCTGCCCTAATGGCCCATAGCGACCCGGCTCCCGACACGAGAATCGTGCCGTGCCACATTGCCATGAGTATGTAAGACCATGGCCACTCACCCGGAACTTCCAACAGCCCGACCAAGAGGTTGAGCGACATGAAAAGTCCAATGAGTGCTGCAGCGCGAGTTGCAATGCCAAAGAGCAATCCGAGTCCAACGAGGAGTTCGGATATGAAGAGAACCCACGCGAACAAAGTGAAATTCGCAATCACGATCGATTCGATGAAAACTCCATAGAAACTGAACGCCGCGTGCTCGACCTCAAGGTCGAGCCATTCTCGAAGACCTCGCTGGCTTCCTCCGTCGAAATTGGGTGGCAGTTTCCAGCGAAGCGTGCCGAGCCACAACAGGCCGAGCAGCATCCGTGCCAGCGAAATTGGCCACGTAGGGGAAAAGTGGTCGGGGAAACGACTATTGAGCCATCCAACCGCCGAATCGATCACAAGCGGAGATCCGGCGATTCGCCGAGAAACGCAGCAACTCGATCGGAGTTGGGGTTCTCGAACACTTCAGCTGGTCTTCCGGCCTGCTCGACCTTGCCGTCGAGCACCACGGCGACCTCGTCAGCCACAGCACGAGCCTCGTCACGGTCGTGAGTGACGAAGATCGAGGTGATCGCAAACTCTCGTTGTACATCACAGATCAATCTCTGAAGCTCGACTCGAAGAACTGGGTCGAGCGAGCTCAGGGGCTCATCGAGCAACAAGACGCGCGGTTCGACCACAATCGCTCGAGCCAGTGCGACCCGTTGCCTCTCCCCGCCGGAGAGGTCGCTTGGCCAACGCTCCTCAAAACCGTCGAGGTGGACCGCAGCTAGTGCCTCGCCCACTCGACGAGCTCGCTCGGCCGCGTCGACCTTACGGACCTTGAGGCCGTACCCGACGTTCTCGGCGACCGTGTGAAATGGGAAGAGTGCGTGATCTTGAAAGACCATCACCGCTTCGCGTTGCTCTGGCAAGACCGACTCCATTGGCTCGCCATCGAAGGTAACCGAACCAGCGTCGGGTTTCACGAGCCCAGCGATCATGCGCAGAATCGTCGATTTGCCCGACCCCGATGGTCCGAGCAAGACGAGTTGACGACCACCGTCGGCACGCAAGGACGCATCGATCACCGCATCGGTGTATCGCTTTGTCGCATGGCGTAGCTCGACGGTGGTCAACTCTCTAGCCCCAGATCTCCATCTCGCCACCGAGTGGCAAGTCGATCAGGCGGGTGTCCTCGTCTACGAACCATGGATCGTAGAGCTCTTGGAACTCACCGCTCGTCCACACATCTTGGAGAGCGAAGTTCACAACGTCACGCCATTCGGAGTCATTCTCCGGAACGCCCACACCGAACTGCACCGCGTTGTGTCCGCCGGGCAGCAGGGTCAGGTTTGGATCGCCATCGGCCAGCGACAACATGGTGATGTTGTCCTCGGTGTAGCCCTCGACGGCGCCGCTTCGCACAGCTTCGACCGCAGCAAGCTTGTCTTCAAATTCGACGATGTCACCGGGTTGGCCGCCGTTGTCAGCTGCATATCCAGTCCACGAGTCGATGGCCGATGACCCGGCGCTCGCAGCGACGGTTTCGTCAAAGAGCTCATCGATAGATGAGTACTCGCCGGTCCGAACGAGGAACGACTGGTTGTCCCAGAAGTACGTGACGGAAAAGTCGATGGCTTCATCACGCGAACGTGTGTGGTTCATCGAGGCGACCGACATATCGACCTGGCCGCTTTCAAGGAAGCTGATTCGGGTCGTTCCGTCGACGGGGACGAGCTCGAGTTCAGCGCCGAGTTCATCGGCGAGTGCTTGGGCGAGATCGAGGTCGAAGCCAACCCAGTCGCCATTCTCGTCGATGAAGCTCACCGGCGGGTTGTCGTTGCGGACGCCCACTCGGACAACGCCGGTTTCCGCGATCCGATCGAGGACGCTGTCGCCCTGCGCTAGTTCAACCGTTTCCTCGGTGTCGGCGCTCTCTTCGACCGTATTAGCATCGTCGCTGGCAGCTGCGCCACCGCCGACATCGGAGCCACACGCGGCAAAAAGCAGCGCTGACACAGCTAAGAGCATGAGTAGACGTTTCATTGGTTTACATTCCCTCCACTGGGACTTGTTAGTGAACTAAGCCCGTCACGTTAGAGCGCCAGGCTCGTCTCGTAACGGCGGTGCATGTAGGTCCCCACTCACGGTGGGGATTCCCGCGTTCCTTCGTTGTCAAAGGCTGTCTCGCACCTCGAGAAGCGGCAGGTCGTCGATAGCGACCTTGTTCAACGGTTCGAAGTTCGTGGTCGATTCGAGGCGTTTGGCCTCGGTCGACCACTGCTCAAAGAAGTCTCGATCGATACCCGAAATGTCGTCGACTAACCGGATCGATTCGGGCCCATAACGCTCCTCGATCTCGCGCACTTCGGCCGCGACGCTCTCAGGCGAACGCTGACGGAATTCGGTGCCGTGGACAGCATCGACACACCACTCACACCCGAACGGACACCCTCGACTCGCCGACACCGTGATCGACGTATAGCCGCGCGATTCTTCCCATACTTCGAAGTACCGATCCATATCGATCAGATCACGGGCGGGAGGGGGCAAGTCGTCGAGATTCTCGATGGGAGGTCGGGGTTGGTTGATCTGGATACGGCTGTTGTGGCGGAACGCAATGCCTGGCTCATCGATGATCTCTTCGATAGTGAGGCTCGCTGCATCGACACGATCGAGAAGCGCAGCGATCGTCTGCTCCCCTTCGTGGTGCACGACGATGTCGACAGCCTCCTCAGCCAGGTAGGGAGCGGGGTCTGCGGTTGGATCGGGACCACCGATGACGACTGTCGCGCCGGTAGCTGCTGCGATTCGGGCGAGTGAAAGCGCTGAATCGCGAGAGGTGATCAGCGCGGCGATCCCAACAATGTCGGGCTGGTGCTCGGCCAGAGCCTGAACAAAGGCTTCCTCGCCGTCAGCGAACGTGCCGTCAAAGACGGAAACGTCGTGCCCGTTCTCACGTACGTAGCTGGCCAGGTACAAAATGCCGAGCGGGAAGTACGGGCTCGCCGCCTCGCGTTCAGCCTCGTCTTGCGCAAGGAAAACGGGGTGCGCAAGCAGGAGTCCGGCCACATCTATCACGCTAGTTGTCTCGGCCTGCGGTGCCATCGCGCGGGCGGGCCGTTTCCCGATCGTTAACTTCCCCGACCCAAACGCGACGAAGCAAAACGAGTAGTACCCAAACGTGAAGTAAGGGCAGCGACCGCGAAGAGCGTGATCGTCGGAATCCATATCAGTTGACGCACCCACACTCGTTCGGCGTGCGCGGCCTCATCTTGGAAGGTGAGGTAGCTCAAGACCAGAAGCGTGCTGAGGGCAACCCAGGGCGCAAGCTGCACCCACCGTGCTTTCGACTCCCCCGGCCCCGGGGCGAGGAATGGGAGCAACATGAGTCCGAGCAGGATGTACCACGGGTGCAGCACCGTGGTGAACAGCACGTAGATGGTCATCGGGACAGCGAACGCGCGGATCGTCTCAAGTGGACCACCCGTTCGCCGCGCTCGGATGAAGACGGCCAGAAGTGCTGCCCCGACGATCGGTACCAGGATCACGCGGGCGAGGTCAAAGGACTCTTCATAACCTCGATCAAAAAACTCGGGCCGTCGGGCAATCCATCGCGCCAGCCAGGCGAAAATTCCGCTATTGAAACGGAAGGTTCGCCCAAAGGTGATCGCCGAGCCAAACGCCCCTGCGGTCGCACCTTCTTCGAGTCCAAACCCCGACACAATTCCAACGAGCGCTACCGGCACCACGGTCAGCACCCCGTACAGAATGCGTTGTCGCCAGTTCCACAACCAGAACAGGATCGGCACGAACAACGCGACGAGCGGGCGACTCAGTGTCGCTGCAGCAAGTGTTGTCACCCCGGCATAGGCAGCCCACGGATACCTTTTGGCCAGGTCGAACATGAGCCACAAGGCGAGCATGGTCAGGCCAACGATGATCGCATCGAGGTGAGCGCCGTGGGCAATCTCGACGATCACGAGTGGGTTCAGCCAATAGATGAGAGCTCGCTTCTTCGGCAGGCCCAAGGCCGCCAGCAACCGAAGCATGAAGGTCACGGCCAAAACGTCGAAGCCCACCATCACGATCTGCAAGACAATGGGGTCGAGGCTGATAAAGGTGGTGAGCGCGAACACGATTTGTGCGATGGGCAAATACGGCGATGCGAGCGATGTGTTGTTGGCGAGCGCCCGCGCCGGGATCTCGAACGGATCGCCTTGTGGCGAGTCGATCGGGAATCCCCAAGGGCTGACCCCCTGGGCGAAGAGGTTGCCCTCCCAGATGTAGCGATAGATGTCATCACTCAGCGTTGGTTCTGTCGCTAGGAGCACCAAGCGCAGTACCAAGCCGAGGCCAAGGAACCATTTCCAAGGGATGTGACGGTCCTGGCCATCGCGCTGAAATGCCAACAGCACCAGATACCCCAGGCCTGCGACGAGGAACCATACAACCGTCATCGGGATTGCGTCCGCTCGCAGCGTGCCCTGCGTTGCGTCAACCCAAACAAGCGCGCCGATCCCAACCGCCAGCAGCGCGCTGCCAATCAATCCAATCGCGAGAGTCGCAGCGGGAGGTGAACCCTTGACCTTAGGTGCCGTCACGAGATAGCTACCTCAGGAGCGAGGCGGGGACCGCCACGAGGGCGCACCGCCTTGGCCAAGGAGAAGGCCACGACCCAATACAGTGCGCCGACGGTCAGGTACGTGGCGACCCAGAACGGGGCGTTCGCAATATCGCTACCCAACGCAATGCGTGCAGTCGTGGTGAGGTCGACAACACCGAGCACGACCACAACCGAGCTGTCCTTGAAGATCGTGATCGCTTGAGTGACGAGGGCTGGGCGCGTCACCCGCAGGGCGTAAGGGACCGTAATGGTCCGAACCACCGTGGCTCGAGAGGCACCGAGCAGCCGGGCATCATCGACGAGTTGGGCTGGCACCGCAGCGATTCCGGCGCGAACGATATCTCCCTGGTAAGCGGCCGCATAGAGCGTGAGGGTGACCGCGGCAGCCCAAAAGGCGCTCAGCTCGATCCCCAAGATGATCCCGGTGCCGAGGACTTGGAACAACAAGACGAGCAGGACAATCAATGGAATGCCACGAACGAGCCACACCACGCGTCCTGCAAGAAACCGAACGATCGCGAATCGGCTGTGATGGGCAAAGCCCAAGACGGCGGCGAGCACGAAACCGGCTGCAATCGCTCCTGCGCTGAGCAAGACCGACAGCACGAGCCCGCCCGGGCGATTGTTTGGAAATCCCCACAGCAGATTGGGCAACTGCCGGATGAGGAAGTCGAGTTGATCAGACATCGATCAGCCGATCGTTCGGACGACCGCGTCGTAGCGATTTCTCAAACCGGCCGAGCACGAACTCCAGAACGGCAGCAAGAATCAGATAGAGCACCGCTGCCAACAGCAAGGTTCGGGTGGCTTGAAACGTGCGGGTGATCGTCGCTTGCAACTCCTGGAACAAGTCGGGAACCGCAACGAAACCCACAAGCGCGGTGTTCTTGAGGTTGTGCACAAGCCGGTTGGTGATGCCCGGGAAGCTCACGCGCACAGCGTCGGGGAGCACTACCGATCGGTACAGCGACCACCGAGACGCCCCCAGGGAACGAGCGGCTTCGATGCGTTGGCTCGGAATGGCATCGATGCCCGCACCGATCACTTCGCCGAGATGAGCGCCCGTGTTCGCGCTGAGGGCAACGACCGCTGCGATTGCGTAGTAGGGAATCGTGAGCAGCGTGACCGCGCCAAACGCGTCGATGAATGCATTGTCAAAGAAGATGGTCCGACGAAGATCGACCGGAAACAGGTTCGGTACGGCGAAAGCAAAAAAGATCAAGAGGATCAAGGACGGGACGTTGCGAAACGTCTCCACGAAAGCGCCAGCGATGCGCCTTCGCATCGCGCTGGTGCTCCGGCGACCAAGGGCGGTCAGCGCTCCGATCGCGAACGACACGATCGAAGTGAGGATGGTGACCACGACTGTGACCGCGGCACCGAGCAAGACATCACCGGTGATAAGGCCGCGAATCGAATCGAGCATCGTTGGACGGTACCAGCGCTAGCGCAACGCGTTGCTGTGAAACAACCGCTGTTCAGCCACTGTTTCGTGCAACTACCGTCATCAGGTGCCCTGGCGGCTCCACCAAACCTCGCTGCAGAACCGTTTCCACGGTGAAACCGGAGTCCTCAAGCAGGGTGGTGAGCGCCTCGGGGGTAAAGGCCTGATAACCGAGATGAAACACGCCATCGGGGCCTTCGAAGACCTCCGAAACCAAGCCGTCTGTATCAATCGTTCTGGAGACATGCGTAGGACCGAGCTGCTCATCGAGCGCGAGACGTTCACGGGAGCGAGCGAGTTCGGGAACTTCGATCACCAATGGCCCGCCAGCGACCAACGACTCGCGAGCGGCGGCCAGGAGGCCTCGAGTCGAATCCTGCGTGGGTGTTGTTGCGAACGGATCGCGTTGACCAAAACTAGTGAACAGGCAGAGTGCTTCGCCAAAGGCCCCACGCCCAATCGAGTCGGTTGCCTCGAACTCGTGGGCAGCCACGGTCACAAACGTCGGAGCGACGTCTCGTGCCTGTGCTCGCCGTTGCGCGTCAGCGATCATCGTTGCCGCCGGGTCCACCCCAACCACGTCGAGACCACGAGCAGCGAGCTCGATGCTGTGCCGGCCAAAGCCGCAACCCAAATCGAGGACCGGCCCGCGAAAAACGCCGATGAGAGCTTCTACTTGCGCGAGCTCCGCGGCGGTCCGTTCCTCGGTGAGTAACGGATGAGTCAGGTACGGCGAGCCATCCTCGAAGAACGTCCGGTTTCGCTCTCCAGAAGTTCCGTGTTCCAAGAACTATTCGGTGACCGTCACGACGACTTGATCAGTCGCTTCAGCTTCGCCGTCGGTTACCGAGAGTTCGATTATCCACTCGCCAACATCGCCAATAACCATGGCGTTCTCTAGCTCGAAGCTGCAATCGCCCATGACGGAGCGCAGGGCCTTGCCATCGCTGTCGGGCTGTGACTCCGGTGCATCGACGATGACCCATTCGTAGTTCGTGATCTCGCCGCTGGAACCGCAGCCATCGAACACCGGGATTTCACCGACGGTTACCTGAAAGTCATCTCCAGCGTTGGATGTAACCGCTGATCCGGAGTCGGTGCCGCACGCAGCGAGGACGAGTCCGGCGGCAATGAGTGCGGGCACGAGGCGAGACATAAAAAAATTTCCCCCAAGAAATCGTTGTGACATCAGTCTAGGCCCAAAGCAGCCAAGATGTCAGGAGAACATTTCATTGCGAACGTGTTACGACACTTCTCGCCACGTTCCAGTATTGCAAGCACATAACCCGCTACATACCGCGTCCACCAGCGACCTCAATCACATTTCCCGTGAGGTAGTTCGACAGGTCTGACGCCAAGAACAGCCCGACATTGGCGACATCTTCGGGTGTACCGAGACGGCCGAGCGGAATCTCCGCGAGTCGCGACTCGAGAACTTCGGGCTTCATAGCCTGAATCATGGCAGTATCGATCAGGCCGGGCTGCACCGCGTTGACCCGCACGCCATGTCGTCCAAGCTCCTTTGCCGCGGCTTTGGTCATACCGACAATCCCAGCCTTTGCCGCGCTGTAGTTCGTCTGTCCGGGATTGCCTTGCTTTCCCGACATCGAGGAAACGTTGATGATCGTTCCCGCCTTTTGCTCGCGCATGACCGACGCCGCGGCACGAATCCCGAGCCACGTACCCGTGAGGTGCACCTCGATCACGGCCTGAAAGTTTTCCAGCGTCAGGTTTCGCAGGCTTGCATCGCGCGTGAAGCCCGCGTTGTTGACCCACACATCAATCGATCCGTACGCAGTAACAGCAGCGTTCGCCAGCTCCGCGACATCGGTCTCGCTGGTCACGTCGCATCCCACGCCAATCGCATTCGGCAGCTGATCGGCGCGTTGGGTAGCCGCTTCTTCATCGATGTCTGCGACCACGACATTGGCACCAGCGGTGGCGAAGGTCGCAGCCATCGCGGATCCAAGTCCCTGCGCGGCTCCAGTGATCACCACCGTCCGGCTGGGTAGAAGCGATGGGATACCGGCTGTGGTCATGGCCCAAGTATTGCCGGGAAGCCTCTAGTTCGGAGCCACCGCTGGTAACCATCGAACAATGTGTTCGGCGACTACCGACGCATGCGTCAGATGAACGTTGTGTCCCGCGTCGGCAATAACGTGTGATTCGACGGACGGAAGCTTTGCCTCGAACACCTTCTTGGAGGCAGCAAACCGGCCGTCTCGTTCGCCGACGATCACCAAGGCCGGAAGGTTCATTTCCGACAACCGATCAAGGACCTCGGAGTCGTGGTGAAAGATGAGGAGTTCTTGGTCAGGATTTTCGGGGTCGGCATGCCCGGCGGCCCACTGGTTCCACTTCTCGCGAGCCTCGGAGTTCGCAAAGCCTGGGCCGGTGCTCAGCAAGACCAGCCCGGCTACGCGACCGGGATGGGCAAGCGCATGCGACAGGCTGATGTAACCGCCGAGCGAGTGGCCAACGAGAATGACCGGATCCTTGTTGAGCGCGTCGAGCTTCGCATCGAGGCGCTCGACGAGCTCATGGCGGACCGGTTCGTCCGGCCTGCTCAGCGGCCCTTCGGCACCGTGATAGGGAAGGTCCCAGGTGTGGATGTCGACGCGTGCATCCAGGTGATCGCTCAGCCCCGACCACACAGATCTGTCGTGTTTCCAGCCGTGGGTGCAGAGAAGTGCCGGCTTGGGTGCAGGGGCAGCACTCACCACACCACCTGCCTCACAACACCACCTGCGTGTCGGTCTCGACGAGATACAGCGCCCGATCGCGAACCGCCAGAGCTTCCTCGTAGGGGATCATCCCGATCGAGATCGATCCATTCAAGACCCCACCGGCGAGACGAACCTCGACGGTCGCAAGACCCCGCGACCGCTCGAAATAGGACTGTCGGACGGCAACACCGTTGGCCTTACGGAGCAGGGCCTCTCGCGTTCGCCAGGCGAGAAACTCGTTGCGGATGGCAATCGAATCCGAATCGATCCCCCACCGCCGCAGCCGTACTCGACGTCGGCTGCTCAGCCAGGTGCCCACGACCGGGATCACCAAAAAGGCGACCCAAAATCCGACGACGAAAAATAGGGCGAAGGCCAGCGCGGTACAAAAGACCAGAGCATTTCTGGTGTCTTTGAAGACCTCTGCTTTCGACACCGGCCGATCGATGATGTCCACTCCTGCTGCCTCTTCGAGCCCAACGCTACGGACCCGGATGATCTCCTCAGCCGTGCACCCGGGTACAAGAAAGTCACCGTCGCCGATGTTGTGGAGGGTGATGTGTTGCAGTCCGAACGCCCGCTGCATCAGACCCTGTCGTGTTTCGATGCTTTGCACCCGTGACACGCTGCTGGCGACGCTGGTTTTCGAGAGCAGGCCGGCCTCCCGGCGGAGCCCCGACTCGGTTTGAATAACCCGAAGGTCCCATTCGCGAAGGAAGGTTCCGGCGAGGTTGAGAATGAACCCAAACAACGCCACGACAATCACCGCCGCCGGCACGAACCACAGCAACCAAAGACCAATACTGATATCGACCTCCGGGATGCTGAAGGGGATGCGATCTATGAGGTCATCACCGAAGGCCAAGAGCGGGGCGAGAAACGCCAACCCGCTGAAGGGCACCCGGGATAGGCCGAGGCGCACGAGCCGCCGAGGCGAATGCTGCAGCACGACCTGCTCTTCAAACGCGGCCTCTTTGGGAGCCGAAGCTTCATTGCCAAGGACCGGCCCAATGAAAAGCTCGTCTTCGCCATCATGCTCGGCGCGGTAGTCAGAGGCCACACGTTGCAGCTCAAGGGCGACGCCTCGGTCGACCGCATCGAAGGTGAACTCGGCATTGCTCGTGCCTGCGGTGTCGAGTGAGACCTCCACCAGCTTTACGAGGCGATGAAGAAACTTCTGCTCGATCGACACGCTCTGCACTCGATCGAGGGGGACGGTGAGCGTGTTGCGAGACAGGACCCCGCGATCGACTCGGAGCTCACCGTTGCTAACCACAAACGTGTACCGCCACCACTGCAATGTGGCGACAGCAAAGAACAGCGCACCGACCACAAGGGCGGCAAATATCAAGACCACCACGGAAGGCGAACGAGAGATAACAAAACCGGCAGCGAGCAGAACCTGGAAGATGCCGACTTGGCGAATGGTGCGGGCAGCGAGAAAGACGACCGCTAGCGGAGATTGACGTTGTGGCTCGTCGAGGTCAGCGGTCATGTTCTTCGGTCAGTTCGCCAGCTCGTTCGACGACCAGCGCCCGCAACCGTTCTGCTTCATCAAAGGCGAGTCCGGAGATGTGGAGATCTGGTCCGGCGGAGTTGACAGCCAGCTTCGAAATACCAAAGAGCCGTTCGACGGGGCCCTGCGTGACCCGGGCGTGTTGTACCCGAATAAACGGGACCGTCGACACCGTCTTGGTCAGAACACCATGGCGATACGAGAGGTCGTGTTGGCGGACCTGATAGCCGATGTTCTTCACCCCGAGGATGGTCCCGATTACCGACAGCACCGTGAGAAACAACAGACCGGCGAGCACCACGAGTGGAATCCAATTGTTGTCCGGCAAGACCGTCGCCAGGATCGAACAGATCACGATGACCACTACGGTCCAGATCCCGTAGCCAATCAACGACACCGTGAGGTACTTGGGATCGACCGGAGAGAAGTCCTCATCGCGAAGACGAGGGATCGTTGAAACATCGATCGGATCGTTCGAAAACGCTCTCTCGCCTAACGGAGTCTCGCTAATCTGACTGTCTCTCACCGCCCGATCCTACTACCGCTCGCTTGCACGCCGATCTAGCCGCCAACGGTCGGCGAGCTCCTGGATCGAGGTCCACAGCAGTTCGCCAACGTTCTCGCGTCCGAGATGATCGAGACGGAATGTCTCTTCGGTTTCGGTGACCGCTCCATGTAGTGCGGAGAAACGATTGCGGTAACCCTGCAATACGCCGCGCATGATCTCTGGCTCGAGCGTCTCGTGGAGGTCGATGTGCAAGAGGGTCATACCGACCGTCTCGTTGTCTTTGACCTCGGGAATCATCATGATTGGCCGGCCATCGGAACGGCCCTTTACAACCAGGACCTCGCGCTCTTCGGCTACCCGCTTCTTGGTTCCGCGCAGCGCGGGAGACTTGTCGGTTCGACTTGGAATCGTGGCCGAGACCCCGCCCCGGTCGATGACGGTGATCGTTCCCGATTCTGAGTCGACATCATCGATTGCATACCGGGTCCATCCCGTTACCTCGGCAACGGCAGGGTCGAGGTTGGCGAGGGTACGAATCGTGCCGTAGGTCAACCCGTCGCGCGGTGCCCCGGCCTCGAGGACCGATGCGACCAGCGGCACTTCGAGAAGGGTCTCGTCGGTTCGAGAAATGCCGACGGTGACGGTCTTGGCCTGATGCTTGATTGCATCGACCGGTCGGGTCAGCTCATCGATAGCGAGCCCGAGGGAGGTGTTGAGGTCTTCGATAACGACTGCGGGCGTACCCACCTTGCCGAACTCTGATTGGTACGCATCGAGTGGAATCGTCTGGAGCGCATATCGCAGGCGCGAAGCAAGTTGCACCGCCGAGCTCGCTTCGAGATGGCCGTTGTACGAGCCAATCCGAAGGCCGTCCATAAATTGCGATGCTGCTGGTGCGAGCGAGGGTTCCAGGCGGGCGAGAAATTCTTCTCCCGACAAGGAACCACGGGTCTCCTCGATCAGCCCTTCGATTGCCGCTCTGGCCTCTCGCAACGGACGTGCCTGTGCATCGATGGCAAGTGCTGCGCCGTAACCAAACAGGTGACCGACAACTGTCGAAAGCACAAAGGCAAGTCGCGGATGGGTGACCGGGACCCCAATGACTTCGAGGGCGGAGGAGAAACGGGTCTCCCCCTCGTTTGCGACAACGATCGGCGCCGATTTGTGGGCCCGGAAGATCGCGACCTCTTTCCCAACATCGTCAGCTGTGGATCCTTCGAGTCCTGCAGCGCAAATGAAGATGAGTGGTTCCGAGGAAAGATCGATGTGCTTTTTGTCTTCGGTGGAGTCTGCGGCCATCGACTTGTAGCAAAGCTCGGACATCTTGATCCGCAGCTCTCGGGCGGCAATGAGGTTTGGGCCATTGCCCACGCACGCCCAGTAGCGCCGCGATGGAGCATGCGCAGCCGCAGCCCGTGCAATCTCTGGTCGTTTGGCGATGGTCTCGGTCATCAAGTCCGGAAGATCTCGAAGACTCCGCAACAGATCTTGACGGTCCGCTGGTTCTTCGCGTTCGGGCAACGCGAGATCGGCGATCACGATGGCAAGCAGGAAGCCTGCGGCGATCTGCGCGTAGAACGCCTTGGTTGATGCGACCGACATTTCGACGTCGCGGCCATCGGAGGTATAGAGCACGCCCTCGGCGCGGTCGGTAAGGTCGCTGCCTCGCCGGTTGACGATCGCCAGGACCGAGGCGCCACGTTGCTTGACGATGTCGACCGTGCGGTTGGTATCGGTGGTGGTGCCCGATTGTGAGATGGCGATGACCAACACGTCGCTCATGTCCTTGCGAAGACCAAAGCCACTTAACTCCGTCGCCGCAATTGCTTGCACATGGACATGGCCGTCGACTTCGCTCTTGATGGCCTCGGCCACGGCTTGGCCAGCGATCGCAGCGGTACCCTGCCCGATCACGTGGATCTCGCGGATCTGACCGGCTCGAAGCTTGTCGGCGATGTGTGGGGGCATAGTCGACTCGCCCACAGCTACCGAAAGCTGTCCGTCGTCGCCCTCGGTCAACTTTCCACGAAGGGTCTTGCGGAAGCTACGGGGAGACTCGCTGATCTCCTTGAGCAGGTAGTGCTGGTAGTCGCCACGATCGATGTCGCGGGTCGTCACCTGCGCCGTCGCGACATCGTCGTCGGTGACCGGAAGCGACGTACCGTCGTATCCCACACGGTCGATGCCCTCGAGCTGACCGGCGAATTCGCCGTCGAGCCGCATGATCTGTCCGCGGCTTGCGCTTGGATTGTCGGGGTTCGCTGGCGTCTCGCCGTCCATACGGATGTAGCTCTGCGTCTCCTCGACAACGCCGTACGGTTCAGAAGCGACGATGAAGCTGTCCTCGGCGAGTCCGACGTAGATCGACTGGCCACTCCCCCGCAAGGCAAGAAGCAGATCGTTCGATGCTTCGACGCTCGACAGGCCAATGGCCACCGATCCTTCGAAGACCGATACCGCGCGGCGGAAGGACTCGGTGATGTCGAACCCTTCGCTGAGGTGCTTGGAGGTCAGCGTCGGGATGACCTTGGTGTCGGTCGTGATGTCGTCGGCGATGCAGAGATCCTCGGCTCGGATTAGATCGCCATAGTTGTCGACATCGCCGTTGAGCACAGCTGTGCAGTACGGGCGAACGCTGTCGTCAGCAAGATCGCTATTGACAGGGTGTGCATTTGGTTCCGAGATGATGCCAACACTGGCCCAACGGGTGTGGCCAAGTACCACGACCTCTGCGGTGTCATTGTCGAGTGCCTTGCGCAGGAGCTCGTCGTTTCGAATGCTGTTGCGCAGCGACGCGGTGTTATCGCCCAGTTCACCGATCTCTGCGGCCACTTTGTAGACGAAGCTCAGGCGTTCGCCGACCCGTTTCACCGCCGAATCGGTGAAGAGCTCGCTGGCCTCGGATCGGGCCGCGATCGCCGCCGCGATCTCAGCAGAATCAAGGTCGAGGCCGTGATCGCTGATCAACAGGTGAAGCCCCGCGGAATCTCGCCCGCGCACCTCCATCCGATCGACGGCGGATAGGGCTTGGTGCACGGAGAAGATCGCGTCAACCCCAGCGCCGTGGACATCGCGGCCACCCAGGTCAGAAACAACCGCAGCGGCACGCAACCGGTCACGCTCGATGTTCCATGCGGCGTCTCGGACGCGAATAAATGCAGCGTTGACGGCTTCGAGATCGACCGAGTCGACGGTGGCTTGCGCGTCGAGCTGGGATTCGAGACCGTCGAGAACCTCGTTCAGGCCGCCGATCTCTCGACGAATCGCGTCACCAAGTGCCGAATCGGCAAGGAGTGCCCGCAGGCCCGGTGTGCCACGCAGTAGTCGGTCGGCCTCGTGGAGCCGGTCGCCAATCGCTGTCAGCGGTGCTTCCGCCCCTGCAACCTCCACGGATTCGAGCTCTCCCGTTGCCCCGACGATCAGGGAGAGGATCTCGTCGCTTGTAGGTATCGCCCGATCCGAGCGACGCCGAACAACGGCAATGATTCCACACATGTGATGAGATCTCCTTCGATGGATCGACCACTCGCCTCGAGTGCCCGTCCATCTCTAAGTCTACGAATCCATGGTGCCGCGAGGCGTCAGGCAATACCTAATTTTGCTACGTAGCGCGCGAGGTTCTGCTACGTAACGCGCGAACCAGGGCAACCAGCAGAATGTCGGCCTTGTCAGGTGAGGTTTCTGACTGCGTCGACCAGGCGGTCGACCGATGCTCGCGCGTCTGGCTCTTCGGCAGCCTCGACCATCACTCGGACCACCGGTTCGGTACCCGACTCGCGGATCAACACCCGCCCGTCGGCTCCTAACACTGCTTCCTCGGCATCGATCGCTGGGGCCAGCCGCTCGAGCAAGTCCGGGATCTTCTGGTCGGTTCGGACGTTCTCAAGGATCTGCGGGTACCTGGTCATCACGCCGGCCGCCCACTCGCCAAGACCGGTGCCGCGCCGAATGGAGGCATCGAGCAACTGCACCGCGGTGAGCACGCCATCACCGGTGGTCGCAAGGTCGCGATGAATCACATGACCGGATTGCTCGCCGCCGAGTGTGTAGCCACCGGCGTCCAAGGCCTCCAGTACATAGCGATCACCGACCGGCGTCTCAAGCAGTGAAATGCCCTCAGCCTGCATCGCGACTCGGAATCCAAGATTCGCCATGACCGTGATGACCACGGTGTCATCCGCGAGGCGACCCGTGTCTCGACGATCGAGAGCCGTCATGGCGATAATGCGGTCACCATCGATGATGACTCCGTCAGAACCGGCGGCGGTGATGCGATCGGCATCTCCGTCGAAGGCAAAGCCCGCGTCGGCGTTGTGCTCGAGGACCGCGGCCTGAAGAAATTCCGGGTGGGTCGACCCAACGCCGGAATTGATATTGCGTCCATCGGGGCTATCAGCGAGGCTAATGACATCCGCGCCGAGTCGCTCAAAGATGATGGCGGCAGTGGCCGAGGCCGATCCGTTCGCCGAGTCGAGGACGATACGCAAACCGTCGAATCGGCCAACGATGGAATCCACGACGGCGTCGACGTAGGCAGAGATCGAACCCTCAGCGGCGGAGATTTCGCCTCCGGGGTCGCTCAGACTGGGTTGCTCATCGAGCGCGCTTTGGATGATGTCTTGGTCCTCGTCGCTCAATTTGAGGCCACCCGCGGAAAACAACTTCACGCCGTTGTCCTGCCAAGGATTGTGCGAGGCGGACAGCATCGCAGCCGGCAGGCCGAGCGCGGCGCTCATGTGGGCTACCGCTGGCGTCGGCACCATACCGAGGTCGATGACCGAGACTCCGCGAGACCGAAACCCTTGCGCGAGGGCACGCTGAAGTTCTGGACCCGACTCGCGAGAATCACGTCCGACGAGAAACGCATCTCCATCGAGCACCTTGGCCGCCGCAGCACCAAGGGCACGCACGTATTGCGGCGTCAGTACGGTGAGCGCCTCGGCGCGCACGCCATCGGTACCAAACCGCAGCGCCATATTGAAGTGTTGGGTCTAGCGCTTTGAGTACTGAGGCGCCTTACGGGCCTTCTTGAGGCCGTACTTCTTCGATTCCTTCTTGCGAGGATCTCGAGTGAGGAAACCGGCCTTCTTGAGAGCATCTCGATACTCGGGATCGACCTCGAGAAGCCCACGAGCGATACCGAGACGCATTGCGCCGGCCTGGCCCGTTTGGCCACCACCGTGCATGGTCACGCTGACATCCCACTCGCCTTCGCACTCTGCGACACGGAACGGTTCGCTGAGCATCTGACGGTGCACGGCCGACGGGAAGAAATCGTCAAGGGCACGACCGTTTACGGTCATGTTGCCATCGCCGGGAACGAGGCGAACGCGAGCCACAGCCCGCTTACGACGTCCGGTTGCCTGAATGAGAGTTGCTGCCATGAGAAAGATCCTTGAGATTCCGGCTAAGCCTTGAGCCGGGCGTGTTCGATGATGAGAGGTTCAGGGCTTTGGGCACCATGTGGGTGCTCGGGGCCGGCATAGACCTTCAACTTGGTGAGCTGTTGAGCGCCAAGACGGGTCTTGGGCACCATGCCGCGAATCGAGCGACGGATGGTGTCAGCAGAATCCTTTGCCATTGCTTCGGCGTAGGTCTGCTCCTTGATGCCACCCGGGTATCCGGAGTGGTGGTAGAGCTTCTTGCGCTCCGCCTTGTTCGAAGTCATGACGGCTTTATCAGCGTTGATGATAATCACGTGATCGCCGGTGTCGAGGTTTGGCGTGTAGGTCGTCTTGTGCTTCCCACGCAAGATGTTCGCAACCTCGGTCGCGAACCGACCGATTACGAGGCCCTCGGCGTCGAGGACATGCCACGAACGCTCGATCTCTGATGCTTTGGGGGTCATGGTGGACATGTGAGCTCCTGAAGAAGGCAGCGCCGGAGAAGAATGAAAGGCGTTACCAGTCCAGCGATCGAGTCTAGAACGGGTCGCGAGAAGAACCAATCCCAAATCGCGGAAAGCCGCGCGAACTCTCGAAACTCTGGGCCGCCCTAACGGGTCGACTCTTACTATTCTCTAACTCGTTCTTAAGATGTTCAGATCGTTGGGGAAGTGAACGAAGAAAGCTCGTGTTCATAACTTCCGTGACCACGATGCAGAAAATCTTAGTAGTAGATGACGAGCCGATGGTACGAGAGGTGCTCTCTCAGTACTTGGCCACAGACGGCTTTGAGGTCGTCGAAGCGGGCGACGGTGACGCAGCCGTTGCCGCCGTCAACGACTCCCAGCCCGATCTTGTCCTGTTGGATTTGATGCTGCCGAAGCGCAATGGCCTCGATGTTCTCGGGTTCATTCGCAGCACAACGAACCTTCCCGTCATCTTGCTCACCGCCCGCGGTGACGAGATTGACCGAGTGCGCGGCCTCGAAGCCGGAGCCGACGATTACGTCGTGAAACCGTTCTCCGCTCGCGAGGTGGTCGCACGAGTGCGCTCGGTCCTACGACGAAGCGCGGATGATCAAGGCAGCTCCGACATGCTCACCGAGTTTGGTGACGTGGTCGTCGATCCCGCCCGATGGACCGTGACCAAAGCCGGAAACACCGTCGAGCTCCCCCGTAAAGAATTTGAACTGCTCAACTGCTTCCTCGCACATTCCGGCGAGGCGTTGACTCGAGAGGACCTACTCCAGAAGGTTTGGGGTTCCTCCACCGAATGGCAAGACCCATCGACCGTAACCGTGCACGTCCGTCGCTTGCGCGGCCGTCTTGAAGACGACCCGTCCAAGCCACAGCACTTGATGACGGTCTTTGGAGTTGGGTATAGATTTGACCCGTGAGCTCCGAAGGTAAGCGCAACCCGCCAGAGGCGCGATGGCCGCAGTTCCTAATCGGGCTCGCGCTCATCGCGACCGTCGCGGGCCTTGCGTCGACCCTGGCCACCGAAATCATCATGGCCCCAACCACGACCGAACGTAATCAGCTGATTACGTTGCTCGTCGCGATCGCCGCCGTCGCCGTCGGAATCGCTGTCATCTTCTCGGTCTTTGGCCCCCGGTCGCTCACCCGCCGCATGCTGATGGCGGCGGTATCGGGACCAACCGTGATCGCCGCTGCGCTCGCTGTGGGATCGCGATCGATGTTCATCGCAACAGACGACCTCCCGTTCCTGCTCATCCTGGTGTCCTTCGCCAGCGTTCTCGGGATCGGCGTCATCTATACCCTTGCGCGCCCCCTCACCGCAGATCTTGCCGCTCTCACCGAAGTCGCGAAGAAGGTTGGAGCAGGCGACCTTGAGGTGCGCGCTGACCTTGCCCGAATGGATGAGGTTGGCGAGCTGGCCTACGCACTCGATTCGATGGTCCACCAGATCGCGACGTCACGAGCCGAGCGTGACGAAGCCGAGCACGAGCGCTCGGTCACCCTTGCGTCACTGAGCCACGATGCTCGCACCCCACTCACCTCGATGCGGTTAGCAACCGAAGCGCTGCTCGACGGTGTAGCCGTCGACCCGGACCGGTACCTGCAAACCATCGCTACCGATATCCGGGCCGTCGAAACCCTCATCAACGATCTCTTTACTATCGGCCAGCTCGAAGCAGGGCGCCTCGAGCTGCGTTCGGGACCCATGGATGCCATGGCTACGGTCGACCAGGTGGCGAACCAACTTGGCCTGATAGCCGGCGCCAAAGACATCGAGCTTCGCATCGAAGGCCCGGAGTCGCTGCCGGTAACCGCCGACCCCGATCAGTTGAACCGAGTACTCTCAAACGTGATCACCAACGCGATCCGTCATGCGCCAGAGGGTGACACCGTCGACATTGCGGTCGATTCGGGCAAGTCCAGAATCTCCGTGCTCGACGGCGGAGACGGATTCCCAGCGGACTTCGTCGAAGAAGCCTTTCAGCCCTTCCGTCGCCATGACGAAGCACGAGAGCGTGCCCAAGGTGGCGCAGGGCTCGGACTCGCGGTCAGCAAGGGTATTATCGATGCCCTGGGTGGCCGAATCTGGGCTGACCCGGGACCTGGCGGCGTGGTCCACATCGAACTGCCTGCATAACTCACCACACATGACCAATTCTTCGGGCAGCACATCGTTTGCCGCGCCTACAACTTCAAAGATGCGAGAACTCGGTGGCTTACGAGAAGTCCCGCGCCTCGCGGCCAACGCGCCTGCGCTCGTCGGGCTTCCTCGCGGGTCGGCCACCGTCATTGCCATACCCGGCTACAGCACGAATGACCTGGCGACCCTCCCGCTGCGCAGCGCGTTGCGAGCACTTGGTCACCACACGGCTGGCTGGGGCTTTGGGGTCAATCGCGCCGAGGTCGAAGATCTCCTGGCGTCGGTCACCGCAATGGTCGAGGCGCAGGTGACGGCAACAGGTAAGGCTGCCAACCTCATCGGCTGGAGCAATGGTGGCGTGTTTGCGCGTGAGGTCGCTCGAGATCGCCCGGACCTTGTTGAACGGGTCTTCACCTACGGCACACCAATCTTTGGTGGCCCAAAGTTCACCCGTGGCGCCACGATGTATCCCCCCGAGGAGGTCGAACGAATCTCCGCAGTCGTCGATCTCCGAAACGAAATCCCGATCACTCGACCGATCACCGCCTTCCATAGCCGGCGTGATCACATCGTCGATTGGCGAGCCTGTATCGATGACTTCAGCCCAGATTGCGAGAACATCGAGGTTCGCTCGACCCACGCGAGCATGGGGATCGACCCCGATATCTGGAAGCTGATTGCGCTACGGCTCGCGCAGAGCGAACCGGGAAGCAAGGTCGGCGGATCCTCAACGCCCTAACGAGTCGAAGCGAGAAGTTGCTCTGCGAATCGGGCGGAGGCTTCCAGCGTTCTATCCCGAGACTCGTTGGCGACAACGAGGGCTGCTCTCCCTTGCGCAGTATCGATGACAACGGTCGCGGCGTTGACGGTGTTGCTGCCTTGCATGACTAGAGAACCCGTGGCTTGACGGCCCCAACCCATAGCGAAGTCACTCGTCGCTGGAGGTGTCGTGAGCATGCTCAGCGAGTCCGCGCTGACGAGTGGCGCTCCGCCCGACAAAATGACGCCGATGACCTTGGCCCACGACGCAAGCGATAGGTGGAGTCGGCCTGCAGAGTTGAAGACCTCGGCGTTGTCTTGGATGCCCATGGGCCAGAGGGGACGACTGAATCCCTTTCGTCCAAGCGACACTCCGGGTTTGTGGCCGACGATTCGAGGCGGTGGCCCAAATCCAGCATCGCCAATGCCGAGTGGGCTCAAGATTGTCTGGGCGATCGTCTCCTCGTAGCTGGATTCTCCAATCCGGTCGATGGCCGCGCCGAGAAGGATGTAGCTCAGGTTGGAGTACACAAAGATTCCGGGACGCTGCGGCGCCTCGGTCAGCAACCGTTCGGCCACGCCTGTCCGCTGCGCCACGAGTGGGCGTGTATCGCGGTGGGAGCGGTGGTTGTCGAGGAATCCGGGGTTGGCAGGCAACCCGGCGCGGCATTGGAGCAGATCCGTCATCGTGACGTTGTGAAAGCCAACGTGGCAGTCCACATCTTCAAAGATCTCCGCCAATGGCGGAGCCCAAGATGCTTGGCCAGCTTCCACGAGCTGCGCCCATGCGAGCGCAGAGATCGATTTGGTGCAGGACCCGATGTGCCATGCATCGTCATCGCGGACAGCGTCGTCTCCGTCGATGTTGCAGACTCCCAAGGTGGCAACGTCGGCGAGGCCATCGGCGGTCACGATCGCCGCCCCTACCGCCGGGCTTTGGACGTAATCCTGAAAGGCTCGTAGCCGCGTCGCCAAACTCCGCACCCTCCAACAGTAGAACGAAAATCCGTGGACCCGCATCGCGTGCATTAGCGTTCGGACATGGACCTTCGCAACGCTCGCTCTTCCGCCACGATTCACCCCGAGGATGGCCGGCTTGGCTCCTTGATCGTCGACGATATGGAACTGCTCGTCACCGAAGGAGCCAAACCCACTCGCTGGGGGTCGTTCCCAATGGCACCGTGGGCCGGTCGCCTCGCCTTTGGCCGCCTGTACTTCGACGAGCGCACCATCGAGTTCCCGATCACTTCAGCACCCCACGCCAACCACGGCACGTTATGCACCAGTCCTGGGAGATGGTCGACTCCACCGACACGACGGCGACGTTGCGCGCCGACATGAGGCCGCGCTGGCCTTTCGACGGCACCGTCGAACAACGCTTTACCCTCACCGACGAGTACTTCCGCGTAGAGATGACGATCGAGGCCAACGAGCCGTTTCCCGCTCAGCTCGGGTGGCATCCGTGGTACCGACGCCAGCTGGATCGCGGCGAAGCCCTCACGGTCGAGTTCGCTGCCGACTCGATGTACGACGTCGACAGCGAGCAGCTAGTGACCGGCGAGCTCGTGACCCCACCGGAGGGGCCTTGGGACGACACGTTCACCAACGTGACCCAACCACCGATTCTTCGATGGGCCGACGCCCTGACTGTGGAGTTGACCTCTGACATGGATCACTGGGTGGTCTTCACCCGCCCAGATCACGCCGTTGCCATCGAGCCCCAGTCGGGAGCACCCAACGACCTGAACCGGGCGCCGCACGTCCTCCAGCCCGGCGAATCGCTATCGGGCTGGATGCAGCTGACCTGGGGCTAGCTAGTCGTAGCCGACTTCCCAGAAGGTGAGCCCGTGGGGCGGGGCGACTTGGCCAGCTGCGGTTCGGTCCTTGGCAGCGAGGATCTCGGGGATCACCGTTGCCTCGATGCGGCCCGCGCCGACGTCGACGCACGTGCCGACGAAGCTGCGGACCATCTGGTGACAAAACGCTGTGGCCTGCACCCAGAATTCGAGGACGTCATCGTCAGCTTGCTGCCATTGTGCTGACAACACGTTGCGTACCGTGGACTTCTCTGGCTCACCATCGGGCACCTTGACCCTCTTGCAGAACGACGCGAAGTCGTGTTCGCCGACCAAGGCCGCCGCTGCGACGTTCATCGCTTCGAGGTCGAGCGGTTGCCAAACATGCCAGGCGGTGGCGGCGCGAAGGGGATCGGGATGCGGGGCACTGAGCACCTGATAGCGGTATCGGCGAAACGTCGCTGAGAAGCGGGCATCGAAGTCATCGTCGGCAACCATGACGTCGCGCACCACGATTGACGGCTTGCAGAGGCCGTTGATCGATGCCTCGATTCGCGAGGGCTCTGGGCCATCGTCGGGCAGGTCAAAGCTGATGACCTGCCCACGACCGTGCACGCCGCGGTCGGTGCGTCCCGCGCACGTGATCGTGACGGGCTCACCCACGACTGTGGCTAGGGCTGCTTCGATGTCGCCGGCGACGGTTCGAACGTCCGCATTGACCGCAAAACCATGAAAGCCACTGCCGTTATACGCGACAGTGGCTTTCATCTTCATTTCTAAAATGTACCGTTTCGACGTCCCACCCGACCGGTTACGGAACTGCGCAAGTTGTGAGCGCAGCGAGCAACTTGGTTAGTGAGGCGAAGCCGAACGGCGAATACACCTAGTCAACGAGCTCGATACGAGCCATTGGGGCGTTGTCACCTGGACGAGGGCCGAGCTTCATAATCCGGGTGTAACCACCTGGACGATCTTCGAAGCGGGGACCGATCTCGTCAAAGAGCTTGGTGGCCATCTCGCGGTCACGAAGGAACTTCACGACCTGACGATGATTGTGCACACCACCCTTCTTTGCCTTGGTGATCATCTTCTCTGCGATTGGACGCATTGCCTTGGCCTTAGCCTCGGTGGTCTCAATCGACTCTGCAGCGATGAGAGACGCAACCAAGTTGGCCATCATGGCTTTTTGATGTGAGGCACTCCCGCCAAAACGGGGGCCTTTCTTGGGGGTAGCAACCATGTCGAATCAATCCCTCGTACGCAACGACAAGCCACGCTCGTCGAGCTTCTCGGTGACTTCGTCGAGCGACTTCTGACCGAAGTTGGTGATCGCCAAGAGGTCGTCTTCGGTCTTCTCGAGCAGCTCGCCAACGGTGTTGACCTGAGCTCGCTTGAGACAGTTGCGCGGACGCTCCGAAAGATCGAGATCCTCGATTGGCTTCTCCAGATCGGGGGATCCGGCAACAACCGGGCTCATCTCGCCGAGCTCGAGGCCCTGAGGCTCATCGCTCATCTCTTCGACGAGCTGCACGAGAGCGCGAAGCGTCGCGCCAGCCGAAGCGAGGGCGTCACGTGGGGTAATGGAACCGTCGGTGACGATCTCGATCTCGATGAGGTCGAGGTCGGCAGCCTGATCGACGCGGGTCTTGGCCACGTCTACAGCCACACGGCGGACAGGCGAGTAGATCGCGTCAACAGGAATGATCCCGATGGTGTCCGAGGTGTTGTTGCGGTCCGCGCTGACATAGCCAGCACCCTGACCGACGGTGATGTCGATCGCGAGGTGGCCCTTGCCGTTGAGCGTGGCCAGTGGAAGGTCGCCGTTGAGGACCTCCACGTCCGCGTGCGGATGGATGTCGGACGCGACAACGTCCTTCGGGCCGCGCACGTCAAGACGAAGGGTCACGACCTCATCGGTATGAACACCGAGGACGATGTCCTTCAGGTTCAAGATGATGTCGGTGACATCCTCGGCAACACCAGGAATGGTGTCGAACTCGTGCAGGGCGTCATCAAAACGCACTTGGGTGATTGCGGCGCCAGGGATCGATGAGAGCAACGTACGACGCAGCGAGTTACCAATGGTGTACCCGAGACCTCGCTCGAGTGGCCCAATGGCAAACTTCTGGGTGTTGTTGCTTTCTTCGCCGATCGCTTCGACCGTCGGACGCTGAATGGTCAGCATGTGTTCTCCTCGGAACTTCGAAGTCGACCCCCAAGCCAATGGCTTGAGGCGTTACTTGTTGGTGGTTAAGAACTTACTTCGAGTACAGCTCAACAATGAGCTGTTCACGAACAGGAATGTCAATGTGCTCGCGCAACGGCAGCTGATGCACGACGGCGGCGAACTTGTCTTCACCCTCATCGAGCCACGCTGGCTTTGAGCGATCGAGCACATCCATGTTCCACTGCAAGGTCACGCCGTTGCGAGCCTTGGCGCGCACGGTGACGATGTCGCCTTGGCGAACACGGTAGCTCGGCACGT
>CAYTUB010000046.1:0-8192 GCA_964441145.1 uncultured Acidimicrobiales bacterium
TGAGCCTGACCAGTTCCTTCATGGTCAGCTTCGACGACGGCACCACGGTCACCGGCACCGAGTGGCTGTTCCTGGCGGTAGACGGGAGCAATTGGGCCAAGCTCGTCCGAGCAGTCCCGTTTCCGGATGGAACCACCTTGGTTGCAGAGGCGTTTGTAGATGGCGACGAACCGCTCGACACCGAGCACGTTCCATTCAGCGCCTTCTACCAAATCGGCATCTACAACTAGAGCCCGGCCGGTCTCGCTAGCCCAGAGCCGATCGCCGGAAGTCGATCAGCCACTGCTCGACCCACTCCTCTTTCGTTTTGTCATGGCGCGAGGATACGACCCATGTAGAGCACTCGACCGAATGCGTCAGCTGGCCAAAACGAACTACGCCGCTACCTCGCCGAGTGATCGGCGGGGTAGCGGCGAGTTTGTTCGAGTAAGCGGGAACGTTACATGCCGTCGGCTTTGGCCTGAAGCGATTCGAGAAGGCTGTCGAAGGCCTTCTCGAAGGAGGCAACGCCTTCGTTCTCGAGCACTACTGCAACGTCGTCGAGGTCGACGCCAAGAGCGGTAATTTCGGCCAGCAACGCCATTGCATCGTCCACGCCAGCGTCGACTGTGCGAGCGACCGTTCCGTGATCGAGGAAGAAGCTCAGCGTGTTGTCGGGGATCGTGTTGACCGTGTCTGGTCCGATCAGCTGGTCGACGTACTCGGTATCGGGCAGAGCATCGCTCTTGGTAGAGGTAGATGCCCACAGCGGACGCTGGACCTGAGCACCGCGCGCAACCAAAGCGTCCCAACGAGGACCGCTGAAGGTCTCCTTGAACGCTGCGTATGCGAGCCTGCCGTTTGCCACGGCAGCCTTACCCGTCAACGCGGCAGCGGCGTCGCCGCCAATGGCAGCAAGTCGCTTGTCGACCTCAACATCAACACGGCTAATGAAGAACGAGGCGACACTCGAAATCATGGAAAGGTCGCCTTCGGCGGCTTCGAGGCCCGCAATGTAGGCCTCCATGACCTCGCGGTAGCGATCTACCGAGAACAGCAAGGTCACGTTGACCGAGATCTTCTCGGAGATCATCTGTTGAATCGCGGGTACACCCTCAGCGGTTGCTGGAATCTTGATGTACAGGTTCGGCTCATCGATTTGGCTCCACAGCAGTCGTGCAGCGTCTTCGGTTCCGGTGCAGTTGCGAGCAAGACCAGGGTCGACCTCGACGGAGACGAAGCCATCGAGTCCATCTGAGTCGTCGTAGATGGACCGGGTCAGCGCGAGCGCATCTTCGATATCGGTGACGACGAGGCCCCAGTAGGCCTCTTCGACAGTCTTTCCGTCGGCCAGGAGGCTCGAGAACTGCTCGGTGTAATCCTCGGAGCCTTCGATGGCCTTCTGGAAGATCGACGGGTTCGAGGTGATGCCACGCACGCCCTTGTCGAGCCACGCTTGCAACTCTCCGTTATGGAGCCAGTTGCGGCGCAGGTTGTCGAGCCAGGGGCTCTGTTGGTGTTCGTTGAACATCTTGTGGAGGTTGGTTTCGGACATTTCCGCTTCCTTATGTATTCGAATGGTTGGGTTGATGAGTAGGGGCTGGTGGTGAGTCGCTTACGCGATCGCTGCTCGTACTGCGGCCTCGACGGCTTCGCCGGTCATGCCGAGCTGCTTCATGACCTCTGCGCCTGGAGCGGAGGCGCCGAATCGGTCGATGCCGAGGTTGGTGTCGCCGTACTTGGACCAGCCCATGGTGGTTCCAGCCTCTATCGTGACGGTCGGAACATCCTTTGGAAGTACCGATGCCCTGTAGGCGTCGTCTTGACGTTCGAAGACTTCCCAGCAGGGAAGTGAAACCACTCGCACGTTGATTCCCGCGTCGGCCAAAGCAGCCGCCGCATCGACTCCGTGCTGCACCTCTGAACCTGCAGAGGCGACGATGGCGTCGGGAGTGCCGTCGGTGTCGACGAGTACGTAGCCGCCGCGAAGCACCGCGTCGCGGTCCAACGATCCGCCAAAGACGGGTAGTCCCTGTCGGCTGAGCACCATGGCTGTCGGCCCACCGGCGTTCAGCGCGGCTGACCACGCAGCACATGTTTCGTTAGCGTCGGCTGGTCGCCACACGTCGAGACCAGGCATTGCTCGCAGTGACGCGACATGCTCAATCGGTTGATGGGTTGGGCCATCTTCACCAACACCGACCGAATCGTGTGTCCAGCTAAAGACCATTGGCAAGTGCGACAAGGAAGCGAGGCGTACGGCGCCACGCATGTAGTCGGAGAAGACGAGGAACGTTCCGCCTACGGGGAACATGCCACCGTGTGCGGCCAGTCCGACCATTGCACCGCCCATGCCGTGTTCGCGAATACCGAAGTAGATCTGTCGGCCTTCGGGAGTATCGGATGTGAACACACCCATGTCGGACAATGTGGTGCCGGTGTTGCCGGTGAGGTCGGCTCCGCCTCCCACGATCGATGGGTTAACCTCGGCCAACGCTTGAAGGATCGCTCCCGATGCTTTACGGGTAGCGACCGTCTCGCCGGCTTCCCAACTTGGGAGCACGCTCGTGTCGAAGCTGGTGCCTTCGCGTCCGAGTAGCGCATCGAGCTCTCCGGAGTCGTGGCTCGAAGCGCCGACACGCCCTTCCCAAGCGGTGCGCACGTCCGCTCCGCGAACACCTGAGGCTCTACATGCGGCGAGCACGTCAGGATCAACGTAGAAGGTCTCATCACTTGGGAGACCAAGCTTTTCCTTTGTCGCAGCGATTTCGTCATCGAAGATCGCATAGCCATGAACGTGCGGCGTTCCCGCCGATTCGGTGGCTCCGTAGCCGATCTCTGTTTCGAGGACGATCAGGGTTGGCTTGTCGGTGACGTCTTGACCCTTGCGAATCGCGGCTTCGAGTGCGTCGAGGTCTTCGCCGATCGATCCGACCTCTTCAACGTGCCAGCCGTAGGCACGGAACCGGTCGGCGGTGTTGTCGGAGAAGCTGATCGAGGTCCGTCCATCGATGGTGATCTGGTTATCGTCATAGACGAAGATCAACTTGCCGAGACCAAGGTGTCCGGCCAATGACGCTGCCTCATGGCTGATGCCCTCTTCAACGTCACCGTCAGAACAAATGCCGTAGATGAAGTGGTCACATACATCGGCGCCGAGGCGTCCACGAATGTTGGCTTCGGCAATCGCCATGCCCACAGCGTTGGACAAACCTGCGCCGAGTGGTCCGGTGGTGACCTCTACGCCGTCGGTGTAACCGACCTCTGGGTGACCAGGCGTTGCCGAGCCCCATTGGCGGAATTCGGTGAGGTCTTTCTGGCTGATGCCGAACCCGTAGAGATGGAGAAGCGAATACTGCAAAATCGAGGCGTGGCCCGGTGAAAGGATGAAGCGATCGCGGTCAAACCAATGCGGATTCTCGGCATCGAAGTTCATGATTCGGCTGAACAACACGTGTGCGAGCGGTGCCAACGACATCGCTGTTCCCTGATGGCCGGACTTCGCGGCATTCGGGCCATCCATCGCGAGTCCTCGGATCACGGCGATGGTCCGGGCGTCCAGTTGGGCGTCAAGCTGGGTCATTGAAGGTGCTCTCCTAATTGGTTATAAGCCTTGTTTTAGTCCACTTGGAAGCCTCGGGTACAAAAATTTGCGTAGATGCTCAAGTGGTATTGCTCCTAGTGGAACAACATGAGCGACGCAGTAAATCCATGAATGTGGTTAGTTTCTGCAACCGGCCCAAATTCGCCCGCACAAAACATGCCAGCCGATGCCACCGAGCCGGTCTCAACATGGACCGTTTCGGCGTCGTG
The DNA here is from genome assembly GCA_964441145.1 of uncultured Acidimicrobiales bacterium. Classification (GTDB taxonomy): domain Bacteria; phylum Actinomycetota; class Acidimicrobiia; order Acidimicrobiales; family SHLQ01; genus SHLQ01. The sequence goes on from CAYTUB010000046.1 coordinate 3,793, forward strand.
CCCGGAGTAGCCAAAGAGTCGCTCGCCGCGGCCATTGCACGTAAAGGTGAGGGCCCCTTGGGCCACTTCTCCAGCGAGGGCACGACGCAGGTCGCCCGATGCGCTCTCGGCGTCTCGCACGTGAAACTGCACGGTCGTGCCTACCGGGATCTCCATGCCAATGGCGATGGCCCCGCTCGCCTTGTCCGCACCGAGTACTTCACGGATCAGAAAATCGCCGGTGCCGTGCTGGTGTTGCAGCTCATCGATCACGACGCCGATGTGTAGTCCGCCGGCCATGAGTTCTCGGTCGGCCTCCGATGCTTCGTTGGCCATGGATTGGAGCACTTCTAAGGGCGGTTTCGACGCCAATTCGGTGATGATGTTGGCGGCCCCACCTTCGGAGGTTCCGGTTCGTGTAACCGTCAACGGTTTGCCGATGGGACGGCACCCCTGTGAGACCACGGTGGAAATCTCGACGCCCGAGAGCGCCATACCCACAGCCCCGTCCTGCAAGATTTCCCCATCGAGAAGCAGCCTGTTGCCTCCCGGACCTGTAGCCGCAGAGGCGAGACCCCCGGAGATCACCAGGTTGGGTGCACCGGCGTTAGCACCGGCAAATACCTCGGGAAGTGGCGTGGAGAACGGGTCAGCCAAAATGATTGCGTTGCGCCACTGATCGTTCCATCCGCCAATCGGTTCAGATTCCCGCCCGGGAATCCGGAATGGCTCCGCGTCGATTCCGCTCGCCGCCCACACCGAAATCGACTCACGAAACTCGACCTCGGCATCGTTGGCCAGAACGCCACATGCCGCGCTGCCGATGACGTGTTTGGGCTGGAGAAGCTCGCGTAACGCAGCTTCGACGTCCTCGATCACTCCGGTGTGACTGCCGTGAAAGAACACGACGAGGAGGTCGATGGGGGCGCCGCCCATTTCCTCGAGGATCACGCCCGCCACCTCTCCAACCGCGTGAGATGCAAGTGGATGTTCGCTGAGAGCTGCTGTGGCACGCATTGGAGTTAGCGGCCGGCGAGGTAGGTCGATGAGAACATGCTTCGAAGATAGCCCGCAGACGATTGCCTGGTGCCTAAGATTGTTCCATGCGCCGATGGATCCTTCCGGTCTTGCTTGTACTCGTGGCGGGTTTTGCCGCGTGGCAGGCAGTGGAGTCCGATCGCGCTCTCGCAGCGACTCCTCCAATCGAGGGAAGTACCGAGCAGTCGCTGAGCACGCCACTGCTCTCTATTCGACGAACCCCAGAGTTTCTCCGCGAACCCGTCCTGTCAGAAAATCTGGCTGTGGCCCTCGAAGAGGTCGCGACGACATTCCCGTCGCAAAGCTGCCTTGCGGTCTCCATCGATGGGGAAGAGGTCTTCACCGACAACCCGACACTGCCTCTGGTGCCAGCGTCCACCCAAAAGCTCCTCACGGCCTACGGGGTCTATGAGATTCTCACCGCTACCCATACCTACGAGACGCAGGTGGTCACCGACGCGCCGATCGCCGGTGGTGTGCTCGACGGAGACCTTGTGCTCATCGGTGGTGGCGACCCACTGTTGGCCACTGCTACCTATACGGATCGCTACGAACAACAGCCTCATTTCCGCACCGATATTGAAGAGTTGGCCGACGCGGTAGTCGCTGCCGGAATCACCGAGATAAACGGTGCAGTTCTTGGTGACGAGTCCCGCTATGACCTCGAACGGTTCGTGCCGGAGTGGCCGCTACGGTTCACGAGCGCCGATCAGAACCAAACAGGTCCCTTGAGCGCCCTGACGGTAAACGATGCCTTCGTCGCCTTTGATCCGGTGAACACGGCGAACTCGCTCTCTACCGCGGCGCCCGAACCCGCAGCCTTCGCTGCGGCGTTCTTGGACGACTTGCTCGAAGAACGCGGAGTGATCATCCGTCAGAGCGCCGGGCAGGGATCTCCGGCTCCGGCCAGTCGAACGATCGCATCTGTCATCTCGGACCCGATCTCGGTCGTGACCAATCAGATGGTCAACATCAGCGATAACCACGGTGCTGAGCTGCTCCTCAAGGAAGTTGGCCTGGCCGGTCTCGGACGTGGCACAACCGACGACGGTGCACTGGCGATCGAGAACTTGCTCCGAGACCGGGGATTCTCTGTGGCCGAGACCGACATCGTCGACGGATCTGGCCTCGCGTCGGAGAACCGACTGACCTGTCGCCTCTTGCTCGAGGTTCTCAACGACAGCACTGGTACGCCGCTGCACGATGGGCTTGCGGTAACCGGCGAGTCGGGTACGTTGCGCGAGCGCCTCGTCGGCACCCGCGCCGAAGGCCGAGTCCGCGCCAAGACCGGGCGATTGAATGAGGTAGGCGCACTCGCAGGAACCGTCGAGGCCAGCGATGGCACGGTGTTGACGTTCTCGTGGATTGCGAACACCACCGACGTTCTTCCGGTGGAAGACATGATTGCGATGCAAGACGCTGTCGTGTTTGAACTCTTGGACTTTCCGCAAGGCCCTAACGTCGACGCACTCGGCCCAACGCAGTGACGCACTTGCCGATGTTCCCCCTTGGGAGCGCGGTGTTTCCACAACAAGTCATCCCGCTGCACGTCTTCGAACCTCGCTATCGCGAGATGATGGAGCACATCACCGAGTCTGAAAATCCCGAGTTTGGAATCGTGCTGATCGACCGTGGACACGAGGTCGGTGGAGGCGATCAGCGGAGCAACGTCGGAACGCGGGTCAGAGTTCTCCAAACCGAACAATTCGACGACGGGCGCTGGGCATGCGTGGTGGCTGGGATCGAACGCATCGATGTTGTGGAATGGCTTCCCGATGACCCATACCCCAGGGCGATGGTCACGAGCCGCGAGGTCGTTGATAATGGTGGGTCCGACCTCGCCCAACTAGAGGCTGACGTCATCGAAACGATCACGATGATCACCACGGCAGCCGGTGTCGATGAAGGCGAAGTGCAGTACCAATTTTCCGATGACGTTCTTGTGCGTCTCGATCAACTGAGCGCCGTTGCACCGGTGAGCGACTTTGATCGTCAACACGTTCTCGAAGCAGGCACAACGAGCGAACAAATGGCGGTGCTCAGCGCCGCTATCGCGAACAAGCAAATGCTTCTTCGTGCACAGCTCGGCCATGGCGAAGAGTTCGGGTAGCGTAGGGCTGCGCGTAAGTAGCACGAGTGAGGATGGACGTGGCAGAAGAACCAAAGACTCCTGTGGAGAACGCCCAAGAGGTGTTCGACCTAGTCAAGGCATACGCAATTCAGGAAACGAAGACGCCTTTGGCTGGCGTCGGCCAATACCTCAAATTCGGCGTCCCCGGGGCAGCGTGCCTTGGCTTGGGCTTCTTCTTTCTGGCGCTGTCTGCCCTTCGTGGCCTCCAAGAGGTTGAGTTCTTCAATGGTGGTGACGATGGGATCGGCGCAGGCGTGATCCTGCCGTACGTCATTGTGTTCTTCGGGGCCGCAGTGGTCATTGTCTTCCTCGCTTCTCGTATTTCGAAAGGACTGACGTCATCATGAGCACCGAACAGGCACCAGTTTCACGCGACGACATCGAGTCGAAGTTCCGCCAGATCAAAGATGAGGTCGTCGATCCGGTCGCAGGAAATGCAAAAAACAAGTTCGTTCCCGCCGCTACCGCCGTCGGAATCTTGCTGGCCCTGATCTTCTTTTTGCTCGGCCGTCGTGCTGGTACAAAGAAGACGGCAGTCGTTGAGGTCCGTCGGCTCTAATGGCCGTGTTCAATCGTCAAACGATCACTCGTTTGATCAAGACCAATGCATTGCGAAAGGGCCTCCTCGGGGGTTCACCGCTGTGGCGCGCCATCTGGGTAGCCCAACTCCTCCGCAAGGGCTGGAGCCGGATCTCCAAGGGTGGCGAAGCGCCGGTGACCTTTTCTGAGCCGCTGGGCGAGGGAACCGCGTGGACTCTGGTCCACGTGCCAGAAGACTCCGCCCGCGGACGTGGCGAAGGCCGTCGTCTCGTCGTCGGCCCCAAGCGTGCACGCCCTCGTGCGTCAGCGATCGTTGGTCCTGCACTGTCGGCTGCAGGTGCAAAAATTCTTGAGGCGCCAAGCGCCGAGCGCATCAATGCCATCCTCGGCGAAGAGGTCGTTTCTGATCCGCCGCTGACCCGACGAGCGCGACGCAAGACAAAGCGCACAGCCGTCAAGACCGCGAAGCAAGAGGCAAAGCTGGCCAAGAAAACCGCGAAGTCCAACGCCAAGCTGGCAAAGTCCGACGCCAAAGCCGAGGTAAAGCTGGCCAAGCAAACAGCCAAATCCGACGCTCACGCTGCGAAAGTTGATGCCAAGGCGAACGCGAAACTCGCGAAGCAAACAGCCAAGACCGACGCTCACGCTGCGAAGGTCGATGCCAAGGCGAACGCGAAAGTCGCGAAGCAAACAGCCAAATCCGACGCTCACG
>CAYTUB010000046.1:8292-23694 GCA_964441145.1 uncultured Acidimicrobiales bacterium
GATGCCAAGGCGAACGCGAAAGTCGCGAAGCAAACAGCCAAATCCGACGCTCACGCTGCGAAAGTTGATGCCAAGGCGAACGCGAAAGTCGCGAAGCAAACAGCCAAATCCGACGCTCACGCTGCGAAGGTCGAGGCCAAAGACGCAAAGAAAGCTGCAAAAGCCAAGCCGTCACGGCGCGACGCAAAACTCGCGAAGGCCGACGCCAAACTCTCGAAGCGAGACGCAAAGGTGGCCAAGCGGGCCGAGAACGCCAAGCCGTCACGGCGTGAGGCCAAGAACGCTGCCCGTGCCGCCAAGGACGAAGCGAAGCTGGCGGCGAGAGCATCCAAGAGTTCGCGTAGAGCCCGCAAGGTTGCGGCGAGCGAGGGCGAGATTGACAGCCAGTCGTGAAGGTCAGGTTTCGTAACCCCGATCGCGAGGTCGACGTCGCAGGTCCTATGTCGGTTGCTGCACTCGTCGATCATTTCGAGCTGAACCGAGAGTCGGTGTTGGTCATCGTCGATGGCACGCTGATCGCGGGAGATCAAAAGATCCCAGAAGACGCGAACATCGAGATCCGCAGCGTGATTTCGGGCGGGCAACAGGACAGCGCAGGTGCGGTTTGCCCAAGAACATGAGGTGCCGGGTATGCCGTGCGCAGCCCGTCATTGAACTACGGCAACATAACGCTGCCTTCTGCGGTGAACATTTCGTGGCGTTCTGCCACCGGCAGGTCGAGAAGGCCATCAAGCAATTCGAGATGTTTCCCGCCGACGCGAGAATTCTCGTCGCTGTATCGGGCGGAAAGGACTCGCTCGCCCTGTGGCAGATCCTGATCTCGTTGGGCTATGAAACCGATGGTCTATCGATTGGTTTGGGTATCGGAGAGTATTCACACGCCAGCTCGGGCTACACCCGCGAGTTTGCCGAGAAGAACGACCTCAACCTGATCGAGGTCGACTTGGCAGCCGATCACGGCTTCACGGTGCCGCAGGCGGCGGAACGGACCAAGCGCGTGCCATGTTCATCGTGTGGGCTCTCCAAGCGGCACATCTTCGACTCGGTAGCCAAGGAGGGCGACTACGACGTCGTGGTAACCGGCCACAACCTCGATGATGAAGCTGCCGTGCTGTTCGGCAATGTCGCTCGGTGGCAGACCGACTACCTCGGTCGCCAGTTTCCCGTGTTGCCTGCTGGCAATGGCTTTCCCCGCAAGGCAAAGCCGCTCGTACGGCTAGGGGAGCGGGAGATGGCCGCGTATTGCGTGGTGCAGGGCATCGACTACATCGTCGAGGAATGCCCGATGGCTGCGGGAAACAAGCACCTTGCCTACAAGGAACTGCTCAACGGGATGGAAGTGGAATCGCCAGGAGCAAAGCACGCGTTCTATTTCGGATTTCTGGAACGGGCTGCAGACCGTTTCGCCACCGAGGAACGTGACGATGTGATCGGGCAATGCGAACGCTGCGGATCGCCAACCAGCGCAGAGGTGTGCGCATTCTGTCGGCTTATCGAACGGGTGTCGGTTTCTGACTCGCAGCCTGTTGAATTGTCGGCGCGCCGACTCGAGGAGAAAACGTGACGAACCAGGAAACGCTGAAGGAGGGCGAACTCGTACAGCTTGTCGACGCCAAGGATCGTCGTTACATGGTGACGTTGACCGCTGGCAAAGAGTTTCACTCCCATAAGGGTTCGCTGTCTCACGACTCCGTTATTGGTCAACCGGAAGGGAAAGTCTCCGACCCGAACAGCAGGGCGACCTACCTGGCCATCCGTCCGACCCTGTCGGAGATCATCTTGAAAATGCCGCGCGGCGCTCAGGTGATCTACCCCAAGGACTTGGGCCCGATCCTGATGATCGCCGATATCTTCCCCGGTGCTCGCGTCTTTGAGACGGGGGTCGGCTCCGGCGCATTGTCGATGACGATGCTGCGCGCTGGCGCCAACATCACCGGCTATGAGCTACGCGAAGACTTCGCCAAACGTGCGACCGACAACGTCACCGAAATCCTCGGTACCGACGTGCTCGACCGCTACGACGTACAGCTTCGCAGCTCCTATGACGGCATCGATGAGACCGGTTTCGATCGTGCCGTCCTCGATCTACCGGAACCTTGGGAGGTGGTGCCACACCTCGCGAAGGCACTGCGCAAAGGCGGCATCGTCGTTGCCTACACGCCGAGCGTCATGCAGGTCAGTCGCTTTACCGATGCGCTCAACGAACACGGCTTCGTCATGGCCGCCACAACCGAGTTCATGCAACGCGGCTGGCACGTAGAGGGCCAGGCCGTGCGCCCCGACCACCGAATGGTCGGCCACACCGGCTTCCTCACCTCCGCCCGCCTGCTGTAGCGCTAGCCCTCTTGCTGATCGAGCGGGATCGGCTCTTCGAAGCAAATGCCCGTGAGGTCCTCACCCTCGACGTATTCCTCCGGTTGGTCGCGGCGGAGCCGCTGGCCGCTAAACCTCGATAAAAATGCATTCTCCGGGGCATTCTTCCGCGGATTCGATCACGCCGTCTTCTTTGCCGCTGGCAACCGCCGCGAGACCCTTTACGCCGCCCGGTTCGCTGAGTACCTTGCCGTCGTCGACTACGTAGGCGAGTCCGTCATCGAGAAGCGCGAACACGTCGGGGGCGATCTCGACGCAGATGCCGTCACCGGTGCACAAGTCTTGATCGATCCAAACTTTCACTGACACTCCAAGTTGATTCGGTAAACACGCGTTCGCGCGAGTGGATGTTCGACATAAGAGTACCGGTGCCTGAAGGGAACTTTTGGCTCAGGCGAAGGAATGTCCGATGGTGAACAATTGGGCATTATCTACGACGGTCGCCGTGGCGACGGTGTTGTACGGATTAGTGTTTTTCAAAGACGCCAGAACGGCCGTGTCAGCAAGGCGCTGATGTATCACCATCTGGTCTGAGCTACCTTCGAAGACCTAGGAGGCATTTTCGGTGAGTGACCAGGAAGAGATTTCGCGGCTCAAGAATGAGCTGTCGTCATGCGAGAGCGGTTCGCGCGCGCTGGCGTCGCAGATCACCGAGACCCGCGCACATCTGCGGGTCCTCGAAGAGCGAGTTCTCGACACCAAGGGACAGCTGGCTCAGACTGTCGCCCACAACGAAAAGCTCACATACACCTTGCGCGAGGCACGCGATTCGATCTCGACGCTTCGAGATGAAGTCGACAAGCTCAGCCAAGCCCCTGCTAGCTATGGCACCTTCCTTTCGATCAACGAAGACGACGGTTCCGCCGATGTCTTCGCTGGCGGCCGCAAGGTCCGGGTAGCGATTGGGCCTGACCTCGATGGGCCTTTGCAACCAGGTCAAGAGGTCGTCTTGAACGACAGCCTGAACATCGTGATGGCGCGAGGCACCGAAATCACCGGTGAGATGGCGAGCGTCCGGGAATTGATCGGGCTGGATCGGGCCATGGTTACCGGCCGGGCCGATGAAGAACGCGTCGTAGAGATCTGCGAGGCGCTTCGCGGTTCCATGCTGAAAGCCGGCGATTCGGTGTTGCTGGACCCGAGGGCGGCGATGATTGTCGAAAAGCTTCCTCGGCCAGGAGTCGAGGAGCTCGTTCTCGAGGAAGTTCCCGATGTGTCCTACGACGACATTGGCGGTCTCGACGAGCAGATCGAACAGATCACCGACGCTATCGAGCTGCCTTTCGTGCACGCCGAGCTATTCACCGAGTTCAGCCTCCCGTCTCCCAAGGGGATCTTGCTGTACGGACCTCCCGGTTGCGGTAAGACCCTGATTGCAAAGGCTGTCGCGAATTCGCTCGCGAAGCGTGTTTCGGAAGTGAGCGGCGATACCGAAGCGAAGTCGTTCTTCATCAACATCAAGGGCCCGGAGCTCTTGAACAAATACGTCGGCGAAACCGAGCGCCAGATCCGGCTCGTGTTCCAACGAGCGCGAGAGAAGGCTCAGGAAGGCTGGCCCGTCATTGTCTTCTTCGATGAGATGGAATCGCTCTTCCGCACCCGCGGCTCGGGCATCAGCTCCGATATTGAGTCCACCATCGTGCCGCAGCTCCTCGCAGAGATCGATGGCGTCGAGACGCTGCGCAACGTGGTGGTGATCGGTGCATCGAATCGCGAGGACCTCATCGACCCCGCAATCCTGCGACCTGGTCGCCTCGATGTGAAGATCCGAATTGAACGCCCAGACGAACTGTCGGCGGCAGCGATCTTTAGTCGGTACCTCACTCCTGACCTCCCCGTCGATCAGAAACTGATCGACACCACCGGAGGCGGCGACCGTAACAAGGCCATCGCCGCAATGGTCGACGCTGCGGTCGGCGAGATGTACCGCACCGACAAGGACAATGAGTTCCTCGAAGTGACCTATCGCAATGGCGATAAGGAAGTGATGTACTTCAAGGACTTCTCGTCGGGAGCCATGATCGAGAACGTCGTCAGACGTGCCAAGCAGCTCGCGATCAAGCGAATCATTGCAGGCGGACCACGAGGGCTGTGTTCCGAAGACCTCGTGACCGCGGTCAAGAACGAGTTCCGCGAACACGAGGACCTTCCCAACACCACAAACCCCGACGACTGGGCAAAGATCTCCGGCAAGAAGGGTGAGCGAATCACCTACATCCGAACGCTCGTTGGAGCATCAGCAGAGTCGGGCTCGGGTGGCCGTGAAGTGCAGCGCGTGGGAACCGGACAATATCTGTAGATGGTCGTCGCAAAAACACTTGGCGTCGAGACCGAGTACGGAATCGTCCTTAAAGGCGTCGAGGACCCGAACCCGATCTCCGCGTCGTCGATGCTGATCAACGCGTATTTGTCGAGCGAACGCCACAGCGGGGCGCCTCGCGTCTCTTGGGATTTCGAGGATGAGTCTCCGGCAAATGATGCTCGTGGGTCAGGCCCCTATTTCGGTCTCGCTCCCGAGATTGAGACGCACCTCGTGAATGCCGTCTTGACGAATGGCTCGCGCTATTACGTGGACCACGCGCATCCGGAGTATTCCACTCCCGAATGTGGCGATGCATTGTCGCTGCTCATTCACGATCGGGCAGGGGAAGAAATTCTTGTGGAGTCGATGCGCGCCGTCGACTCGATGCTTCCTGACGGGCAGGAGATCGTTGTCTACAAGAACAACAGCGATGGCAAAGGAAACTCCTATGGCTGCCATGAGAACTATCTCATGGACCGAAAGACGCCCTTTGGACAGATCGTAAAGGCGGGCATCGCGCACTTCATCACGCGCCAGATCTACATCGGCGCAGGAAAAGTGGGAACCGAACTTCCTGGTCTCAATCGAGACGAGGTCACCTTTCAACTCACCCAACGCGCCGACTTCTTCGAGGAACAGGTCGGCCTCGAAACCACTCTCAAGCGTCCGATTATCAACACTCGCGACGAGCCTCATGCCGATGCTCGAAAGTACCGGCGCCTTCATGTGATCGCGGGCGACGCGAACATGAGTGAGGTAGCCACCTTTCTGAAGGTCGGGGTTACCGCCATTGTCCTGGGAATGATCGAACACGACGCAATTTCACGACAGTGGACGTTTGAGGATCCGGTTCGAGCCATGCAACAGGTCAGTCTCGATACCTCGGTGTCTCAGACCCTTCCTCTCGATGACGGGAGCCGGGTTCGTGCCATCGACGTACAGTCCGCGCTGTTGGAGGACGCGCAGCGGTTCATCGACAAAGAGGGGACCGAGGCTGTTGGGGGCGAGGTTGCCCTCCAGGTCCTCGATCGCTGGGCTGAAACGCTTGACGCGCTGGCGGCCGATCCAATGTCACTGTCGACCACGCTCGATTGGGTGGCCAAGTACCAACTTCTCGACGCGTACCGTTCCCGACACGATCTCCAATGGGACGACGCCCGTCTCTACGCCATGGATCTCCAGTATCACGACATGCGGCCGGAGCGATCTCTCGCACGACGTCTACCGCTTGAGATCCTGGCCGATCCGTCCGCCGTGCAAGCCGCGATGTCGGATCCTCCCGAAGAAACACGGGCCTATTTCCGTGGGGAGTGCCTTCGCCGATGGGGAAATCAGATCGTTGCAGCGAACTGGGACAGCTTGGTCTTCGACGTTGGTGTAGACCCGCTACGCCGAATTCCGATGCTCGAGCCGACCCGGGGTACGCTCCAACACGTCGCTACGGTGTTAGAAGAATGTGAGACACCGTTGGACCTGGTTGAGCGACTCAACCAATAGCTCCACACACAACGACCGATACAAGAACGCTCTACACCAGACCTGCTTCAAGGAAGACACATGGCTGAACGCGAACAGATCAAACGAAATGCTCCGAACGAAAGCGAAGACGTTGAGGATCTCCCCAGCGCCTCCGAGTCCGGGGAGAAGTTGAAGGCCGACATGGATGACCTTCTCGACGAGATCGATGAAGTGCTCGAAACCAACGCGGAGGACTTCGTGAAGAGCTATATCCAAAAGGGTGGACAGTGACCCTGCCGTACTTCCCACTTGGCTCGGACCCCGGGCCAGATTTCTCCGAGCTTGTAAAGCGCCATGGAAACGATCCGTTTCCCGTTCCCACAGCGGGGTCGGGCGAACAGATCACCCACGGCACCACATGTGTTGCCGTTCGCTTTGTCGATGGCGTGGTTATGGCGGGCGATCGTCGGGCCACTGCGGGCAATCTGATCTCTCACCGCTCGATCGAAAAGGTCTTTGCTGCCGATCGCCTAAGCGTTGTGGCGATCGCAGGCGCCGCAGGTCCCGCTATTGAAATGGTCCGGTTGTTCCAACTCCAGCTCGAACACTACGAAAAGGTAGAGGGCTCACCGCTTAGCTTGGAAGGCAAGGCCAACCAGCTGTCTCAAATGCTTCGTGGAAATCTTCCTGCGGCGATGTCGGGCCTGGCCGTCGTCCCGATCTTCGCTGGATACGACGAAGGACGAGAAACAGGCCGCTTGTTTGAATACGACATCACCGGTGGTCGCTACGAAGAGTCCGATTACGCAGCTACCGGTTCTGGGTCACTGCACGCCGAGACCGTGATCAAGGTCGGGTACAAGCGAGACATGACTGTCGATGAGGCCAAGGATTTGCTCGCCGAGGCACTGTTTCAGGCTGCTGACGCCGACGCGGCAACCGGTGGAGCCGATCCGCTCCGCGGAATCTACCCAATTGTCGTCACCGTAAGCGCCGAAGGCTTCGAGCGTGTTGAAGATGCCGACATTGCCAGCCGATTTGAAGCGGTTGCCGATCGCTTCGCTGCCAACCATCGGGAGGTGACCCCATGACCACGCCGTTCTACGTAGCGCCCGAGCAGATGATGAAAGATCGGGCCGATTACGCGCGCAAGGGAATCGCTCGCGGGCGTTCCTTGATCGCTATTGCCTACGAACAAGGCATCTTTATCTGCGCCGAGAACCCATCGTCGACCCTGCACAAGGTGTCGGAGATTTACGACAAGATCGCTTTTGCTGGCGTTGGTAAGTACAACGAGTTCGACCAACTCCGCATCGCTGGCGTTCGCCACGCAGATCTGAAGGGCTTTACCTACAGCCGCGAAGATGTGGAAGCTCGGAGCCTCGCAAACAACTACGCCCAAATGCTCGGGCAAACATTCACTCACGAAATGAAGCCAATGGAAGTCGAGATCCTCGTCGCCGAGATCACCGACACTCCAGGCGAAGAGCAGCTGTTCCATATCCTCTACGACGGAACTGTCGTCGATCAGAGCAAGTTTGTTGTGCTCGGCGGTGACTCCGATGCAATTACTTCCCGGGTAGGCGACAGCTTCTCGGAGGGTCTGTCAGCATCGGGAGCGCTGGAACTGTGTCGCTCAGCGCTCGCTGGCGACGGACGTTCCCTCGAAAATGCCGACCTTGAGGTTGCCATGCTCGATCGAACGAGGGGACGCCGAACCTTCGTGCGCATACCCGACGACGAAATCGCTGACCTCTAGCGCACCACAAGAGAGAATATTTCCTTAACTAGTAGTAAAGATGTCCCGACAATTCTGCTATGACAGGGGGCGTGGCTGAACAAGAAAGTGCAACAACGGTCGCTGCGGGTCATGCCGTGGCGACTGCGCGCACCTTGGTCGGCTACTCACTCGAAGGCGCCGCAAACGTCCTGGGAATTTCGGTCCCGCTGCTTCGTGACCTTGAATCAGGAGCGGTTGCGCTGAACGCGGAGCTTCAAGAACGCGTCGAGAGTGCCTATGGCATCCGCCTTGCCAAACTGCTCAAGGAAACCGAGACCGACGAACCCCGTACGGTAATTGCCTACGATGCAGCGCAGGGCGTGCTTCGAGTTGGAACCCTCGGCGTGCGATTTCGGCTCGGCCTCGATGACAACGACGTCCTGCTTCGTGGCTTCTCATCGGCCATTCGCAGGCAGCGTCAGATCCCACCGAGCATTCCGCTCCAACTTCGACGAGCCGACCTTACGGTGCTTTCTACATTGCTCGATCTCAACGATGAGGATCTCGACAATCGTGCGCGATTCTGGTTCGGGCAGACACTGCAGACCGGCCAGAGCTTCTCTCGAATGCTTCGCCTGGCCAAGACCTCAGACGGGACAGAAGCCGATTCTGAGTAACCAACCGCAGCCCATGGATGCAGTGCACCCTCTTGGAGCGCTACCGTAGCGATTAATGAAACGTCGCATCTTCGGTGTCGAGAACGAATACGGCGTCACGTGCACGCTTGAAGGACAACGCCGGCTCTCACCAGATGAAGTCGCGCGGTATCTATTTCGGCGTGTGGTGTCTTGGGGGCGTTCGAGCAACGTCTTTCTCGCCAACGGTGCGAGGCTCTATCTCGACGTTGGATCGCACCCCGAGTACGCAACACCGGAGTGCGACAACGTGTACGAAACAGTCGTGCACGACAAAGCTGGTGAGCGCATCCTCGAGCAGCTGCTTATCGGCGCTGAACAACGTCTCGCCGAAGACGGCATCCGGGGCGACATCTACTTGTTCAAGAACAACACCGACTCCGCCGGTAACTCCTATGGCTGCCACGAGAACTTTCTTACCAGTCGCAAAGACGACATTGGTTCGTACTCCGAGGTGCTCATTCCGTTCCTGGTGAGCCGACAGATCTATGCCGGAGCGGGAAAGGTACTGCAGACCGCTCGTGGCGCCATGTTCTGCGTGAGCCAGCGTGCCGAGCACATTTGGGAAGGCGTGTCGAGCGCGACGACGAGGTCTCGGCCCATTATCAACACCCGAGACGAACCGCACGCCGATGCCGAGCGTTACCGCCGCCTCCACGTCATTGTCGGCGACTCGAATATGAGCGAATACACCAACTTTCTTAAGATCGGTGCTGCGTCGCTGATGCTGCGCATGTTGGAAGAGCCGAACGTCATTTTGCGAGACATGACGCTGGAGAACCCGATTCGGGCAATTCGCGAAATTAGCCATGATCCCACGTGTCGTCGTCGAGTACGCCTTGCCAATGGCCGTGAGGCGTCAGCGCTTGAGATCCAAAGCGAATACTTGGAGCGAGCCTTGCGCTTTGCCGAGTTTCATGAGCTTGACCCATTGGAGAAGCAAGCACTGCAGATGTGGGAACACTGCCTGACAACTATCGCCGATGATCCATTGAAATTGGATCGCGAAGTCGACTGGGTCATCAAGTACAAACTGCTCGAGGCCTACCGAAGCCGACACGACCTCTCGTTGGCCGACCCGCGAGTAGCGCTTGTCGACTTGCAGTACCACGACATCCATCGTCAACGATCGCTGTTCTACAGCATGCAACGCCGCGGACTTGTCGAACGCATCTGCGACGACCACGACATCGCTGCCGCAGTCGAGACACCACCGCAGACCACCCGAGCGCGCCTGCGAGGCGAGTTCATCCGCAAGGCCAAGGAAAAGCGACGCGACTTCACCGTCGACTGGGTCCATCTCAAGCTGAACGATCAGGCGCAGCGAACCGTCCTCTGCAAGGACCCGTTCCGTAGCCATGACGAGAGGGTCGACAAGCTGATTGCCAGCTTGTAGGTAAGATCGCTGCGTGTCGAAACTAGAACGGCTTCTCAAACTGCTCGCCGTGCTGCTCGACACCCACATTCCAATATCGGCCGAGGACCTTCGCCGACGCATCGGCGGCTACCCCGAGACCGCCGCATCGTTTCGCCGAACCTTTGAACGCGACAAAGACGATCTTCGGACCATGGGCGTAGCGATCTCGGTTGAGTCGGTTCCACAAACCGAGCCGCCGCTCGACGGATACATTGTTCACCAAGCCGACTACGTGGGCCAAGATCCCGGCCTGGAGCCCGACGAGCTCGCCGCATTGCATCTTGCCGCAGCCCTCGTTCGCGTCGAGAACCTCGGCGACAACGCCTTTTGGAAGCTTGGTGGGTCCGGCGATGGACCGGTACCGGTCGAGGTTGCGGGCACCGTGCCCGCTGCCGACGCCGCCGGACAGTTTCACACGGCGATCTCTGAGCACCGGGTCGCAAAATTTCTTTACCGAAATGTTGAGCGCATTCTTGAGCCGTCCAGAATCAGCTTTGTACAGGGCAATTGGTACGTCTCGGGACACGACCAAACGCGCGATGCCGCTCGGGTCTTTCGGATCGACCGAATTGAGGGAGTGATCACCCTTGGTGAGCCAGGGGCCTATGAACCTCGTCCAACCCGAGGGCCAGAGATCACGAGAATATGGGAGCTTGGCGATGAGGAACCCGTCGATGCGGTGGTGAGAATTGATGCCACCGCAGCATTGTGGGCAAACGTCCATCTCCGATCCGACGAGATCGAGGAGCACGCTGATGGATCGGTCAGCGTCCACGTGAAAGTCCGAAATCGGGAACGGTTCAGAGACTGGGTGTTGAGCTTCGTAGATGCAGCCGAAATCGAATCGCCTCCAGAGTTGCGCTCCGAGATGGTCGAATGGCTTGACGCGATCGGTGGGGCGCACCAATGAGCCGTATCGCTGCTACAGACCGGATGGCGCGCCTCGTCGCCGCGATTCCATGGATTGCAGACCAAGACGGCGTAACCCTCGACGACATCTCGGAACGCTTCGACTACCCGCGCAATCTACTCCTGGAGGATCTGAGCGAAGTCGTGTTCTTCGTCGGCGTTCCGCCGTACACACCCGACACGTTGATCGAGGTAATCATCGACGACGACATGGTGTGGATTCGCTATGCCGATTGGTTCTCTCGGCCAATGCGACTCTCCGGCACCGAGATCTTGGCACTACTGGCAGCGGGCGAGGCTGCGCTCGCATTCGATACGGGCCAGGACGCTGGCGCGCTAGCTCGCGGCCTGACGAAGTTGCGATTGTCGACCGGTACCACAGCCGAGGTGGTCGACGTTGGCCTCGGGACGGTCGCTACACCATTGCTTTCGACACTACGAAGCGCTAGCCAGGCGCAACGTTGTGTGGACATTCGGTACTTCAGCTTCTCCAGCAACGCGCCCACCGACCGTCGAGTGGAGCCCTCGCGCTTGTTTCTCGATGCGGGAAGATGGTACGTCGGTGGCTATTGCCATCTGGCAGAGGCCGAGCGCGTGTTTCGCGTCGACCGCATTGCTAGCGCTACCGAAACTGATGAAGTCTTTACCCATGTGCCCCCAGATACCGAATCTTCGTACGGTACCTTTGAACTCGACGACGGCCCTGAGGTCACCTTGTCTGCGCCAATTTCGAGCGACTATCTCTTCGAGGGAGTGCCGGTGCGAAGCATCGAGAAAGCCAATGACCGGCTGGTGGTGACGCTGGCCGTCTCCACCGGGCGCTTCATGGAGCAGCTACTCCTGCGTATCGGCCCCGAGGCGCGCATCGAGTCAGGGGTCCTCCCAATTGACGTCGGCGATGCCGCCCAGAGGGTCCGGTCGCGCTATGTCGACTGAAGATCCCGACGGCGCATTTGTCGCAATCGACGATGTCTTTGGATCAAGAGAGCATGTGGATTCGCCACCAGATGATGATCTCGGCCACTCTCTCGACGAGTCCGATGATCCAACGGGGGACCAAAAGATCAACCGCGAACTTCGGACCCTTGTCGAATGGGTAGCCGTGGTGGTCGTCGCGATCTCTGTGGCGTTGTTGATCAAGGAGTTCGCGTTCCAAGCCTTTGAGATTCCCTCGGGTTCTATGGAACCAACGGTGGTCCCGGGTGACCGGATTCTCGTGAATAAGCTCTCGTACACCTTTGGCGATGTAGGGCGAGGCGACCTTGTGGTGTTCGACCGTCTGGAGGGAACGCCCGGAGAAACCGACCAGCTCATTAAGCGCGCCATTGGACTACCGGGGGAGACCGTTGAGATTCGAGACGATGGCCGGTTGTGGATCTGGGGCGTAGATGAAACAGCAGCCGATGCGGTCCTGCTCGAAGAGCCCTACCTAGATCCGAGAGTCACCACGCTCACCCCTCCCACTCCGACCTCTCGACTTATTGAAGACATTTGGCACGAAAACTGTGCAAACCAGCCACGAGATCCCGGCCGATGCACCCTCGACGACTCGAGTTTCCTGATGCTTGGCGATAATCGAACATCATCGGTCGATTCCCGTTTCTTCGGCCCGGTGCCAGAAGACCATGTGGTTGGTCGAGCCGTGCTTCGGATCTGGCCAGTGGAGTCCCTGAGCACGCTTTAGGCAAAACGGGTGCCCGAAATTACCGGTATAACGAGGTAACCTTTAGACGTGCCCGAATCTCCTGATACGTCGCCCGAGCGGGCAGACGACGACGAGTGGATCAAGGCTGTTGTAGCACGCGCGCTCCTCGAGGAAACTCGGGCAGAGGATCAGCTTGCGGGCAGCGACGCTGTTGCGCCCTCTACGGTTGCATCCCCGCCGCGACCGACGACCTCGGATTGGTCCAATGCCACGCCCCTCGACACCGCATCGATTCGCTCTCGGGCAGCTGCAGCGGCAGAAGCAACCCGTCGTTTCAGTTCGGAGAGAGTGCCGACCGAGCAACTCTTCGACCGCCACGACAAGGTAGCCCCGGCTCCAGAACCGCCAGCGATCGACGAGCACCACGAGCCTCGATCGACCGTCCACGCACGAGTCGATGAAGTAGCACAGAACCCGGAGCCCCCAAAAGCGCCGGCCGCCCCAGACACCGTTTCCTCCTTGCTTGCTGAGCCCGAAACGGTTCCCGCGATTGAGCCTGAAACGGTTCCGGTGGCTGAGGAATCGACGACCATCACACAAACGGTCGTCGATACGCCTCCGCAGAGTTACACAACATCACCGCAGAGTTACACAACATCACCGCAGAGTTACACAACGCCACCGCAGAGCGAGCCACAACAAGCCGAGCCACAGGCTCAGCCGCAGCGCCCAGAGCCGGTCGCTGTTCCTGCTCAGCCATCGACACAGCAGACCCCGGTGACCGCTCCTGCTTTTCAGCCGAGCAGCATTCCTCCGTTCCAAGAACCCAATATTGAACCGGCCCGGGTTGACGCCGGCTTTGAGATCGATCGCGGCGCACAAGACGGAGTGCATCCCGCCGACGAGCTGATGTCCGAAGAGCCTGTTTCTACCGATGGGTATCGGGCGTCGGATCTTCGCACGATCTTCGAATGGCTCTTGGTCATCGGCTCGGCATTGGCGGTGGCACTGCTCATCAAAGCCTTCGTCCTCCAAGCCTTCTGGATTCCGTCGCCGTCGATGGAGACGACGGTCAACGAGGGCGACCGGATCCTGGTGAACAAACTGTCGTACCGCCTCCACGAGGTGCGCCGCGGTGATCTCGTCGTGTTCAAGCGACTTGAGGGCACACCTGGCGATACCGACGATCTCATTAAGCGTGTGATCGCGTTGCCCGGAGAAACCATCGAAGTGCGTGACGACGGCAGAATCTGGATCTGGGGGCCCGGCGAAGGCCCTGACCAGGCGCTTCTGCTCGAAGAGCCATATCTCGATCCTCAGAACGAAATTTTTGACCCTCCGTCGGCATCGGATCCCCTCAGTAGGGACATATGGGACGACGGGTGCGCCAACAACCGAACACCAGGCCGGTGCACGCTCGACGATTCCAGCTTCTTCATGCTGGGTGACAACCGGAGAAGCTCTGCCGACTCACGATTCTTCGGGCCGATACCTGAAGAAAACGTCGTCGGCCGGGCCTTCTTCCGCATCTGGCCACTCGGCGACCTGTCGACGCTCTAGCGAACGCTCGTGGCCTAGGCCACGGCTCCTAGATGGTGGCTTCGCCGGGCCGTCCCTTGGCTTGGGACGCCTCGATGGCCTCCATCATGGTGTCCACATGATCGCTGTACACGCCATCGAGACCCATACGCAACAAATCATCGAGGATGCGTCGGTGTTGCGCGTCCCAACCAAAGCAAAGCCTTCCAAATCGATGAAACAGTGTCGCCATCCCGCCGGACCACTCGTTCTGGCGGAGGTTGACCGCGTCGATTCCAGCAACGAATAGGTCGTTGGCTCGCCGTTCGGGACCACCGGTCATATGCTTCACGCTCGTCGAATCAACAAGGCGCAGATGTTCGTCGGCCTCTCGCCATTCGACGAGGCGTTTCCAATCGTGGTGACAGACATAGATGCGAGATCGCGACACCGGATCGAGGGTTGCGGCCCACTCGAGGAACGGTTCTGTGGTGGCATCGTCCTTAATGTCGATCGAGACGTCCATCGTTGCCGGTATCCGCTCGATCAGTTCAGGCAAGGTAATCATTGTTTCGGGCAGCGCAGAGCGCTCCATCGAGCGGATGTGACGTCGTCGCAGTCCGTGATGGCCGTCGTGATTCAAGATAAGTTCGCCGTCTGCTGACAACCACACGTCAGATTCGATACCCGAGGCACCAAGTTTGACAGCCAAATCAAAGGCTTCTGGCGTGTTTTCACGGGCGTGGGCACGTGCGCCTCTATGGGCAAACCCAATGGGGACGTCGCGTAAGGACGGTAATCGCAGGCCCATAAGTGCATGGTATTGGCCATCATGGTCGGAACGGCTCATCGCGCGGAGAACGAAATAGGCCTACTGCTCCTCAAGGATCAAGGCGTGTCATCCGAATAATCCCTTGTAAGCGAGAGTGGAGTGTGAACCCGCATGGCAACGATCCGAGCGAGCTGTCCAGACTGTGGTGACGTAGAACTCACAACAGAGGACGTCGTGGTTCGAGTATGTCTAGACGATGACCGAGGCGAGTATCGCTTCACGTGCCCTGTATGCGCGATGGTGGTCGTTAAGCCAGCAGAACACCGGACGATCGACCTATTGGTCGCCAGCGGGGTACAGATGGATACATGGACACTCCCAGCGGAACTCTTCGAGTCCCGTTCTGGAAGCCGGATTGATCACGACGACATTTTGGACTTTCATCGACTGCTCGATGATGAAGCCGCTGTTGCCGAGGCTCTCAACACCATCGCCGATCACTAACACCACCGATCGCTCATACCGCCAGTTCTCATCGTGGGAGCGAGACGCTGAACCCTTGGATTCCGAGGGCTCTGCGCAGCGACTTTGCA
>CAYTUB010000047.1:0-23123 GCA_964441145.1 uncultured Acidimicrobiales bacterium
CAGAGCATCCGACTGTTAATCGGCAGGTCGTTGGTTCGATCCCAACCCGCGGAGCAAGAATAAGCCGCCCCTGCGGGGGCGGCTTTGTTCGTTCTACGCTGCTTCGCTATCGGGGGCGAGCGAGTACTCCCTGTCATCGCTTCGCCACGATTGCTTGCGGCTTGAGCGAGACGAATCAATCATCCGATCGCGAACCGCCTCATGAACACGACCCGTGGGGTCGAGCTTCGATGCGAGCGAGGCTGCAAAGAGTGCTGTCCCGAACTTCTTACGGCGTGCTTCGGCACGACCGATCCGATTCTTGGTCTTGTCGATCAAAAAGCTGACACCATCGAGGTGCTCTACTGCCTGACCGGACAGTTCATAGCCGCGGGCGACCAGCTGGTCTCCGACACGACCCTCAACAATGGCAAGTTCCTTCTTGGTCAGGGTCGATTGCCAAGCACTTGATCTCGTTGGATCAGGTATCGCATAGGCCGTCTCGTCGGCGTAAGAAAGCATGTCGCTTGTGTAGTCCACGCCAAGGAAAGCGCAAACGCGTTTCAGTTCCCTTTCGTGGTCTTCGATGAGGTCTTCGAAGTGAAGTTCGATCCATTGGTCATCGCGCAGTGTTGGTTGCAGACGCTCCCACTCAGACTCCGACTCGATCCACTTGTCGAGACCAAACCAGACCGTCGATGCCCACCCCATATTGATCACCGAGGAAGTCACGTCACGCGGATCACGAATCAGATGGATGAACCGTGCCTCAGGCCAGATGTGCAGTGCTCGGGAAAACCCGAAATGCACCATCGCCGCCGCTTCGGGCTTGCCAGAGCCGGCCAGTCGCTGGCCAAAGAAGTCGTTGACCAAAGCGTCGTAGTCGAGCGACGGGTCGATGGTCAGGCGCGTGCTTCGGAAGATCTCGTGGCGAAGCAAATAGTCGCGGTAGGCAGCCATATCCGGCCGCTGACCTTCGTCACCGAGCATGTCCACCATGAATTCGAAACCCTCACAACCAGTGATCGTGGGATGTGAGTCCAGCATCAACCGCAGAAGTGTCGACCCCGAGCGTTCGGCGCCCACGATAAAGATGGGTGATTGGATCGTTTCGACCATCCTCCTCCATCGGTTCTCCCCCCGTCTCGCTAAAGCAATCGACCTGGAAACTCGATTTGTCTCAGGTGTCGTTCCTGCACGCCGATGAAAGAGAATGGTAGGTAGCGAGACAGTGCCATCGGTAACGGTTGTTATGCCGGTTGGATCAGTTGACCCCGGGCTACGAAGGGCCTTGGCATGTCTTGTCGAACAGCAAACCGAGCGCACATGGGACCTCGTTGTCTCACTCAACTCTCCAGAGAAGAGCGCCCGACAAGCCCTCGATGACCTACTGGGAAGAACTTCTCTCGATGCTGAAGTGATCGATTCGAGCGCGGTACGAAGTGCGTCCTTTGCTCGAAACACGGGCGCCAAACATGCGACGGGCGACATTCTCGTATTCTGCGACTCCGACGACGAAGCCGACCCACGCTGGCTCGACGAAATACTGGCCGCGATGGAGCACGGTGTAGCAGTTGGCGGCCACCTCAGCGAAGACCGATTGATGATCGAGGGTCAGCAACACTGGCGGCCTCCAGCCACACCGGGAAAGCTCCCGAGCTTTCTCGGAGCGCCGTACCTGGTCTCGGCCAATATGGCGGTCTGGGCAGACGACTTCGCCGCTGTCGAAGGCTTCGAAGAATCACTACTGCGCGGCGAGGACATCGACTTCAGCTGGAAGCTCCTCGAACGAGGAATTGAGCTTCGATACGCCGAGAAGGCAATCGTCGAGTACCGCCATCGCGTCGGTCTTCGGTCGCTGCTCGAACAGCACTATCTGTACGGGCGCGGAATGGCACAGGTGCTCGCTCGTCGGAACCCTCCCGGTTCCAGCGGTTCGAGCATGCTGAAGGCGAACGGCCAACCAGTAGAGAACCAGTCCGCCGTCCACGTGCTCCGGCGAGGGGCTATCGCTGCAGGACGCCTCCGCGGGTTGGCCGATGCACGAGGTATCTCGCCCGCTCCTGCGGTCCCAACGCTCGGCAACGACGGACGAACGACCGACGAACCGTCGAGGGCCGCGTAACCTCCGGGCACTTAGGCCGCTTGTGCCCCTGCCGGGTCGCACTTCACATCGATGCCAAGGGTCTGGCAGAACAAGCCCAACAGACGTGAGGCCTCGACGTTTACATCGTGATCTTTGGCAACGCGTTTTGCGCCGTTTGCACCCATTGCTTGGAGTTCCCCCGGTGAGGCTTCCAACACCTCAACCATCGCGTCGGCAAGTGACTCGACGTTTCCTGCCGGAACTAGCCATCCGCATTCACCGGGCACAACAAGCTCAGGGATGCCAGCGACATAGGTACTGATCACCGGACGGTGAAGAGCCAAAGACTCCATGATCACGACGGGAAGACCTTCGGCAAAGCTCGGCAGAACCAGAGCCCGCGAGTCCCAAATGTTCTGCTTGACCTCCGCTTCGCTCGCCCAACCGTAAATGCTCACGTGGTCGCCTAAGCCAAGCAACGAAATCTCTGTCTCTACCTCGGGGCGCAATTCTCCGTCTCCGACCAGAACAAGGTTGAAGTCAAAGCCACGGTCTTTCACGATCCGAGCTGCATCGAGCAACACCCAGTGCCCCTTTTGCTCAGACAGTCGGCCGACGGTGACAAAGGTCGGCGCCGCTTCCAGAGGACGCACGGGGGATTCGAGGAATGCACGGTCGAGACCGCAATGCACGACATGAACCTTGTTGCGGTCCTCTTGGCGTGCGAGGCGCAGCAGTTGCGAACGTCCGTAGGAGCTGATGGCTGCGACAAAGGCGGCTCGCTCGATCTTGACGTCGAGCGAAAGCCCGATTTGGCGATCGAACTCCTCAGGCCCGTGAACAGTGAAGCTGTAGGTTGGGCCACCGAGCTCTTGGGTCAGCATTGCGACGGCGGCGGGGTTCGTTCCAAAGTGCGCATGTACGTGCTCGATGCCACGTTCGGACAGGACCTGTCGAAGCAACGCAGCTTCGGCGACATAGGCCATCCAGTGCGCTAAAGATTTTTCTGATGTTCGGGCGCACTTGGTTGCGAGCGCGGTCGCAGAACGAAGACCTCGCGGATTTGCCTTAGTCTCCGCCGCAAGTGCGTTGGCAAGGTCCGCTTCCTTGGAATACAACACGGTCGTGTTCTCGGCGTGTTCGAGGTCCTTTGGGTCGGTCAGATCAGCCGACCAGGGCCGGATGGAGAAAATGTCGACCTGCACCCCAAGCTGTTGCAGTGCGTCGATCTCTCGGCGGACGAAGCTGTGGCTGACCTTTGGATATTCGTTGATTAGGTAGGCGATCTTTACGGGTTCAAGTGGCGTAGTCATGCAGCCCTCTTCATACCGGACTCCTGGTCAAGGATTTTGCCGAGAGCGGCCGCCGCGGCCGTGTCTGTGCAACGTTCTTGGCCGAAGCGGTCGGCGTTGTGATCAAGTCGCTCTCGAAGCGACTCATCGGTCCACATTGCCTCTAGACGGTCAGCGAGCCCATTGACATCAAAGGGTGGCGCCAACAACGCCGTGTCATCGTCAATGAGATAGTCCTCTACCCCAGATCGCGCTGTTCCGACCATGGCGCGTCCATGCCGGAAGGCCTCGACGATCGTCACGAGCCCAGCGGTCACGCCATCCTCGTTGAGTGGCAATACGTTTGCTCGAGCGTGGAGCACATGGCGGTGGATTTCTGCCTTCGACATCGCGTCGATGATTTCGACGTTGTCCGGCACCTCCAAACCAGCGAGTGCTCTTGGCCCGGCGAGTACGAGAGTCCGATAGCCGAGTTTCTCCACCGCAGCGAACATGGTGCCGTAGTCACGGAACCCTGAACCAGTGGCAAAGAGGTACGGATCCCCAGGAGGAGGACCAGCGTTTGACACGATGCCTCCGTATTGCAGAGGGACGAATTGGAAACGATCGGCGGGAAGAGCCAGATCACGGGCGTACGCCTCGATTTCCGCGGTCGAGTGAACAACAAACCTATTCACGCGTCCAAGGGCAGCTCGGGCACTGCGGGCACGCACTCGGCCCGAGATCGTTGTGTTGAAGAACCAGGAGACCAGAGGCCGGTCATCGCGCTGCACCCGCATTTGGGATGCGGCTGCTGCTGCAAGCTGGGGGAACACGGTGATACAACCATCGCTTGGGACGCCGAGCGCTTCGCGAGCCTGGTTCCGGAAGCCCAACCAGTCACCTACCGACGAATTGTGTCGCGCCTTCTCATGCCAACTTGGCCCCGCGCTTTCTCGGCGAACAAACGCGAAGCTATGCCGACCGTAGACTCCTCCGTCCTCGACGATCCAACTGGCACGTTCTTCTGTGAAGAACGGCGCAGCAACTACCCACCTGAAATCTGATCTCGTGTCCACCGTTGCAATATCGACCGACGCGAGCCTCCACATAAGCGCTTTCGAACGTGAGATTGCACTCAAGAGGCCCGTGGAACTGCCGATTGTAAAGCGGTGCCTTAGCGCAGGAGAATACAGTGGAGCTTGATGTAATTTTGGTAGCGATTCGGCGCCGTTGGCCATGGATCGTCGGCTTCTTGGCGGTGGGTGCTGCCCTAGCATTCTTGCTGCCCTCTGGTGGGCCTGACCGTTTCCAATCAACGGCGTTGGTTGAGGCACGTCCCGCGGCAAACATTGTGAGCCCGGCGTTGAACAGCCAGCCCGACAGGTATGTCCAAGGTGAGATCGCCGTATTGAGCGGTTCAGGAATTCGCAGCCAGGTCGCTGAGGCGACCGATAGCCAACTCCCTTCTGACATCAGCATCGACCAAATCGAAAGCTCCGACATCATCGAGATCTCGGTGACTACCGGAAACCCGGAACGTTCCCAAGAAGTGGCGCAATCGTTTGCTGATGTCTACCTAGAACAAGCTCGCGGTCAAGTAGATCTGGCCTTCGCACCCGAGATCAGCCGTCTCGAAGCCCAACTTAGGCAAATCGAAGCGGACCTCCTCGAGGTCAACCAGGCCATCGCAGCTGCGGCGCGGCCCTTCATCAACGCTGCAGCGGTAGCCGAGACACCGCAACCGATCCCCGATGTGGCGGTCATTGACCCGGCTTCGGTTGCCCGTCAACAGCTTCTTCTCGGAGATTTGCAACAGACTCAAGCTGAACTTGCCCAGGCAATCGGTGACGAACGAACAGCGTTTCGATCCTCGCTCATCGAACCAGCCAACCTTCCGGTGAACCCTCTCGGAAACTCGACGACCCTGCTTCGTATCGGTGTACTGGTCGCCTTTGCTCTTCTCGGCCTAGCAGCCTCGATTCTCGCCACTCGATTCTCCCGAGTCTTCCTCGATGAAGAAGCGCTTGAGCAAGCCGTTGGCCGGCCTGCAGACATCAGAGTCAAACGGTCGCGGGCGCTGGCAGGAATCAACGGAACCGAAATCGTCAAGCCTGCGCCGCACGAAATTCAAAGGGAAATCGATCGCCTCGCTGTGCTCGTCGAGCTTCGCCACGCCCAGAACTCAACCGCCGAGCCGACCCTGGTCCTGCTGGGTGGAGCAACGTTGGGCGCCGGTTCGACAACCGTCGCGACCCAGCTCGCGGCAACTCTCAGCCGACGCGGGTCGGCGACGATGCTCGTTGACGGCGACGTCGAATCGAAAGACGCTACGGCATCACTCCGGGCCCCAACAGGCTGGAGTCTCGAAGAAGCGGACCTTCGTTCATTTGCCGCGCCGCACGCCAAAGATCTCTACATTGTCGGCACCACGCCCGACCAAAACGGCTCAGAGATCGTCGCGATGGTTGACTCGGTATACGAACAGCAACAGCCCATCGACATCATTGTCGTAGACCTTGGCAATCTCCGACGCTCAGCAGTGGCCGCCAAGCTGGCTCCAGTCGCCGATTGGCTCGTGCTTTGCGTGCCCGAGCGAAATCAATCAAAGCGAGACTTGCAACAGACGGTCCAGACCTATGGCGCTACCGACAACTTGTTGTTGGCCTTCACAGGAGCTCGGGCACCTCGCTCCTCGAACGGCTCCTCCTCCAGGGGCAAAAACTCGACTCCAAAGAAGCAAACCCGGCCCCGACAGTCGAGCAAAGACTCCCCTGAGACTAGAGACATTTTGGAAGCAGCGTGAGTGCTGCGCCAGCCTTCGTAGCCGAGATCGACCCGGTTCTCGTCGGGATCGTCGTTATTGGACGCAACGAAGGTACGCGGCTCCGCAGCTGCCTAGAGAAGCTGACCGAATCGCCATACCCCGTGTGCTACGTCGACAGCGGATCGACCGACTCCTCGCTACAAGTCGCCGGCCAGCTGGCTTCCCACACCGAGAACCTCGACCCATCAAAACCGTTTACCGCAGCGCGTGGTCGCAACCACGGTCTGGCCACGCTCTTGCACTCATATCCATTGTTGGAATACGTCCACGTATTCGACGGCGACACCGAGGTCGAAGACGGATGGCTGGAGTTCGCAATCGAAACTCTCGACGGCGATCCCACGCTGGCCGCGGTCTGCGGAAGGCGTCGAGAACGCCACCGCAACTCGACCCCCTACAACACGCTGTGCGATCTCGAATGGGATACACCCGTTGGAGAGGCAGAAGCGTTCGGGGGCGACGCCCTTATCCGTGTCGAAGCATGGAACGACGCAGGTGGCTACGACGAAACACTCATCGCCGGGGAAGATCCTGAATTCAGTCATCGACTGCGACAAAAGGGTTGGAAAATTCAACGCCTCGACCACCCAATGACCATTCACGACGCCAACATGACGGCGTTTTCGCAGTGGTTCACACGGGTTCGCCGCACAGGCCACGCCTACGCCGAGGGCGCATCGCTTCACGGTGACGACGGCTACTACATCAAACAAGTTCGCTCGATCGCCTTTTGGGGAGGCGTGCTGCCAGCTATTGCTGGGGCTTCGGCAATCGGCTCCCTCAAGGACCCTCGGTCGGCAGCAGGGCTTGCTGTTCTGGGCCTCTATCCCGTTCTTTGGTATCGGGTGCGGGCATACCGGCGTGAACTCGGCGACTCTTCATCGGACGCGTCGACATATGCCAACTCCATCGTGGTTGGAAAGTTCGCAGAGTTCTCGGGACTCGCGCTGTGGTTGAGGAATCGCCTTCAAAATCGCCAGGCAACCCTGGTCGAATACAAGGCCTAACCCATGACTCTGCAACAGCTGGCTTGGAGCGCCCGCCGTCGTTGGTGGTTGGTCGTGCTTATCGTGTGCGCTTGTGTTGGTTTGGCTGCGGCTGGCGTAGGAGCCAACGCGCAGCAACCGGTTGCCAGCGCACAAGTTCGCGTGGTGAACGACCTCAATGTGTTTGGCACCAACTTTGCGTTGGAACGGCAAAGTATTAAGGCCCTCGAGGACTTGAACGGCCGAACGGCCCGAGAGCAAGCAGTTCTTAGCGTACTCGGGCGCAACGATGCCGACGTCGTTGATGAAATGAGCGCCACTCGAACAACCGATAGTGATGTGATCACCGTTCGCGTCACCCATCGAGACCCGACGACGGCGAGCCTGATCGCAAACGCATGGGTAGCCGACTTCATCGAGAATGATGCTCAGCGACTCGCACCACTCGAGGCCGAAATCGCTGCGCTGACCGTCCAACGAACCGAATCGTTCAACGGGCTCACGGACACCATTCGAGAAATCTCCGCTGAACGCGATGCCCTGGCTCGCCAAGCAGTCTCCCGGCGAGTCATCAACGTTCCCCCGGCAGCCTTGTCCCCGGCCCTCTCTGCGCAGCAGGCACGCCAGACTGCCGAGTTTCAGTCCATCAATGCTCAGATCGTCGGAATCCGGGCGGACCTAACCCGAGTCCAAGTGCATCGCGAAGTGGATCTCGCACCCGAAGACGGTTCGGGCACCACCATCGCATCCCAGCGGTTTGGCCTCTTTCAATGGCTCGTCGTCGGGGTTGGATTGAGCCTCTTGGCACTCGCCGTCGGGACACCAAGCCGGTTGAGTTCTTACGAGGCTCAGGCGATCACACCAACCGCGCAGCTTCTCCCGCCGCGAACGCCCAAGCGAGACGGAGGTTCGCTGGAGACCTTGGCTGCGCTGGTGGTTCGCGAACAGAAGAAGGGAACGCGTGTCTTCGCCCTAAGCGGAGGCCGGCATAGCACCG
The DNA here is from genome assembly GCA_964441145.1 of uncultured Acidimicrobiales bacterium. Classification (GTDB taxonomy): domain Bacteria; phylum Actinomycetota; class Acidimicrobiia; order Acidimicrobiales; family SHLQ01; genus SHLQ01. The sequence goes on from CAYTUB010000047.1 coordinate 8,147, forward strand.
TCGAACTGTCGGACTTTCTCACCGAATTGGGCTTTGGAGTGCTCGTTGTCTCGACATCGGCTGAAGTACGAGTTGTCGACCGGCTCACACGTGCAGATTTCGAACGAGTCCTCCGCGGCGGCTCCGTAGCGGACTCCGACTCGCTCATCCTCGTCGAGCTACCCGATGTGCGAGCCAAAGAATCAGGCCCTCGCCGTCGAGAAGATGTCGTTGCGCTGGTCGAACTCCGGGCAGGCGAAACAACCGAAAGGGAGGCCTCCCATGACCTTAGACTCGCTGGAAACGTCGCAGATGAAACAATCGCGCTCGTTGCGTAGAGCACGACCGAACTTCGCCGTCCGCTGCCTCGCAGGTCTTCTCGCGATCGGACTGGTTGCGGGAGCCTGCTCGACATCATCTCCCTCCGCGACAGACGAGCAAGATCAGGACGCTGAGCCCACCCAGTCCGAACCCACCGATGCGCTATCGCTCAGCGATGACGGCCAGGTGTTTAGCCTTCGCCTCACCCAACCTGAACTCGCCACATCGGTGGAAATCGATCTCGTCGCCCCAGAGACCGCCGCAGCCGTACAGGTCTCGACCGACCCGTCCTTTCAGAATGCGGTGTGGAGCGAGATAGGACCTCTGGACCACTCCGTAGCCTCCACCGGTGTCCAGGAACTGTTCGTTCGCTATCGCGATGATCAAGCTAACCCTGTCGGGGAGACCAGCGTGTCTGCCTTTACCCTCGACGGCCCGCTGACACCTCTGACCGGGGACGAAGCAAATCCCGAGCACATCCGGGTTACCCGAGTGTCCGCCGACGTCATTCAGGTCGACTTTGAGATTGGCGAAGTCGAAAATCGAGAGGGCGAAGCGGTGTTGATCGAAGGGCCCGACCTCCGTGCTGCGAACTGGTCCCTCGACGATTTTGAGGTAGCCGTCGATGACAACTCAATCGAACTTGTTGACTTCGGGCGCATAACCGAACCCACCGGCCAAATCGATGGCGACACGTACTCGCTGCGTCATCAGTTCCATCTGCGCAGCAGCGATCCGATCCCCAACGGGGAACTCTCGCTCAGCTTGCCTGACGTTCCCTCCCCCGTCCGCGCCTCGATCGGCGACCGCGAGTGGAGCCCTGCGGTGCACACCAGCCACCTCGGATGGGCCAGCGGCGACAACAAGCGAGCCTTTGTTTCTGTGTGGACGACGATGCAAGATCCCATCGATGTCGGCAACCTTCGAGGCGAGATTGTCGACGCCGATGGAGCAACCGTATTTGCTGTAGACGGCGAGGTCTTTGTCCCCGACAACCGGTCAGAGTTCTGGCGCGGCGATCTCTCCGGCGGCCCGACCACGAGCTTCACTCTCGATGATCTTTCAGAAACCGGCACCTACCGTTTCTGTGTAGAAGCCATTGGGTGCTCGCACTCCTTTGAGATCACCGATGCTGGTCCGTGGGCACCGGTGATGTCTACGGTCGCACGCGCCTTGTTTCATCAGCGCTCAGGCCTCGATCTCGAACAGCCATACACCGCCTTTGAACGCCCTCGCGCCCATCACCCCGACGACGGCCAGGAAGCGATCGCCAGCACACAGTCGCTCTTTGAGGACGCGAATGGGCGGGGCGACGGGGAACGCTTTGTAGAGCTCGTCGCTGGCTCTACCGACGAAACCGTTCCAGACGCCTGGGGCGGGCATTTCGATGCTGGTGACTGGGACCGCCGCATCCAGCACCTGTGGGTCGTTCGCCGCATTGTCGATCTCGTCGAGCAGTTCGACAACATTGCCGAGATCGAACTGCAAATTCCCGAGTCTGGCGACAGCACCCCAGACCTGCTCGACGAAGCTCTGTGGAGCATCGATGCGTATCGCCGCCTTCAGCTGCCCAATGGTGCGATTCGAGGAGGCATTGAATCGGCGGACCACCCCCTCGAGGGGACCACCTCGTGGGATGACCCTCTCGACCTGTTCGTTTACGCTCCCGACGCATGGTCAAGCTGGACCTATGTCTGGGCTGCTGCCGACGCCGCGTACGTCCTCGACCGCTACGACACCAGTCGCGCCACAGAGCTGCGAGATTCTGCCGTGCGCGCCATGGAATGGGCCGAATCGGAGCTCGCAGCCGGCCGTGTGGACCTTGAAGCAGACGCGGACCTGACCGTTCAACGCACCAACGCCGCAGCGAGTCTGTATCGCACCACTGAAGATGAGCAATGGAACGAGCTCTACGCGCAAACGTCGCCGATAGCCGACGGCGAGCAACGCATCTCCTGCACGCTTGCGACGGCGTGCGAAGGCGCGTGGCGGTACGCAACGCTTCCCGACCACCTCGGCGACGACACCATTCGAGCGAACGCCGTTGCCTCGATCATCTCCGCTGCCGACCGGCTCTCCCTGGGGGCCGAAACAACCGCATATGGCTGGAACATCGAGTCCAACGACGTGGAGCTCTTCTTCGGTCTGGGCCCTTCCAACGCCCACAGCGTGACGCTGATGCGGGCGTTCCTCTTGACCGATGAAGCGCGCTACCGAGAGCAAGCCGTTCTCAACGCACAGTTCGCCTTGGGGGCCAACCCTTCTGGCGCTACATGGATTACCGGGGTTGGCTTTGATAATCCCGACCGCATTGTTGGCGTCGACCAGCAAAACGGCGGAATTCCCGTGTGGCCAGGCACACCGGTGTACGGCGTCGTTACCCCCAACCAGCTTCCCAACTGGTACGTCGAGTTCTGGCTCAGGCCCAGCGGCATGACGCCCGACCCCCTCGCATGGCCTGCGCTCCAAGGCTTTATCGATGTTGGGGTCTTCCCCGGGCAGGCAGAGTTCACCGTGCAGCAATCACACGGTGAGGCGATCTGGACCTTCGGCGCACTCGCAGGAACAGCGGGTTGATTTTCGTTGATTCCTGAACGAAATAGCCGATGGTCTCCTATGACTTCTTCGGGTCGGGAAACCCTCATTGACGAAGCAATAACTGGACCACTTGGCCGAATCGCCGCCATGCTCTTCCTCACTTGGGGCGGCCTGGCACACTTCGACGCGTTTGACTTCCCCCCAGTGGTGGCCACCCTCTTCGCCCTCCTTCCGATCGGGCTCTTGTTCCTCGCTCACCAGGTACACCTCCGACACATGTTGGTCTCGATTCCCGCGGTCCTGCTGCTGATGTGGATCACCTTGTCTATCTCCTGGACCGAAGACTTTGCCCGCACGACCTTCCTCGTCCGTATCGAAGTCCCGTTCCTCCTCGGTTTCATGATCTGTGGAGCGCTGCTTTCTGAACGGGCCGTGACACAGGGCCTGCTATGGATGGTCCGCGCAGGGGTTGCCCTAAGTGCATTGGCAACTGTTGCCATCCCCTCTACGCGTGCAGCCGTGCGAACCACCGGAGACGTCTTCGAAGGTTGGCATGCACTGTTTGAGCACAAGAATGCCTTCGGTCCTTTTCTCGCGCTGGCCTTTGCCATCGTGCTCGTTGCTGAAGACCGGCGTCTTGTTCGAAACCTCACGCTGGTGGTTATTGGGGTGCTGATCCTTGGTAGCCAGTCGGTGACAGCGTTGACCACTGCGCTCGTGGTCCTTGCACTCTTCTATTGGCTGCGGGTTAACCGCGGTCTCGACGGCCCAGCAGCGGCTGCGGCCATCATTGGCAGCGCCGCCGTAGCCATCACCGGAGCGCTCGGTGCCCGAGCATCGTTGCCGCTCTTTCTCGAGGCAACCGGAAAGGACCCGACGTTCTCCGGGAGAACCGACATCTGGTCGGCCGTCATCGGCGCAATTCGAGATCGACCCATCGTCGGCTACGGCCGAGGCGGATTGTTCTTCGCCCCGGCCAACGAGGAAACCGTCTTGTTGTGGCGCGAGATCGGCTTCGATCCTCCCCACGCTCACAATGGAGTCCTCGATATCTGGCTCCAGCTCGGAATCGTTGGAACAGTCCTCTACCTTCTCCTGTTCGCTTCGACCATCCGAGTGTCCGTCGACTCCTACCTCCGCGGAGAGCGCTTCGGAATGCTCGGGCTGTTGGTCATGGCCATGATCTTTGTTGCAGCGCTCTCCGAGCCGCTGTTTCTTGGCCCATATCTCTCCGTTGCCGTACTCATAAACGTGACCGGATTGCGTCTCAACCGAGCCGAGCGCCTCCGCCAGATCAGAGAATTTACGCACGACCCAGCTGACGAGGAGACAACGGGGCAGAACCCGGCGTCCGCGAGCGGGGCCTGGTCATGAAGAAGGCCAGCGAGAAGCTGTCATTCGCGAACGACGTCGTATGGTCGCTCATGTTCGACGGCGGTGCAATCGTTGCGAACCTTGTGACGTTCATCCTCCTCGGGCGGAACCTCGGTGACGCCGGATACGGCGCGTACCTCGGTCTTTTCGGAATCATTGCACCGTTGAGTGGCCTGGCATGGGCTGGTGTCGGTCTTGCCGCACTACAGCAAATCTTGCGGGACGAAAAAGACCCTGTCGAGGTTGCCCGACGGATGCTCGGACAGGGCCTCGGGACCGCTATCCTCGTGCTCCCGATAGCCCTCGTCCTCGGATCGCTCGCTATTCGAAGCCTCAGCTTCGCGGAGATGTTCTTCATCATGACCGCGGAGCTGCTCGCCGTGAACGTCGTAATGATTTCGGCGAATGTGCTCCAAGGCACGCTTGGGATCCCCGCAGCAAGCCGTCTCCGGATGCTCGCGGTGGTCGTCCGACTAAGCACCGTGCTCAGCCTGTTCGCAATCGATTCCCTATCGATCCAATCGATCGGCATTCTCAATACGACATTGTTCGCCTTGTTGAGCATCTGGGTGCTCAAGGTGCGTTTGCCAAAGGCCGGAATTCCGACCTGGCCAGGCAAACCCTCTCGCCAGGACACCAGGCTCGCAATGGAGTTTGCGATACCGATGCTTGGCGCAAACATCCAGCTCGATGGCGATAAGACCGTGCTGAACGCCTACGACATGGAAGCCACCGCTGGTGTCTACGGTGCGGCGTTCCGAGTCGTGTCCCTTGCGTTCACCCCCATTCGTGCTCTGCAGGCCGCAGCACACAATCGACTTCTCGCAAAGGCCGAGGAGAGCAAAGGCTTGCAAGTAAAGCGAAGCCGAACCTTCGCGATGATAAACCTGACCGCAACGATTCCGATCTGTTTGATTCTGTGGTTCGGTGTTGAACTGTTCGAACCGCTACTCGGCGCCGACTTCGAGGAGTCGGCCAGGATCGCCCGATGGCTCTTGATCTTCTTGCCCCTCAAAGCGGTGAGTTCGGTACCGACCGCAGGGTTGCTCGGACTCGGCAGAACAACAACGAGGGCAAAGCTGAACCTCTTTACCGGCGCTGTTGCTCTCATCCTCTACGTGGTGTTGATCCCGTCGCTCTCGTGGGTTGGCGCGGTGATCGGCACGATCGCGGCCGAGTTCCTCCTTCTCGTGCTGGGAATTCACCGGCTCGTCCATTGGCAACGAGTTGCCGACGAAGCCCAACAGGTCGACCAAAAGTCTGACGAACCTCTTCCGTCCGTTTAGGAACTGAGTACCAATGAACCGCTTGCCAGACTTCGTGATCATCGGGGCCATGAAATGTGCGACGAGCACGTTGCACGACCAACTCGGTGCCCAACCAGGCTTCTTTGTGTCCGACCCCAAGGAGCCGTACTTCTTCTCCGACGACCCCGTGTGGAACAAAGGTCTTGAGTGGTACCAGAGCCTGTTTGCCGATGCCGCGCCCGGCGACATCTGCGGCGAGTCGACAACGCATTACACAAAGCTGCCCACGTACCCACACACGATCGAGCGAATGGCAGCCCACATTGGTGGCGCAAAGCTCATCTACGTGATGCGGCACCCAATCGACAGATTGGTTTCGCAGTACGTGCATCAATGGACCGAGAACGAGATCTCGTCCCCCATCGACGAAGCCATCCACACTCACCCAGAACTGATTGCCTATAGCCGCTATTCGATGCAACTAGAGCCGTTCTTCACCCATTGGCAATCGGACGAAATTCTGCCGGTCTTCTTTGAGCGACTCCGCTCTTCGCCTCAAGCCGAACTCGAACGGGTGGCTTCCTTTGTTGGATACGAGGGAACGCCGGTTTGGGCCGATCTTGAGTCGAGCAACGTCTCCTCCCAGCGCATGCGAAAGAGTCCACTACGCGACATGATCATCGAAGCCCCCGGGCTGACAGCGATCCGCCAGAAGCTGATTCCTCAGTCGGTGCGCGATCGGATCAAAGATCAGTGGAAGATGTCGGAGCGCCCGGCGCTTTCCGATGAGTCCGTCGCTCACCTGACATCCATCTTTGACGAGGACCTGGAGCGGTTGAGCAGTTGGATTGGCGTCACATTGACATGCGAGACGTGGAGCGACACGGCTGCGGACCTCGCACCACCCAGCTGGGTACTTCAGCAGCTTCCGCCCAAGGCGGCATAACTCGAAGCGTCCGTCAGGTTCTGCTGACTATTTGAACAGATGCCGACCCAGGATCAGCACGAATCGGAGGTCACGGACGAAGTACCGCTTGAGCATCCGCTTGGGATCCGAGATGATGCGATGCACGAACTCGATGCCGAGGCGCTGATAGACCTCTGGGGCTCGCCGCTTTAGTCCGGTCAGAAATTCAAGGGAGGCCCCAACAGCGATGACCATTGGCGGTTCGCCGAACTCCGAAGGCCATTGGTCCACGATTGAGCGGGCGAGCAAGACGTCTTTCGGAAAGCCAATGCCAAGAAAGATGAACTCGGGAACCGTCGCCATATTGGATATCGATTCGATGCACTCCCAGGCGAACCGGTCGATCAACGTTCCATCGACCGCTGGAAGAACCGGTGCCACGAGGGCCGTGACGCTACTTTCCTGCGTGACGAGCCTTTCAGCAACTTCTGTTGTCGAGGTCACGGCGAATACAGACCGTTGCTCGCTAACGAGTCGTGGCCACAGCTCCATGGTGAGGTCCGAACCAGCGAGACGTTTCTCGATTCGGTCTCCGGCAAATCGGCTGAAGCTTACGAGCGGCTGTCCGTCGGGCAAGACCATCGCCGCCTGGTCAACAGTTTCGACAACACGTTCTTTGGCGCTTTCCAGCGTCACCAAGATGTCGACGTTTGGAGTGACAACGATAGGGAGCTGGTTCGGCTTGCCCCGGAATCCTTCGAGGAGAGCGTCAGCAATATATGAAATTTCAGGAGCCATCGTGAAGCGCAAACCCCACGTATTCACTTCCCAAATTCTGTCCACTTGCGTCATAGGACAAGGGTGGAGGTTGGGCTATGAACAGTCCTGAGGCGTCTAACCCTACGCGTTTCCCAAAAGACCTATGGACAGGGTCCACGCGGACTACTTGCTAATCGACGAGATATCCCTTGAGGTGCTCACTACGTTGAGGGTGACGCAACTTCGCAAGCGTCTTTGCCTCGATTTGGCGAATTCGCTCGCGGGTGACCCCAAAGGTTCGACCAACCTCTTCGAGGGTGCGCGGACGGCCATCGTCGAGACCGAAGCGCAACCGGACGACCTCTTGCTCCCTCGGTGCGAGCTCGCCAAGAACCTTGGAGACCTCGACACCTAACATCTTTCTCGTCGCCGCGTCGGCGGGGCGAACCGCTTGTGAGTCCTCGACGAAGTCCGCGAGATTAGTGTCCTCTTCGGAACCGATTGGGGTGTCGAGCGACAACGGGTCTTGTGCGATCTTCAGTAGCTCTTCGACCCGACTCGGCTCTAGGTCGCACACTTCGGCGAGTTCTTCGATCTTTGGTTCTCGTCCGTACTCCTGGGTCAAGCGGCGCTGCTCGCGGCGAACCCGGCTCATTACTTCAACCATATGAACAGGTATGCGGATCGTCCGTGACTGGTCAGCGATCGCTCGCGTGATCGACTGACGAATCCACCACGTGGCGTAGGTTGAAAATTTGAAGCCCTTTTGGTGGTCAAATTTTTCAACCGCTCGCATAAGACCGAGATTGCCTTCCTGGATCAGGTCCAGGAGGGGAATGCCGCGCCCGCTGTATCGCTTTGCGATCGAGACGACGAGACGGAGGTTTGCTCTTGTCAGATCGGACTTTGCTGCCTCTCCCCTGCGGGCGTGACGTTCCAGAAGCGAGCGACGGGCCGGTTCGATCGACTCGAGAGTTTCAGCCGCCGCATGCAGAGCCAGCTCTTCTTCGGCTTTGATCCCAGCGGCAACCCGCTCGGCAAGCCGAACTTCTTCGGCGGAGGTAAGGAGAGGAACGCGCCCGATCTCCTTGAGGTACACCCGCGTTGAATCGGTTGAAACCGTGGTGCGATCTCCGCTAAGCGCATATGTCCGTTCGCGTCGTTCACGCGCGGCACCGACCTCATCGGGCTCGCGAGGAACGGCGCTCACTACGCTGCTTCCCCGTCGCTGGCGGCCTTCATGGCGATCCAGTCGGCAAGCGGAGCGAGATCGTTAGGTTCCGAGACGGGTTCCCATAGATCGATCGACCACTGCCGGAGAAACTTGACCTCCGAGAGCACATCCTTCACATTGCCGGTTAGACGTGCCTCGGCTTCGAGATCCTTGGCCATCCGGTCCGCACATTTTCCGAGCAACCGCGACAGCACGGCGGGAGCGTCGAGCTGGTCGTCTGGAGTTGCTGCCAGCTTGACCAGAAGATCCGCTTCATCTGCTCCGAGCATGTCTATAGCATCGCGCACTGACGGTGCATCGCGCAGCGCAATGAAGATCTCTTTGCGCATCGGCTCTACAAAAAGTGGCTCCGATAGCAAGGCCACAAGCGGGTCATCAGCCGAGATAACCAGCTGGAGCGCTTGATCTTCTACGTTGTCAGAGCCAATGGGCACCGACGCCCGAGGTGCCTCAGCAACCGCCACTCCGCGCCTTGGCGCCGGCCGCGCCTGCATCTCGCGCAAACGGGCCGCGTCAATACGACACCGGTCGGCAATGGTCATGATGTATTCGTCGCGCACCAGGACATTTGGGTGTTCGCCAATCAGGGCAAGCGCATCCTCAGCGGCGCGCGCCCGGTGTTCGATCGTGTCGAGCGAATGGCGTGCGAGCTCGCGCTCGAGGCGGAACTTGAGGAACGGCAACGCGCCCGAAACCGCCTCCCGCAGACGTTCCGGGTCGCTGCGAGAAAGGTCGTCGGGGTCGACGCCGGTGGGGAGATCGGCCACCAGCACTTCTATCTCATACTTTTGCTCCCACTCAAAGACTCGCTCGGCTGCGGCTTTGCCCGCGTCGTCGGCATCGAAGGCGAGCACAATGCGGTTCGTGAATCGTTTGAGCAGCTTCAGGTGGTCATCGGTGAGCGCGGTGCCGCATGTGGCAACCGCGGTGAGCACACCGGCGCGGCCAAAGCCCGTGACATCGGTGTAGCCCTCGCAAATCACGGCTTCACCCGCGGAGACGATATGTTCCTTCGCCCAATTCAACCCGTAGAGCACCCGGCTCTTGGAGTACACGGCACATTCCTGGCTATTGATGTACTTGGCGCCTTCTCCCCCGGGCATGATCCGGCCGCCAAAGCCAACCGCGTCGCCGCGTTCATCGAACACCGGAAAGACGATCCGACCTCGTTGCCAGTCCATTTGTTTGCCGATGCTGTTGATCTTGCCGAGTCCGCTGTCGGTGAGATCAGAATCACCAATCTTGATCCGGGTCGAAAGGTAGTCCCACCCGTCAGGAGCGAAACCAACCTGGTATCGCCGCACCATCTCGCCATCAAAGCCGCGCTGGCGGAGGTAGTCGCGGGCTGCGCCAGCGTGCGGGTCCGATAGGAGAAGGTTGTGATAGATCTCGGCGGCCTTGGCCACGTGGCCGATCAGTCGCTTCTTCCTACTGCGAACAGCCCCTTCATTGGCGTCGGTATATCGAAGACTGATACCCGCACGCCGGGCCAGGTGTTCGATGGCGCCGGGAAAATCCACGTGTTCGAGCTCTCGCACGAACGTGATGGCGTCTCCGCTCTCTTTGCATCCAAAGCAGTAGTAGACACCATCTTCGGAGTTGACTGAGAACGACGGGGTCTTCTCGTTGTGGAATGGGCAGAGCCCGCTCCATCGCCGGCCTACGCGCTTGAGTTGCGTGTGTTCAGAAATGAGCTTCACGATGTCGGTTGATTGCCGAACTCGCTCCACGTCCTCGTCGAGGATCCCCATGCACTGAACCTACTCGCGCGATATGTCAATTGTTGCGGCCGGTCATACCGCGTCCTCGACGCAAAACGACGACAAGGCCGACGCTGGCACGACGCCCAACATGAGAGAAGGGCATCGGACCAGCAGTCGGCCTTGAAGATCTGGATTACTTAGATCTGGTGATCCAAGCGTCGCTGTGAGCGAACAGCCACAGTTCCGAAGGCAACAAGAACAATGCCCAAGGCAAAGATTGCGCTCGACGATGCACCGGTAACTGCGAGTTCAGGTGCTCCGCCTGGAAGGGTGACGGTTCCACCGAGGGTGTCTGCGGCGAAAGCGAGAGGGTTAGAAACGCCTGCACCGGTCACTACTGGGTTTGGCACTTCGCCAACGAGAGGCTTGAGAGCAAACGGTGCTGGGCTGTCATCTGGAGATGGCTCAACACTGATCACTACTGGGTATCCCGAAAGATCGCGGGGGAAGGTCAGTCCTTCTGGAGCATTAGCGACGAAGTCTTCACCAGGGAATGGTGGGGTGTCTTCTGGGCCCGAGAAGCCGCTGAAGTCGTCAGCGCCGCTGCCACTGAGGAACGTGCCGGTCGAAAGTGGGCCGGTTGGTCCAACGGTCCAACCTTCATACGCCCAGCCTGCTGGAAGGGTTGGAAGGTCGAGAGAAGCTGCAGGTCCGTCATCGGTGACCTGGAGGAACCAGATACCGCTGTAGTCATCATCTTCGGTGGTGGTGCTTGGCGTGGTGACGGCGTACGACCCGGTAGCCGACGAGAAATCGGTGCCGAGTGCAGCAGCGTGTCCGATGCTCAGCGTTGCTACGCCATTGACGAAGTCGCCAGCGAGAACGTGGGTGTCAGCTGGCGCTGGGTCTGGATCCGGTGAAGGCTCGATGGTGAGAACGAACGTCGCTGCGTCTTCAGCATTTGGGACGCTGACCGGTGCAATCGGCACGACATCGCCATTGGCGTCGATGCTAAAGGTTCCTGTCGAAGCTGGAGCTCCGTCGATGATGAGCCAGCCTTCGTATACGAAGCCATCGCCAAGTGGTTCAAGGCCTGAGTAGGTCTCTGTGACCGATCCTGACTGAGCCGAGGCGGCCACAGGGAACAGCGCTGCAAGCAGCGCTATTGCTGTGATCGCCTTCAGGAAGCGGGATGAATGCAATCTTTTCACGGTTTCTCCTAAGCATGAGGTCGACTTATCACTCGAGGCGCCGACATTTTTCTTCGCAAAGAAGAATCGGTATCCCTTCTTTCCGGCTGAGAGTTGTTCTGTAGCTGTTAACAACTTGCAGATGACTCCGAGTAGTCATTTTGTGTGCGGAAGTACAGGCGCCCGAAGCGGGTTACCGGTCCGTGGACAGACGCGCCCTTCTTCTTGGCCCCCTCCCCGCCGCAGTCCTCGCTGGGTGCGGCGTCTCGACCACCTCGAGGCAACAGCGTGCCGCCGTCGATGACACCGCCACCGCCGCCCTAGCCGCCCAACAGGCAGCGGAGGCGATTCCCATCGACGTACCCGTCACCGTGCCGCTCTCGCTGATTGTGATGCACGATGCGGCCGATCCAGCCGGCTCATCGCTTTCATCGCGACGGACCGAAGAAGACCTGTCGGTCATCGGCCAAAACATGGGTGAGGTCTGGGCGCAGGCGAACGTGATCTTTGACCCGGTGACCGTCGAAACAGTTGCCGCTCCGACCGATGTGCTTGAAGCGATCGCCCTCGGTCTCGACACCAGCCGCTTCTTTGATCAGGTCGGCGTCACCTTCGACATCGAGAACCCTTCGGCGGTGAACGGGTTCTATGTTCGTGCCGCTGGACGGGCGAATGGTTTTGCTCCCAGCGGTTCTCGTGTCTTCTTCGTAATCGACGAGCCGAGCGTTCGCGACGAGCGGGTATCGAGCCACGAAGTCGGCCATATCTTTGGGCTACATCATCAACTCGACGATGCGGGCACACTCATGTTCTCGGGAACCAACGGCACAGTTCTCAACCAAGACGAGATCGTCGTCGCCCGCTACGGCGCACAAGGCGTGCTCGACGGAGTTCGCTAGCCGGTCTGAGCTAGCCGTCGTCGTCCATCATCTTCGGGATGGCGAAGATGCCAAGACCGGCGACAGCCACCGAGATAGCCGACACAATCCACGCCGGACCGCCGAAGAGATCGAGTTCGAAGAACTCCCGTTGGCTTGGGATAGCCACGATGATCGCGTAACTCGCGGCCATAGCCAGCGCCAGCCCGATCTTCCATCCACGAAGCGGCCGACTCGCTGCTACGAGCACGGCCAGCCCCGCACCGAGGAGCGTTACCGTGGCCAACGTTCTGGCCTCGCTTAGCGAAATGTCGAACTGGCGTCGTCCGACTTCGTAGGTGATGAACGTCGCCGTCGCAGCAAGTGCGCCTGCTGGAATCGAGAATCGAAGGACTCGGTCGAGGAATCCGCTTCGCACGCGGTGCACCTCCGGCGAGAGGGCGAGAAAGAAGCCGGGGATACCGATGCTGAAGGTGCCGATCAGGGTTAGCTGGCGGGGCAGAAACGGGAAGGGACTCCCGATCATGCCAATGGCGACCGTCAGCAGCACGGCGTACATGGCTTTGGTGACGAACAGGTTCGCCACCCGCTCGACGTTGTTGATGACCTTGCGGCCCTCGTCGACCACGATCGGCAGTGATGAGAAGGCGTTGTCGGTCAAGATCAAGTCAGCGACCGATCGAGTCGCTTCGCTGCCTGAACCCATAGCGATTCCGAGATCCGCGTCCTTGAGCGCCAGCACGTCATTCACACCGTCGCCGGTCATCGCCACCACATGGTTGCGGGCCTGGAGGACCTTCACCATGGCCTGCTTTTGACGAGGCGCTACCCGACCAAAGACATCGTGTTCTTCGAGGGCCTTACCGATCGCGACTTCATCATCGCCGAGGGTTCGGGCATCGACTGGCGTGCGATCGCCCATTAGACCCGCGCGATGACCAATGGCATCGACCGTCTCGGGGTTGTCTCCCGAGATGATCTTGATCGTTACGTCCTGGTCGGAGAAGTAGCGAAGGATATCGGCAGCGTCAGACCTGATCTCGTCTCGCAACTCGATGACTGCGATCGGGTCGAGCGGGCTCGGCGCGGTGTCCCCATCGGGGCCGTGGGGGCTCGATGCAACGGCCACGAGGCGCTGACCCGCAGCACTCAAGCGATCGATGAGCTCGGCTCCCGCTGCGTCGTCTCCCAACAAGATGTCGGGCGCTCCCAAGTAGATCCATCCGTGGTCACGGAATTGCGTTGCCGACCATTTCCGGGCGCTCGAGAAAGGTTCGGTTGCCACGACTTCCCAATCGCTCGACGAACCGATCCCATCGACGATCGCCTGCATGGTCGCGTTCGGAGCTTCGTCGGCGGCAGCGAGTGCGGTGACCGCCGCCGTGGCGTCGCTCACCGAATGTTCGCCGACGACATGGAGTTCAGAGAAGACGATCTCGCCGGTGGTGATGGTTCCGGTCTTGTCCAAACACAACACGTCGACACGAGCCAGCACCTCGACCGTCGACAACTGCTTTGCCAGCGCCTGGTTACGTGACAACTTCAGAACACCCGCAACGAACGCGAGGCTCGTCAACAGCACGAGACCATCGGGCACCATGGCCACGGCGGCGGCGACCGTTCCCTGCAGAGCGTCTTGCCAGCGTTCCTCGGCGCTCAATAAGCGGAGCAACAACAGGATCGAGGCGACCGGAATGATGATCGTGAGCCACATCAAGATCTTGTCGATGGCCTGACGCAACTTCGATTGTGCGGCGCTAAACGTGCGGGCCTCGATGGTGAGGTCGCTCGCGAAGCCGTCATCGCCTACCGCAGTCGCGCGTGCCGTGCCCGAGCCCGCTACGACGAAGCTTCCCGACAACACCTCGTCGCCAATCTCTTTGGCCACCGAGTCGGACTCACCGGTCAGCAACGATTCATCGAGCAGCAATCCGGTTGCACGAACGATCTCGGCATCGACGGGAACCTGCCCACCAGGAGACAACACGACCAGATCGTCGAGCACGACGTCGACCGCCTCGATGGTTTCTCGCTCACCCGAGCGAATGACCGTGGCGTTTGGTTCGGTGAGTACCTGCAACTTGGCCAGCTCGCGGCGTGCCTTCACCTCCTGGCTCACGCCCACAACCGTGTTCGAGAGCACGACCCCGACGAATAGGCCGTCTTCGGGGTGACCCGAGATGATCACGAGTACGAAAAGAACCACCATGATCGCGTTCACCGGCGTGAGCGCATTCGCACGCAGGATTTGTAACACCGTGCGGTCAGGCAGGTCGCAGGGACGGTTTACCTCTCCCGCTTCGATGCGTTGGGCTACCTCTTCGGGACTTAGTCCGGTCAGTTCCACCGCATCACCCTACGTCAGCGCCAATTCGACCCAAATCGGTTCATGATCACTGACCGTTCCGGTGTGCACAACACCTCCATCGACCGCACGGAGCCCACGGCCAAAGAAGTGGTCCAGAGCAAAGGGACGGCCGAACCTGCGAAAGGTCTCATCATCGAGAGCGGACAGGCGTTGCATGTCGGCTGCGGCGAGCGTGCGCTCAAACGCGGCGATACTTCGACGCGAAGCAGCGTTGAAGTCGCCACCGATGATTGAAGGTCCCGTAGTGCCGCCGACAAATGCCGAAACTGGCTCGAGCTGGCTGACTCGGCGGCGCAACGACAGCAGAACCGTCTCCAAGTGGATGCTCCCAATCAGAAGGTCGGCGCCACCGATCGTGGCCGTGGCGAACACCGCCGATCGTGGCTGTCCGTTGATTCGTGCAATGTGGGGCAGTCGAAGATGTTCAGGGTCCCTCAGCGGCGCCCGAGTCATGATCGCGTTGCCGAAGGGTTCGCCGG
>CAYTUB010000048.1:0-21733 GCA_964441145.1 uncultured Acidimicrobiales bacterium
CGGTCACGACTGGTTATGACGTGAACGGGTTTGTAGAAACGGTGACGGATTGGCGCGGTGACACGATCACCATGGTCAATGACGCGGATGGTCGCATGATCGACGTTTCACGGTCGAATGGTGTGGACAGTGTCTATGGCTACGACACCGCAGGACGCCTCGACAGCATCGCCCACACCAACGGCGCCGCGCTGATCGATTCGCACCGATGAGATCCAACGAAACTTCATTGGTGAGCGAGCGCTCGGTCTGCCCCGTGGACCCGGCCCAGACAAAGACACCCCGTTTAGCAAGCTGGAGAAGAACTAACGGCTTTCGAGCTGCAACAACTTTGGTATGTTCACCTCGGCCGGTTTCGGCAGTAGCATTTAGGGAGATCCAGTCGCGGGGGTTTAGGTTTATGTCAAGGTTGTCGTTAGCTTTCGTGCGCGTCGCCGTTGTTTTGCTGCCGGTGACCGTGCAGGCGCGTTTTCTTGACGAATGGCGTGCCGAGGCCGAAGTTGTGCGACAACAATCGGGTGAACTGGCTGCTCTTGGCTTCGCCATTCGGCTCGTATTAGCGGCGCCACGCATGACTCTGGCAATCAGATCCGGGAGCGAAAGTGCCTTCGCCGAATTGAGCATCGGGCTCAGCTTTTCGGTGTTTCCCTCGGCCGTTCTCGCGTCGCTGGCGATCTACACCGGCGTGTGGATCATGTTGGTTGCAGAGCTGCTGATCATTGTGGGCATACTGCTGATGGCATCGGGATTCTGGAGCTTCGAAGGGCGGCTTCTCGACTCGAAAAGGTCTCGGGTTGGCCTCGTGCTCGCCGCTCTTGGAAGTTCCATCGAAATAGCCGTTCGTCGTATCACCGGGTTCGGCCCTCCGATAGATGACGCCGCAAGCGCCACCATCCCGCACGCACTCCTCATTGTTGGACTGATCTTGTGGGTTGCATCTAGCTACGCAGGGCGATTTCGATTTCGCGTGCAAATGATCGCAGTTGGCCTCGTGGCACCGGGAGCTGCACTCAACGTGCTGGTGACGGTAATTAACGGAACCTCACTCACGGGGTTCGATCGCTTTGGCGTCCTGATGTACGTCGTTCCCTCCGCCGCATTGGCTTGGGCGTGCTACTCGGTGTTGGGACGTCGAGAAGTGTTCAACGACAGCAAGGTCGACAACAGTGCATTGCTCGAGATCTAACCGGCGCACTGTGGTTGGTTACGCCTCTGCCAGTCCTTCGAATGGTTGAGACTTCTTGCGTTCCAGTGCGGCTGCCGCCTCAATGCGGCCAGCACCCGTGAGGCTGTAATACCGGCGAGCCGGGCGGCCTGCCTCGCCTGGGTCAACGTCTTCCCATTCGCTGCTTAGCCAGCCGATCTTCTCGAGCCTGGTGAGCATTGGGTAGAGGGTTCCGGGACCCACATCGGCGCCACCGATGATCTCCATCCCATAGGCTCGCCCGTCAGGTGAGCGGAGTAGGAGGTTGAGCACACGTTCGGTGGGCTTTGTCAGTCTCGTCACCATAAAGAGCAGTCTAACGACTAAAAACCGGAGAGTGTTAGTCGATATAGGTGTATACTAATCGATATAGGGGTTTGCGGGGACCCCTGTGCGTGATAGGGGTTTGCGGGAACCTCTGTACGTGCGGCCAGCGTGGCGGGCGCTGGCCGCACCTTGGGGGCGGCTCTGGGTTTGTCAGCCCTTCAGGTTCCCTCGGCGTGTCGATGGGTCGGGCATCGGCACCAATTCGGGAGTGTCGTCTGGTCCTTGGTCAATGCGAGGACATGCTCCGCTTGGTGTGTCGAGGCCTTAGTTACTGCTAGCCAGGTGTTTGGATCACCTCGGGGGGCGCTTGCACCAGCTCGATCAGCACTCCCTGGCCGCTGAGCGGGAACTCGTCACTGGCCTTGGGGTGGATGAAGCACACGTCGTGGCCAGCGGCGCCTGTGCGGATGCCGCCTGGTGTGAACCGCATGCCCTGCTCGCCCAACCACTCATATGCGGTGGCAAGATCGTCGACCCAAAGGCCAACGTGGTTCAACGGCGGCTGGTTGACCCGCGGTCGAGCGTCGGGGTCGAGCGGTTGCATCAAATCGATCTCCACGGCGTGTGGCCCGTTGCCGAGGGTCAGGATGTCCTCGCTGACGTTCTCCGACACCGACTCGTACTCGCCGGTTTTGGCGACTCCCAACGTGTCGACCCACAGTGTTCGCAGAGCAGTAAGGTCGTCTCCACCGATGGCAATCTGCTGCACGCCAAGGATGCGAAACGGGCGGGTCATGAGTTCTCTACCTTGGCGCGAATGAGGGCGAGAACTTCGGTCGCCGCATCGGGCACATTGGTTCCGGGACCAAAGATCGCCGCCACACCGGCCTCAACAAGGGTCGGGTAGTCCTTGGGCGGAATGACGCCGCCGCAGATGACCGAAATATCGGAACCCTCGGCGCGGAGGCTAGCGAGGAGTTCGGGTACGAGCGTGAGGTGGCCGGCGGCATGGCTCGAAACGCCGACGACATCGACCTCATGGGTTGTTGCTTCAGCCGCAGCCTCGGCTGGTGTTTGGAATAAGGGGCCGACGAACACGTCGAAGCCCATGTCAGCAAAGGCGGTCGCTATCACCCTGCCACCTCGGTCATGGCCGTCTTGGCCCATTTTGGCGACGAACATCCGGGGCTTTCGGCCGGTAGAACTTTCAAAGTTCGCCACCGAAGCGGTCAGTTCGGCGAACTCTGGATCGTCGCCATACGCGGCGGAGTACACGCCAGACAGCAGACGCGTCTCGGCCTGGTGACGCTCAAACACGGCTTCCATCGCATCGGAGATCTCGCCGACCGTCGCCCGCGCTCGAGCCGCCTCGACGCACGCTGCGAGCAGGTTGCCATCGGCGATAGCGGTCTCGGTCAGTGCGGAGAGCGCCGCCTCGCATGCACCGCCATCTCGCTGTGAGCGAACCTCTTCGAGGCGACGGACCTGAAGTTGTCGAACCTCGGTGTTGTCGATATCGAGTACATCGACCGAGTCGGAGTCGTCGGCCATGTACTTGTTGACCCCAACGATCGTGTCCTGACCTCGGTCAACGCGCACTTGGCGCAAGGCGGCGGCTTCCTCAATGCGAAGTTTGGGTGTGCCCTCGGCGATTGCTCTGGTCATGCCGCCGGCAGCTTCGACCTCGGCAATGATTTCGCGAGCTCGGTCCGCGAGGTCCGCGGTGAGCGACTCGACGTAATAGCTACCGGCAAGCGGATCGACCGTGCGGGTGATGCCGGTTTCCTCAGCCAAGATCAGCTGCGTGTTGCGCGCGATCTTGGCGCTGAACTCCGTCGGCAATCCCAGCGCTTCATCGAAGCTGTTCGTATGCAGGCTCTGCGTGCCGCCAAGCACTCCGGCCATGGCCTCGACAGTCGTACGCACGATGTTGTTATAGGGGTCCTGCTCGGTGAGCGATGCCCCCGACGTTTGGCAGTGTGTTCGTAGCATCGACGACTTGGGGTTCTGGGGGTTGAACGGTTCCATGAGCTCAGCCCACAGCAATCGGGCAGCCCGGAGCTTCGCGACCTCCATGAAGAAGTCCATGCCGATGTTGAAGAAGAAGCTCAGCCGTGGCGCAAAGGCATCGACATCGAGCCCAGCGGCAATAGCAGCCCGCACGTACTCGACGCCATCGGCGAGGGTGTAAGCCAATTCGATATCGCACGTCGCCCCCGCTTCCTGGATGTGATAGCCGCTGATGCTGATCGAGTTGAACCGCGGCATGTGCTGGCTGGTGTATTCGATGATGTCGGACACGATCCGCATGCTCGGCTCGGGCGGATAGATGTAGGTGTTGCGCACCATGAACTCTTTGAGGATGTCGTTTTGGATCGTGCCTGCGAGCTGTTCCTTGGACACACCTTGCTCTTCGGCAGCCACGATGTAGCACGCCAAGATCGGTAAGACCGCTCCGTTCATTGTCATCGACACGCTCATCTCATCGAGCGGAATCTCGTCGAAGAGGATCTTCATATCCTCGACAGAATCGATCGCGACGCCGGCCTTGCCGACATCGCCCACCACACGTGGGTGATCGCTGTCGTAACCCCGGTGGGTCGCGAGGTCGAAGGCTACCGACAGGCCCATCTGCCCAGCAGCCAAGTTGGCTCGGTAGAAGGCGTTCGATTCCTCAGCGGTAGAAAAGCCCGCGTACTGGCGGATGGTCCATGGCCGGTTCGTGTACATGGTTGCGCGCAGGCCACGCACGAAGGGTGCAACACCGGGAACCCCGCCAAGATGGGAGAGCCCATCGAGATCTTCCTCGGTGTACAGCGGCTTGACGGGGATGCCCTCAGGCGTGTCGACGGTGAGGTCGGAAACCGGGCGTCCGCGCAGTTCTTTTTCTGCGAGCTCGTTCCAGACGTCTTTGGTCATCCCACTTTCTATCGCGTCAGCTGACGCATAAGCCCTTCTTGCGCGCTCGATGCCACCAGCACGCCGTCCTCGGTAAAGAAGTGGCCGAGGCTGAAACCGCGAGCACCCCCGGCGCTAGGAGACGACGTCGAGTACAGCAGCCACTCGTCTGCCTGGAAATCGCGATGGAACCAAATCGCATGGTCGAGGCTCGCCGCCATGATGGTGGAAAAATCTGGAACGTGCATTCGCACCGCCGTTGCGAGCAGGGTGAGGTCGCTCATGTAGGTCAGCGCCAGTCGGTGGACCACGGGATCGTCGGGGAGCGTGCCGTTGAATCGTGCCCATACCCGCCGTTCCATGACGCCCGGCCTCCAGTCATCGGGACCGCTCAAGTGGCGAAACTCGAGGGGAACGCCTTTGATTGGCCAATGCGAAGGGAGGTAGTCCTTTGGGGTGAGGCCAAAGTCCTCCGGTGCGGGCGAGTCCTCTGGAGAGGTAACGGCAGGCATGTCTGCTTGATGGTCGAAACCGTCCTCGACTTTGTGAAACGACGCTGAGAGGTTGTAGATCGCTTCGCCGTTTTGGCGGGCGACCACCCGCCTCGTCGCGAAGCTCCGGCCGTCGCGGATCGGGTCGACGTCATAGATGACGGGAATGTTCGGGTCGCCGGGGCGCAGAAAGTAGCTATGCAACGAGTGCACGTGAATGCCTTCGATGGTGTTGTACGCAGCAGCCAACGCCTGGGCGGCCACGAGTCCGCCGAAGAGTCTGCCCCGTTCCCAATACACGGGATGGCCTCGATAGAGGTTGCGGTCGATCAGCTCAAGATCGACGCTGGCGATGATCGCGTCGACGTCGGCCTGATCTTGATTCGTGGCCGGGTCCGGCGTTGGGTTCATGGCGCAAGCCTAAGCGCTGGCATGATCTAACCCAGCACAACAGCGGTTTCGGAGTACCTGCCCTCGAGCAACTTCTGAGGCGAATCATCGAAGTAGCGCGGCGTAGTGACAAAGCCCGCATAGCCGTCGTATCGGGGTCCAAACGCCGGAGTTGCGACCGTGGCCAGCGACGATAGCGGCGGTTGACCGTCGCTGAACAGTCGTCCAGTATATTGCCGTGACCGATTTGGGTGAGCTGGGAGTGACCTTCCAGCAGAACGGTTTTGTTTCGTCCGTGCCGATTCTTTCGGCGGTCGAGGCCGGCGATCACCGGCAGCGTCTGGAAGCCGCCGAGGCCGAACTCGGACCCTTGCACTACATCAACAAGATCCACACGGTTTTTCAGTCCGCCTATGAGCTCGTGACCCACCCCAAGGTTCTCGACATTGTCGAATCGATCATCGGGCCCGATGTCTTGTTGTACAACTCGAACTTCATCATCAAGGAGCCCGGAACCGACGCGTACATCGCGTGGCATCAGGACCTGACCTATTGGGGCCTCGAAGATGATGAAGCGGAGATCTCGATGTGGCTTGCGCTCTCGCCGGCAACCGCCGAATCAGGGTGCATGGTGATGATGCCGGGTACTCACACCGGTGGCCGGGTCGAGCATGTGGAGGCCCCTGGCGACGGCAATATCTTGTTGCTCGGGCAACAGATCGCCTATGTCGACGAGTCGCTAGGAGTGCACGCATCGTTGGCTCCAGGCCAGGCATCGTTTCATCACGGGTGGACGATTCATCGATCGGCGCCCAATGTCAGCAACGACCGTCGCATCGGCTTGAACGTGCAATACGTTGCCCCGCACAACGCCCAGAAGGGCCCGGCGCACAGTGCCACGTTGGTCCGCGGAGAAGACCGTTTCGGGCACTACGAGGTCGAGCCAAAACCGCAGAGCGCCCTCGACGTAAAGGAAGCCGAAGCACTTTTCAGCGCTGATCGCGTCATGAAAGACAGCTTCCAAACGAAATAGCTGACGTGACCTCGACGTTTCCCTTCTTGTGAGCCGCCGACTATTTCTGACTGCGCGTCAGACGAACCTTGTACTTGAGGTTGCCATGATCGCGGTCATAGCGACGGGCCTGATCTCGTGGCTCGTACCGACATCGTCAGCCCGGCTTGTCACGATCATCCACGCACTTGTCGGCCTCTTCGTCGTTGCTATCGCCCCATTCAAGGTGCGCGGATCGGTGCGCACAGGGCTCAAACGGAAGGCAGCGACGCGAGCGGGTTCCATCGGCTTTGGCGTCATTGTGATCGGCGCGCTGATCGCTGGCATCACCCACAGCAGCGGCGTGCTCTTTTCGACCGGCATCGGCACACCATTGTGGATTCACCTCCTGCTCGGATTCCTCGCGATTCCCGTCCTCATCTGGCATGTGTGGACTCGTCCGGTTCGCCCAAAGCCGATCGATCTCAACCGTCGTGGAGCGATCACCGCGTCGGTCGCCGGGGTGGTCGCGGCGGCGACGTTGGGCGCCCAAGAGGTGATTCTCGACGCCACCGATGCCCGAGGGGCGAACCGTGAAGGCACCGGGTCGATCGAGATTGCCTCGTTCGACCCCGCCGCTATGCCACAAACCAGTTGGTTTAACGACCAAGCTCCAACTGCGGTGTCGGCCGTTGGCTGGCCGCTACGAGTTAATGGCGTTGCGGTGAACGTCGTCGACGACCTCACTCGGATGACACAGCTGGTCCAGGCACAACTCGACTGCACGAGCGGCTGGTTCTCCACCCAGGACTGGGACGCCGTGCCGCTCAGTGAACTGATCGAACCAACGGCTACGGCCAGAAGCGTTCGAGTGCGGTCTGTGACTGGCTACGCGCGGCTCTTCCCGATCGAGGATCTCGACAAGCTCTACTTAGCTACCGGGTACAACGGTGAGTCACTGCGGGTCGGTCATGGTGCACCAGTACGACTTGTTGCGCCGGACCGTCGAGGGTTCAACTGGGTCAAGTGGGTGCGTGAGGTCGAGCTCAGCGATCGTCCGTCGTGGCTGCAATCGCCCTTGCCGCTGGCCTAACCGCTCGTAGGTGCCGTTCTGCGAGGCCTACAGCGTTTCGCTGAACCAGGCCGTGACGTCCTCGGCGAGCTGATCAGCCGCAGGGCGCCCTCCAAAGAGATGCCCACCGGTCGCCGGACGGGCGAAACGCTTGTGTCCAGGCGCAGCGGCAAACAGGTGCTCGCCCTCGGTAACGGGCACAACCGTGTCGTCATCGGCGTGGACCACCATGTACGGAACGTCCAAGTCCCGGACTGCGTCGAGAACGTCATGGGTCGCGATGTCGTGCAGGAAGCCCGCTTCGAGCTCGAACGTCCGTCCACCGATGTTCACATGCGCTCGTCCATTTTCGAGAATCTCGTCCTCGCTGCCGGAGAGAAGGTGGGTCACGTGGGTGGCGTCGCTGGGGGCACTGACCGTTACCAGCGACCGGACGGTCTTTACCCGTGAGGCTGCGAGGAGCGCTGCGGCTCCTCCGAGACTGTGCCCCAGCAGCCCGCAGGGGCCAAAGCCCATCTCAACCAAAGTGGTCGCGGCTCGGGTCACATCGGAGACGTTTCCAGACAACGTCTTCTTCGCGAAGTCGCCTTCGCTGTCACCGAGGCCGGTGAAGTCGAATCGAAAGGCTGCAAACCCAACCTCGGTGAGCGCCCTTGCGAGGCGGGTCATCGTGTGGATGTCCTTGGAGCAGGTGAAACAGTGCGCCATGAGGACCGACCCGCGAGCTCGCTCGACGGGGCGATGAAGTATGCCGACGAGCTCGACCCCGTTTCCGCCGATGAAACGAATTTCCTCGGTCTCGGGGCGGTCGGCTGGCCGAACGGGGTTGTCCATAGGGACAGCGTAGGGGCTCTAAACCCGTAACGTAGAGGGCATGGTTGCGCCCATCCACCGTTCCGACAAGCTCGACAATGTTCTCTACGACATTCGCGGTCCGATCCTCGATGAGGCGACGCGCCTCGAGCAAGAGGGCCATCGCATCACCAAGCTGAACATCGGCAACCCGGCGCCGTTTGGGTTCGAGGCGCCCGAGGAAGTTCTGGTCGACATGATCCGGAACCTCCCGAACTCGCAGGGTTACTGCGACTCTCAAGGCCTGTACCCGGCGCGCAAGGCCGTCATGCAGTACGGCCAACGCAAAGGCATCACGGGTGTGGAGATCGACGACATCACGATCGGTAATGGCGTCTCCGAACTCATCGTCATGTCGCTACAAGGCCTTCTCAATAACGGCGATGAGGTCCTGATACCAGCGCCCGACTACCCACTGTGGACCGCTGCGACGAACCTGTCGGGGGGAAAGGCCGTGCACTATCGCTGTGACGAGGACAACGGCTGGTTCCCCGACATTGCCGACATCGAAGCCAAGGTCACCGACCGGACCCGGGCGATCGTCATCATCAACCCAAACAACCCGACCGGTGCCGTCTACTCGCGCGAGTCGCTCCAACAAGTCGTCGAGGTAGCTCGACGACACGACCTGGTCGTGATGGCCGACGAGATCTACGACAAGATCCTCTACGACGAAGCCGAGCACACCTCGATCGCGTCACTAGCCGACGATGTGCTCTTCGTGACCATGAACGGCCTGTCCAAGACCTATCGCGTCGCCGGGTTCCGTAGTGGATGGATGACCGTGAGCGGAGCTAAGGATCGAGCGTCTGAATACATAGAGGCCCTGCGATTGCTCTCGTCGATGCGTCTTTGCGCCAACGTTCCGGCCCAGCACGCGATCCAATCATCACTCGGCGGCTACCAATCGATCGCCGAGTTCACGCGGCCCGGAGGTCGTCTCTATGAGCAGCGAAACGTTGCCTGGGAGATGATCAATGACATCGACGGCCTCAGCTGCGTGAAGCCCGAGGGTGCCCTCTACCTGTTTCCAAAGATCGATTCCGAACGCTTCGGCATAAAGGACGACGAGCAGTTCGTGCTCGACTTCCTTCGCAGCGAGCACGTGCTACTCGTGCAAGGCACGGGTTTCCATATGCCCGAACCCGACCACTTCCGCATCGTGTTCTTGCCAACGGTGCGAGATCTCACGCATGCGATCGGCCGACTCGAGAAATTCCTGGCGACCTACCAGCAGACCGTCTAGCGAAATCTTTAGACACAAGGGGCAATTGTGGTCCTGCGGGTATCGCAGCCTCCGTTAAGGTGAGTTTCCCTCGCAACACCGGAGCTCACCATGGGTGAAACCACGATCCTGCATCATCTCGAACGGCATGCCGCTGAGCGCCCTCATGAGCCAGCGATCCACGACAAGGTCACCGGCGTGTGGCGCTCGACCTCGTGGCGTAACTACAACCAGGGGACCCGAGACGTAGCCAAGTCGTTGATGGCTCTCGGCCACGGTGACGGCGACGTGGTGGCCATTCTCAGCGCTAACCGCCCCGAGTGGGTCCTGGCGACCCTCGGTGCCATGCGTGCTGGCGGCATCGGCGCGGGTATCTATGCAGCCTGTTCGGCCGAGGAAATTGGCTACATCCTCAACCACTCCGAAGCACCGCTCATCGTTGTCGAGAAAGCCGAGCAACTCGAGCGCGTGCTCGCCGTCTGGCCCGAGGTCCCAACCCTTCGAACGGTTGTGACCCTCAACGAATCGGCGGTGTCCGATGACGAACGGGTGATGTCGTGGTCGGCCTTCCTCGCGCTCGGAGAAGAAATCGACGATGCACGCGTTGACGCGGCACTCGGAAATTTGCGCAGCGATCAGGTCGGGGACTTCATCTACACCTCCGGTACTACCGGGCCGCCCAAGGCGGTCATGTTGACCCACGAGAACCTGGAATGGACCGGTTCGGTCATGGGAGGACTCGTCGACATGGGCGTCTCCGACGTCGCCCTGAGCTACCTGCCCCTGGCACACATCGCCGAGCAGACAGCGTCGATCTTGATGCCGGTTATCTACGGCACACAGGTCTACTTCTGCCACGACGGGCTGCAAGTCGCCGAGTTTCTCAAAGAGGTACGCCCGACCACATTCTTTGGCGTTCCCCGGGTGTGGGAACGCTTTGAGACCGGCATCAAAGCAAAGCTCGCTGAAGCCGAGGGGGCCAAAGCAAAGCTGGCAGAGCATGCAAGGACGACGTCGCTCAAGTACCACACCGAGACCAACGCTGGCCGTACGCCGGCCCGTCTGCTCGACGCGCAATATAAGGCTGCGCACAAGGTCATCTTGTCGAAGATCCTCAGTGCGGTCGGGTTCGATCGTTGCCGGGTATTCGTGTCGGGTGCGGCGCCAATCCAAACGTCGACTATCGAGTTCCTCACCTCGATCGGCATGCCGATTGTGGAGCTCTACGGCCAATCAGAGGGCAGCGGCCCTACCTCGACCAACCTTCCCGGTGCGAACAAGCACGGCACCGTCGGGCCTGCAATCCCCGGCGTCGAAGTCAAAATCGCCGACGATGGCGAGATCCTCGTTCGTGGCAAGAACGTCTTCCCCGGCTATTCGAAGAACCCCGAAGCAACCAATGAGACGCTGATCGACGGATGGCTGCACTCGGGTGACCTTGGGACGCTCGATGCTGATGGCTATCTCTCAATTATCGGTCGTAAGAAGGACATCATCATTACGTCTGGTGGCAAGAACATCGCGCCGCAAAACATCGAAGAAGCACTCATGGGAATCGACATCGTGAGTAGCGCCGTGGTGTGTGGCGAGTCGCAACGATTCTTGGTGGCGTTACTCACCCTTGAGCCTGAGGCAGCCGGCCGCTTCGCAACCGAACGTGGGCTCGACCCCGACACCCTGCACGAGAATCCGGCGATTCGCGAATACTTGAGCGAAGCGATCTCCCGTGACGTCAACCCGGTCATGGCCCGCGTCGAGCACGTGCGCAACTTCGCGGTACTACCTCGTGACTTCTCCTCCGAGACCGGAGAGTTGACCCCAACTTTCAAGGTCAAGCGCAACGTGGTCAATACCATGTACGAAGACGTCATCGATGCGACGTTTGGCGAAGGGCAGATGCTCTAACACACGGCGAATCTAGGAACGTTCGACATGAATAATGCATGCCCAGCGTTCCTAGAACTCCCGACGGCTAGAACATGTCGGCAATCCAGCCGTAGAACCCGAGCAGGCGTAGTGCGAGGGCAATAGCAGCGATCGTCATGACCGGGCGGATCCACTTCTCGCCGCCACGCACGGCGAACTTGGCGCCGATCCAGCCGCCGATCGAGAGGCCGATGGCGAGCACGATTGCGGGGCCCCAACGGACGTTGTCTTGCAGGATGAATACGGGAAGCGCAATCAGCGTCGCGAACGTAGTGAAGATCACCTTGACCACGTTGGCGGTCACGAGATCGAGGCCCGAGCGGCTGAGCGCAGCCAGGAGCACAAGGCCGACTCCCGCTTGGATCGCACCGGCGTAGATGCCGATCAAGAAGAAGACGACGAGCGTCGTGGCCAATGGCCATTGTTGCGCGTCGAGGTTCGGCTTGGGTTTGTTGATCGTCAAGATGATGAGGGGAATCATCAGCAGCCCAAAGACCGTCTCGAAGGTGTCGTCGGTGAGTTGGCTGATGCCAAAGGCACCGACGACCGCCCCCAAGAGTGCTGGCGCGATGATGGGTGTGAGCGCACCGAGCGGGACGGTCTTTCCTTCGCGGCGAAAGGATGCGAACGCTGCGATATTCGAAGTCAAAATGCCAACACGGTTGGACCCATTGGCCGCGCCGCCGGGAACCCCAGCGAGCACCAACAGCGGAACGGTCAGCGTCGAACCCCCGCCGGCCATGGCGTTGACGACACCGGCAAACGCGCCGCCGACGAGGAGGATGACGATGTCGAGGGAGGACAAAATCTCAGGCCCCGGCGCGTCGTTGGCGAGCTACCTTCACGACGGCGAGCCTAATGGCAATGCTCTCAACCGCACTCGACGAGACCCCGTAGGTTCCACGCGTTGGTGCCCTGATCCCACGTGCATCCGGCAACGGGAACCAGTCCTGTCGGAAGCCAGATCGCACCCTCTTGAAAGAAGCGCAGGTAATCCCGCGCGAACGACGTGAGCGAGGGGAGAGAGTCGAGATTCTGGTCGCCTCCGTCGAGTGCCACGCCGGTCGCCGGGTCCCATAGGCGGTCTCCTCCTACTTCGCCGAGCGCACCGTTCCGTGCAGTGAGTTCGATGACTTCATCATCGAGTGTTCGCGAGAGCACCGACCAGCTATCGGCCCCGGTAAGGGAGACCACGGCCAGTGGGACACCAGCGACTTCGCTGTTCACGACCTGCTCTCGTTGAACCCGAGGAAACGGGTAGGCGAGCGAATCATCGCCGAGGGTGACGATGACGACGAGCTGGTCGAGCTGAAACCCTGTACGAGGATTCTCGACGTCGAGTGCGAGCGACTCGGGGTGAACGCTGAGCCAATCACTCCACGTCGTAAGCGAACTCGGCAACAACTCCAATTGGTCGCCAACGCGGGGACCGTCGATTGCTTCGCCGTTGGGTTGGCTCCACAGCGACCCCGTCTCGTGGTCCCACCAGGTCATGGCGTTGCGAAAGAGTCCGCCCTGATTGCCAAAGACGACTTCCTCGCCGGCTACTTCTCGGCGATGAACTATCGCCGTTGCACAAATCGGTCACCAGGTGACCAGTGTGGGAATCCCTCGATGATTGTCGATCACCATTTCTCTGGTGGTGAGAAAGCCAATGGGGTAGGCCCGCGCCTCGCCCTCGATGTCGACGCCGATGACCAGGGCATCGCTACTCCAGGTCACTTCGTTGGAAGCGACGAATCTCGGCCGATAGACGGGCTCGATCTGGTCTCGGGCGAGCAGAGTTCGATATCCAGGCGGTCCAGCGTTGCCCAGGGTCGGGTCGAACACCTCGGTTGGATCGGGCACGTCGGTGATGCCATCCCAGCCACTGGCGTTCGAGTCTGTCGCACATGCCGAGGCCAGGACCGACAGCGCCACGATGAGCGCTGCCATGAAGTAACAACGACTGTTGATCACCTCAAGATGCTAGGTGATTGCAGTGCGGTGTCTAACGGCAGACCTCATCGGCGATGGCCGCCTCGGCGACCACCTTGGCGACCCGCTCGCTGACTGCGGGGTCGAACACGCTCGGGATGATGTGCGTGGGGGAGAGCTCATCGGAGGAGACCTCGTCAGCAATGGCGTTGGCCGCCGCAAGTTTCATCGACTCGGTGATGTCGGTTGCCTTCGCGTCGAGAGCGCCGCGGAAGATACCGGGGAACGCGAGCACGTTGTTGATCTGGTTTGGGAAGTCGCTTCGACCGGTGGCCATAACCGAGACCAAGCCCTCGACCAACTCCGGGCGAATCTCTGGGTCGGGGTTCGCCATTGCAAACACGATTGGATCGGGGGCCATCGACTCGACATCGGTAGGAGTCAAGATGTCGGGAGCGCTTACTCCAATGAAGACATCAGCGCCTTGCATCGCCTCGCTCAACGTGCCCTGCACGCTGCGTTGGTTGGTGTTCTCGGCGAACCATTGTTTGGTGGAATTGAGGCCCTCGCGGCCATCGTAGACGGCGCCCTTAGAGTCGACTCCGACGAGGTGGCCGACGCCGGCGCCGAGAAGAATCTTGCCGATCGCTACTCCGGCTGCGCCGACACCGCTCATGACGACCGAGATGTCTTCGATGTTTTTGCCGGCGACCTTCAGGGCATTTCGCAATCCGGCGAGGGTCACGATCGCCGTGCCGTGCTGGTCGTCGTGGAAGACGGGAATGTCGAGGCGTTTCTTGAGTTCTTCCTCGATATAGAACGCTCCTGGAGCCGCGATGTCTTCGAGATTGATGCCTCCGAAACTTGGTGCGAGGCGCACGACGGTCTCGATGATCTCATCAGGGTCCTTGGTGTCGAGACAGATCGGGAACGCGTCAACACCGGCGAACGCCTTAAATAGCAGCGCCTTTCCCTCCATGACGGGCATGGCTGCTTTGGGGCCGATGTCGCCCAGGCCCAACACGGCAGTGCCGTCGCTGACGATGGCGACCGTGTTCTTGCGAATCGTGTACTCATCGGCGAGGCGTTCATCTTTGGCAATCGCCGTGCTCACCCGTGCAACACCTGGGGTGTAGGCCATCGAGAGATCGTCGACATCGTCGACGGGAAAGAGCGGCAGGGTCTCAATCTTTCCGCCTTCGTGCATGCGGAACGTGCGGTCATAGTGTTCCAACAGTTCGATGCCTTCGACGTTGCTGACGACCTCGATGATCTCGTCCTGATGTTCGACGCTGTGACAGTTCACGACGATCGAGCGTTGCAGCACCGGGCCGCGAACAACGAAATTGTTGATCGCGAAGATGTTGCCGCCAGCCGCGCCGATCGCCGTGGTCAGCCGACCGAGCACTCCCGGGACGTTGTGTACCTTCACCGTCAAGTTCAGTGAGTACTGCGTTGAAGTGGTCTCGATCTCGTCCATATAGGCCAAACCTTAGTTACAGGCGGGTGCCTACCGGAGCGGGCCCGTGAATTTTGTGCGCCGCCAGTCACTACGAGAGGTGTGCGTAGAACAGTGCGGCATCGATGGACACGGGATTGTATGGATGCATACAATCCCGTCATGGCCGGAACGCTCACCACAGAACAAGTCGAAGGCTTCCGGTCCCGGTGCAACGACTTTCTCGCGGAGCATGCAACCAAGCCGGCCCGCTCGGTTGGCGAGGCCAAGGCGTTTCTCGCTGCTGTCAGCGGCGCTGGCCTAGGCGGGATTGTGTACGACCCCGCCTTTGGCGGTGCCGGCCTCACCAAAGAGCACGACGCGATCTGGCGATCGGAGAAGGCCAAGTTCGCATCTATGGATGCGGAGTTCGTGATCTCCCACGGCATGTGTCTGCCAGTCCTCAACGACTTTGGGACCAACGAACAAAAGACCGAATTCATGCCGCGGATGATCACCGGGGAGCACATGTGGTGCCAGATGTTCTCCGAGCCTGGGGCAGGCTCCGACGTGGCCTCACTGCGAACCAGCGCCACCCTCGACGGCGACCAATGGATCATCAACGGCCAAAAGGTGTGGACCACGCTGGCCCACGAATCCGACTACGGAATCATCATCGCCCGCACAAACCCTGATGTTCCCAAGCACGCAGGCATCTCGATGTTCATCGTCGATATGCACGCTCCCGGCGTCGACATCCGCCCCATCCATCAGATCGATGGTGGCAAGCACTTCAATGAAGTCTTCTTCACAGACACAGCAGTGCCGAAGACCTGGCTCGTTGGGGAACTGAACAACGGTTGGAATCAGGCAACGGCGATGCTCATGTACGAACGGGTAGCCATCGGGAGTCTCGGCGCAGGCAAGGTTGTCCAACCCCACTTTGATCGGCTGGCCGAATCCGCTCGCAAGAACGGCACGGTCGGTGATCCCGTTGTCCGTGATCAGCTCATGCAGCTCTACGCCATGGAAACCACGAAGTCGATGGTCGCGCTTCGTGCCCGAGCAGAAATGAAAGCAGGAAAGGCTCCCGGCCCCGGTGGCTCACTCGGCAAACTCGCAGGTTCGTTGATCTCGTGGAAGTTTCGGGAGATCGCTCAGAACCTCCACGGCATCGACTCGATTGCCTGGGAGAACCAAGGCGACGTGGGAGAACGGATAACGAACCACGCCTTGAGCAGCTTCCAGTCCGGAATTGCCGGTGGAACCGATGAAATTCAACGCAACATCATCGGAGATCGAGTGCTTGGGCTGCCCCGAGACATCTCCGTCGACAAAGGTGTCCCATTCAACGAATTGAACAAGGGCGCGTAATAGCGGAATCTCGGCCGCCTCCAGTTAAGATCAATGGTCTATGTATGCCGTAATTAAAACCGGCGGTCGTCAGTACCGCGTGGAAGAAGGCCAAACACTCGACGTCAACCGTATGGGTGATGTCGACGACACTTCGTCTTTGACCCCTGTCCTGCTCGTCGACGGTTCTACGGTCCTCGCTACCCCCGACCAGCTGTCGAAGGCAACGGTCGGCGTCAAGGTCATCGATGACAAGCGTGGCCCCAAGATCGAAGGCTTCACCTACAAGAACAAGTCCAACCAGCGCAAGCGTTGGGGACATCGTCAAGCACTGAGCACGATCGAGATCACCTCGATCAAGCCCGGCTGAACGAATAGCGAAGGAAGAACGTTATGTCGAAGACCAAGGGTGGCGGTTCCACAAGGAACGGCCGTGACTCAAACGCACAGCGCCTCGGCGTCAAGGTGTACGACGGTGGCGAAGTCACCGCTGGATCAATTCTCGTACGTCAGCGCGGCACGAAGTTCCATCCAGGAACCAACGTTGGCCGTGGCGGCGACGACACGCTGTTCGCACTCTCCGACGGCGTCGTGAAGTTCGGCAAGCGCAACGGCCGCAAGCTGGTAGACGTTTTGTCTCAGGCCTGAGGGCCTTCGACAAACCCGCCTTTCCCTCTTCGCTTCGCTCGGGGAAACGCTCTGACGTTGGGAAAGCGCTCTAGTGAAGCGCGCCTGGGGTAGGTTTTTCTTATGTCTAATTTCGTTGATGAGTGCAATATCAACGTTCAGGGTGGGGACGGTGGCGCTGGGTGTGTCTCGTTTCGACGGGAGGCGCACGTTTCAAAGGGCGGACCCGACGGCGGAGACGGCGGTAGCGGTGGCAGCATTTGGCTCGTCGCCGATCATAATTCTGCCTCGCTTCTGGCCTTCCGAGATCACCCGCACCGCAAGGGCAAGTCAGGCAAACACGGCAGCGGTGCAAAAAAGCACGGCCCCTCACAGCCTGACCTAGAGGTCTCGGTGCCCGAAGGCACGATGATCTATGACTTCGACGGCAACCAGCTCGCCGACCTCGCCAACCACGGTGACCGGTTCCTCGCCGCTGCAGGAGGAGTCGGAGGAAAGGGCAACGCCCGATTTCTGTCCAACAAGCGCCGAGCTCCCGCCTTTGCCGAACAAGGCGAGGAAGGCGAGGAACGTTGGTTGCGCCTCGAGCTCAAGCTCGTGGCCGACGTGGCGTTGGTCGGCTTTCCCAACGTTGGAAAGTCCACATTGATCTCTCGAATCTCTGCGGCCAAACCCAAGATTGCGAACTACCCCTTCACGACCCTGGAACCCAACCTCGGTGTCGTTCGAATCGTCGAGGATGACTTCGAGATGGTCGTCGCCGACATTCCCGGACTCATCGAGGGCGCGGCCGAGGGCAAGGGGCTCGGTCACCAGTTTCTTCGCCATGTCGAACGGGCTCGCGTCCTGTGTATCTTGCTCGACCTCGCTCCCTGGGACGGTGTCTCGCCCGAACAGCAAGAGGCAGCACTCCTGAGAGAACTCGAGGCCTACCAGCCCGACCTCATCGATCGGCCACGCCTCGTCGTCGCGTCCAAAGCCGACATGGCCCCCGACGCCGACTACGACGGACTCACGATCTCTTCGGTTACCGGCGAGGGCATCCCACAACTCACGGGGCGCCTGGCAGATCTCGTTCGTGAGGCCCGCTCTGTCGAAGAGGAACTCGGCAACTCGACCGTTGTCATCCACCGTCCCGTGTCGGAGGCGATCGAGGTCGAGCGGATCAGCGACAGCGTCTACGAGGTGCGGAGTCGTCAAGCGCTGCGTGCGGTCCGCTTGAGTGACCTGACGGACCCTTCGGCCCTCGAACATGCCCAGCAACGCCTGGAGTCCCTCGGGGTCAATAAGGCGCTACGCAATGCGGGCGCACGCGAGGGCGATGTGGTGCACATTGGTGACCTGTCGTTTGAATACGAAGAGGACCTATGAGCACCGAGATGGGTGATTCCGTCCAAAGCTCTGCCACCTCATGCAACGTTGTAGTCAAGCTCGGGACCTCGTCGCTTACCGACTCTGACGGAGTAATCGACGCTGAGGTCATTGGGCGTGTCGCCGATGAGATCGCCTCGCTGCGGTCAGCTGGACATCGCATCACCCTCGTTTCATCGGGAGCGATCGCCGCGGGGCTTCCAGCACTTGGGCTCGATGCGGATGCGCGACCCGCCGATGCAGTGTCGCTCCAAGCAATCTCCTCGATTGGCCAGCCCGCACTCATGCAGACCTGGCAACAGGCTCTGTCTGAGCGGGGCCTCGTGATGGGACAAATTCTGCTCGCACCGCACAACTTTGGTGAACGCTCGCAGTACCTGCACGCACAATCAACCCTGGCCAAGTTGCATGACCTGGGAGTCATCCCAGTGATCAACGAAAACGACGCCGTCACCGACGAAGCGATCCGCTATGGGGATAACGACCGCATCGCCGCCCTGGTCGCAAACATCGTCGAAGCCGACACGCTGGTCCTGCTGACCGACACCGATGGCGTTCTCACCGCCGACCCAAATCTCGATCCGGACGCCTCGCTCATCGAAGAGATTCATGAGTTTGAAGCACTGGCTATCGGCTCGGTCGGGGGAGCGGGCACGGCTCGGGGCTCGGGGGGTATGGCGTCGAAGTTGACCGCGGCAAAGATCGCTTCACGCTCCGGCGTGCGCACGGTAATCGCAAACGCGCAACGGCCAGACGTGATTGCCGATGCCGTCTCGGGCGTTGATGGGGTCGGCACGGTGGTTGCGCCTCGCGAGACGTCGATGACCGCCCGCAAGCTCTGGATTGGCTTTGCGATGCCCACGTCGGCACGTGTTGTGGTGGACGACGGTGCACGTGCCGCTCTCGCCAAGGGAGGCCGTTCCTTGCTCGCGGTTGGTGTCGTCGCCGTCGAAGGGTCCTTCGAACGTCGTGACCCGATAGAGATTGCCGATTCGAGCGGCGAGGTCTTTGCCAAGGGGCTAGCTCGTGCATCTCACACCGATATCACCGACGGTAGCGAGGTTAACGTCATCGTCCATGCCGATGACCTTGTAGTGCTCCTCGGCTAGAGGCTATTTCGCTACTCGCTATCGCTATCGGTATCGGTATCTACGTCACCGGGAGCAGGTGCGTCCTGTGGCTCAGAGCTGAGGATGCCCATCTGTGACTTGATTTCTGCGAGGCGCGCCGCGGCCTTGGATTCCATTGCAGCGTTCTCGACCATCTTGGAAGCATCGTCGAGAGCCGACTGTCCATCGACGTCGGCCAGTTCGGCTGCGGCTTCGGCCTTGGCCACCCGTTCACCGATCTTGCCCTTGACCTCGTCATAGGACGGAACGCCCGACGAGGCGTCAGCGGTGGCTTCGGCCATCTTGGCGCGCTCGAACTCCGCCCGAAGCTGAGCTCCCTTGGACTTCATTTGCGTCATCTGAATCGCTGAATCCGAGGCGATCGACTTCGCTTCCTCAGATGCTTGGCGAGCTTCGATCAGCTCAACATCGATCGCAGCGATCTCGGTGTCGATCTCGACCACCCGGTGAGCAAGAAGCTCCGCTGACTCTTCGAATTGCGTCGCCTGAGCGTCGTCGCCGGAGCGGCGAGCGTCGTCTGCCATCATGACCGCCTGGCGGACGTTGGTGTTTACCTTCTCCAGCTCGCTGTAGAGCTTGGTCCGCTGTCCTTCGAGCTGCTTTTCATGCGCGATGATGTTCGTCGCAGAATCACGTAGCGCTCGAATTTGTTCGGGGGTCATGCGGAGAGGCCTTCTCGCTCGTGGCGACTAGGAGGTTGCGGTCGTCCCGCCCTGTTCGGGGGCTGAGGAGGTTTCGGGCGCTGCGGTTTCGGTAGAACCGACTCCGAGTTGGCTCTTGAGCTCTTCGAGACGAGCTTTGGCTTGGCCTTCGTGAGCGGCAGCTTCGATCTCGGCCATGCGACCCTCGGTCGAGCTCGCCGTCAGGTCAGCTGAGGCTTCAGCCTTGGCAAGACGTTGTTCGATCTTCTCACGGACCTGCTCGAGCGAAGGCGTATCGCCGCCGACCTGCTCGTTCAGCGAGGTCAACGCGTCGTTCATCTGCTCTTTCATCTTCGCCTGATCGAGCTGGCTCAGCAGCTTTTGGCGCTCGGAGAGCTTCTCTTGGAGCTTGGCGGAGTTCTGGCTGACCGCTCGCTTGGCTTCATCAGACGAGCCGGTGGCTTGCAGGTGAAGTGCCTTGAGGTCCTCGACTTCTTGCTCGACGGCGATCAGACGCTGTGCGAATGCCTCGGCGGCGCTGGTGTACTCGGCACCCTTGGTGTCGTCGCCGCGCTGCATTGCTTCGTCGGCCATCATCACTGCCTGGCGTGCGTTGCCGGTCAGCTTCTCTTTTTCCTTGATGGCTTTCTCGAGGCGCATCTCGGTCTGCTTCTGGTGAGCAATGACGTTCGCGGCCTGTTCCTTGAGGCGCTGGTGCTGCTCTTTGGACTCCCGAATAGCTTGTTCGAGCTGGATTTTTGGATCCGCGTTTTTCTCAAACTCTGAGTCGGCCTTTGCCGTCAGGTACTTCCACCACTTTTTCAGCGTTTCGATCATGGATGGCATGGTAATCGCATGGGAGGCCGCACGTAGATATTTGCTGATGGAACGCGGCTTCTAGCGCCGGAATCGGGCTAGGGGTCCGATGAGAAGGGCGTTGACGGCCGGTACTCGGGTCACCCAACACACACCCACATAGGTCAGTCCGCTGAGGCCCACACCCAGAACCAGCGCAAGCGGCGGCCACATATCGTCGGTGACGAAACGCATGACCACGGCCACCACCGAAGAGGCGACGAGAGCCGGAGCGAGGGGTCCGACGGCCTTGAGCGGGTTGATGCCCGAGATGGTGCGGGCGGCCAATCGCTGGAGCAGCCCAGCTTCGACCCATGCCGCAATCGCGGATGCCAGCGTGATTCCCATGGCGCCGAAGCGAAGTTGATCGTCGATCGTTTCGACATCGAAGAGGGTCGGGAAGGCGCCTCGAACATCGGCCACGCCGATTCGGTCGAAGAACGGCATCGCCAACACCGACAGCACGATCGCGAGGACGACGCGGACGAAGGCGATTCGTGCTGGTCCGTTCGTGTCTCCCTGCGACCAGATCGCGTTCTGCGTAAGCCGCGACAGGGCAGAGGGGATGAGCCCGAATGCGTAGGTTCCGAGAACAAACCAGACGAGCAACGTGTCGTCGCTGTTGAATTCGCCTCGTTCGAAGAGCGCTCCGACGATCTTGTCTCCGAGGAGCACATAGGCAATCGCAGTAAATCCAACGAAGAAGGCAATCTGGCCAAAGCCGCGATCGGTGCGCTCACGGACCTCCGAGGGGTCCTTCATCCGGCTCATTTCGGGTAGCTCGGCCGCAGCGACGCTCAAGGCAAACAGACTGATTGGCAGGACGTGGAGGATCTGGGCGTTCACCAGTGCGCCGACAGCGCCAGCGGTGAGCGCTCCGGCGAGGATCGTGTCGGCAAACGCTGAGATTTGTACTACTCCGCGCCCAGATACCGCGCCCACGAACCGGCGGAGGATCTCGCGCACACCTTCTCGAGACGTATCGAGGCGGACTCGAAGACCTCGCACCACACGCAACACGAACGGCAGCTGCACCAAGAACTGGATGGCAGAACCGATCAGAAAGCCCCACGCAGCGACCTCGG
>CAYTUB010000049.1:0-21593 GCA_964441145.1 uncultured Acidimicrobiales bacterium
CAGCACGCTTCCCGCCGACGCTATGCCGGGCTGTCTAGCGAGCGAAGTCGGTGATGTGCACTTCGGCGCCGTAGTCGGCGAAATCCCAGTCTTGGAGGTGCGGGATCTTCGCGTACTCTTCAGGCATGCCCTCAACAAAGACTGATGAGTTCATTGCGCGTTGGGACGCGCTCCGTTCGCGAGCCGCCGATGTTGATGCTGACGCTGTGGTCATCGGTGGTGGCTCTGATCTTTCGTACCTGACCGGGCACGACGGACACTCCTATGAGCGGCTGACGGCTGCAGTTTCACAAACCGCAGCTGGAGCGGGACCTGCTTTGCTTGTCACGCCCAAGCTTGAAGCGGAACGCATCGCTCCCATGCCCAAGGTGTTCGAGATCGGGTCGTGGGAGGATGCACAGGACCCGATTGCACTAGCCGTCAGTGTCCTCCCCGACGTGGGACTCGTGCTGGTGTCGGACGATCTACATGCGAACCACCTGCTCGCATTGCAAGGGGCTCGCCCCGGGTTGACGTTCAAGGCCCTGAATGAAGCGCTCGGAGGGATGCGCGCGGTGAAGACCCCAGCTGAACGCCAAGCTCTCCGCGACGTTGGCGCGCTCGTAGACAAGGTCCACCAACAGATCCAAGACGGTGAGGTCCCCCTCATTGGGCGTAGCGAAATCGAGGTCAAAGACGACATCCACGATCGCTTGCTCGCCGCTGGCCACGATGAAGTCGTATTCGTGATTGTTGCGTCAGGGCCGAACTCGGCAAGCCCGCATCATCACCCCGGTGATCGGATCATCCAACCTAACGAAATGGTGCTCTTCGATTTCGGGGGTACCTACAACGGTTTCAACAGCGACATGACACGCTGTGCCTTCACTGGTCCAGTTCCCGACGACGTCGCCGCTGCCTGGGCAAGTTTGGTCGCCGCTCAAGAAGCGGCATTTCAGGCCGCCCAACCCGGCAACCGACTATGCGATGTCGATCTCGCCGCCCGAAACGCCCTTACCGCCGACGGCTACGGGCCCGAGTTCATACACCGCACCGGCCACGGCATCGGCACCGAGGTACACGAACACCCCTATGTAACCGGCTCCAACAAATCACCGATCATGGTCGGCAATGCCTTCAGCATCGAACCCGGCATCTACCGGGTCGGCCAATGGGGAATGCGCCTTGAAGACATCGTAGTCATCGATGCCGACGGGCCGATCCGCTGTAATGCAACGAAACGCGAAATCGCTTCCGTGTCGTGACCTTGCGCCTACGCCTCGGTGAATGGCTGAGCGTCGAGTAGATCGCGCGTCTCGCGCCAGAATCGGGTTGCTTGGACCACAGGGTCGACGCCGCTTTCGAAGTCGCTTACCCGTAGCTGCTTTCCGATAAAGGGCTCGGCATCCCAGGTTTCGTCTCGTTCGATTCCGAGACGGTCTGGCCACCACGCGCTGACGTACAAATACGGCTCAGCAATCGCGTCATCTCCAGGCGATGCCCCGTAGCTCGCGCGGTGGTTCTCATCACCCATCTCGATCGCAGGATCGAAGTGGCCGGGCCACAGCTGAGGCTCTGAAGCATCGACCGAGACATCGTCAGCAGCGACCGTCGCGAGAGCCTCAAACGCGGCTCCAAACCATTGGCCGAGCCATGCCGATGCGTCGGCGTCGATGCCAAGGTCCACTGCGGTGTCTCCGAGTTCCGGCGAGTCATGCTCGGCGGCGGTCTCGGCATCTATCTCGGCATCGAGGAACTCTGCCGCGTTAGCGAGCGAAGAAATCGGGCTCCGC
Source organism: uncultured Acidimicrobiales bacterium (assembly GCA_964441145.1). Lineage (GTDB taxonomy): Bacteria > Actinomycetota > Acidimicrobiia > Acidimicrobiales > SHLQ01 > SHLQ01. The sequence continues at coordinate 1,773 of CAYTUB010000049.1, forward strand.
TGAGCGTCCCCGCTTCGTTCGTCGATGATGTCGAGGCCCTCGACCCGGATGCGTCGATCATCGAACGGGGGAGTCCCGAACCCGCCGTCGGTTGCACGCAAGCCAAATCGCTCAGTCGACCGGTAACGGGCGGGAGCGATGACGTATGTAGCGAGACGGTGCAGCGCGAGGCGCGTATCGATGAGGGTGTCAGGAACGGGAGGTAATGGGGTCATGTTCTTTCGAGGATCAGATGAGGAAGGCGTCGGTGATGATCTCGACGAGTGCCGGGCCATCGTGGGCGAGTGCTTGTTCTACTGCCGAATCGACCTGATCGAGTTCGGTTGCCTGGAAGCCTTTGATCCCGCAGAGTTCGGCCATCTTGGCGAAGTCGGGGTTGAGCAAGCTGGTCTGCCAGACCTCCCATTCAGCGGTGCGCTGCTCTTTGGAGATCTTGCCGAGCTCGTGGTTGTTCAGGAGGACATGGGTGATGTTCATCTCGTACTTCGCGAGGGTGGTGAGCTCCATTGCGTACTGTCCGAGGCCACCGTCGCCGCTGATGCTGACTACTTGGCGGCTATCACCAACAGCGGCCCATGCCCCCATCGCTGCCGGCAATGCGAATCCGATCGATCCCAGGTAGCCCGACATCAAGACGTCTTGGTCGGCTGACGATTCGAAGTAGCGACCAAATGAGTAGGTGTTGTTGCCGACGTCGACCGCAATTACGGCGTCGTCAGCGACGTGGTTCGTGAGTGTTGCCATCACGGCCGCAGCGCCAATGCCGCGCCCAGCGTCGTCGCTCACTCGGCTTGCCTTCTCGTCACGCCAGATGCTCCAGCGCTCGTTCAGTTCGTCGCGCAGGTCCTTGCACTCAATCGAGTCTGGAAGTGACTCCAACATAGCGGTCGCCGTGACAGCGACGTGGCCCTGCAAAGGCATGTCGACGGCATGGAAACGTCCAAGAGCCATAGGGTCTGTGTCGACCTGGATCAACGGCTTGTAGTCGGCAATGCCGGTGTGATTGGAGAAGCTTGCACCGAACGCGATGACGAGGTCGCTCTCGTTCATGAACCAACTCGCGACCGGAGTGCCCGACCGACCGAGAACACCACAGCCAAGCGGGTGGTCATCAGCGATGAGGCCCTTTGCCTTGAAGGTGGTAGCGACCGGGGCGCCAAGCCTTTCGGCCAGCTCGACGATTGCGGGCATGTGCCCGCGGCATCCGTTACCGACGATGATGATTGGTCGTTCTGCACCGGCGATCGCCGCAGATGCTTTCGCCAACATCTCGGCCGGAGGAGCGATCTCATCTGATCCGAACCGCCCGTCGGGTACATCGGCTGGTGTGTCGTCGTCGACTTCGAGGTGCTGCACCTCGTCGGGAAAGATCAGGTGGGTGACGTCTCGCTCGACGATCGCTGTCTTCATCGCAAGCGTGGCGAGTTCGGCGTGATTCGACCCGGCGTGGACGGTTTCACTGAACCGGGAAACGTCGGCGAACGCCCCTTCGAGGTTGGTGTCTTGGAAGGCGCCGCGGCCCTTTACCGATGAGGGAACTTGTCCGCTGAGTGCGAGGACGGGAGCCCGGTCTTCCTTGGCGTCATACAATCCGGTGAGCAGGTTGGTGGATCCAGGTCCGGCGATTCCGAAACAGGCCGCCGGAATACCGGTTAGCTTGCCGTAGGCGGTCGCCGCGAACGCAGCTGCGCCTTCATGACGGATTCCGATATAGGTGAGATCGCCACGTGCTTCGGCCTTGCGCATCGCATCGGCCAATCCCAGGTTGGAATGGCCAACCATGCCAAATACATGGGTCAGACCCCAATTGATCATCGTCTCGACCATCACGTCGGAGACGGTTCGACCGAGCGGCTCATCCTTTGGTAGCGCAACCCAGACGCCATCGTTTCGCACCTCGGTGTCGAAGCAGGCGGGTGCATCGGAGAAACCCTCTGGGGGCTTCCCGGTAAGCGGGTCGTAGTCGTAGCCGTGCCAGGGGCAGCGCAGCCAACCCTTCTCGATCGATCCCTCACCGAGCGGTCCACCCTGATGGGGACACTCGTTGTCGACACACCCGAACTTTCCGTCGTAGTGGCTCACCGCGAAGGTCTTGCGGCCAACCGCGACTGTGGTTACCCGTCCCTCGTCGAGTTCGTCGACTCCGAGAACTCGGTGCCATTCAACTTCTTCAGACATTTCCGCACTTTCTCCGATGTATCGAGGCAATCTGCCCGCCGCATGGTGTACGAAAACTAGCCGACTCGGTGGCCGCTCTCAACATCGACGGGTAAGGGTTGTGGCCTCAGTCGTTGCGGATTGACCGCATAGCCCAATGGCTCGGGACTGGACCCAGGAGACCTTGGAGTCCGCCGATGGCTGCGTCGTAGTTTGCTCGCCACCCGATGAACGTTTCCCAGGCCTGGTTGTGGTCGATCTCGATCTCAATTCCGTTTGCCACGAGGTCATCGAGCACCGCCTCGAAATGGGTTCGATTGACCGAAAGTTCTCCGGGTTTCGCGTCGAGGTTTTCGGCCGGGAGACGGTAGAGGTCGGCAATCGCCCGCAGCGCCAAGTACCCCGATCGAATCATCGTGTCGGCTTGCCCCGATGGCGGTACGAGCCCGGTTGCAGAAAGGATCGCTGCGGTGTCCATGGCGGTTTCGGCGGCGGTGAGCCAGTTCTTGTCCAAACTCGCCGAGCGGAAATAGATCAATGCGGGAAACGACGTGTGGGTTTCACCCAGCTCAACAAACCAGTCTTCCCATTCCTCCCACCGGTCGCCGACGTGATGGAGTCTGTCGATCGCATGCAGCCGAGTGATGAACGCTTCGGGGGTCGGTGGCGCCCCAGCTCGAATGGTCAAGCGTCCTACCGAAATCTCTCTACTTGAAAATGTCGAATAGAGCGTAGGCAAGAAGCTGATCAAGAGCGCGACGATCGCAAGCCCGATGAGTGCTTCGACCACCGCAACGAGTCGGGTCAAAAAAGTTGGGGCAGCAACGAAACCGAGTGTGGTCAGAGACGACCCTGAAAGCTCGACAGCCTCTCGAACTGACCCAACTCCAATTCCCCAAAAGACTGCCGCGAACGCCACGATCAGTCCCGCCGACCAGACCAGTGGAAGCGAGATCAACACGATGGGCGCAAACGAACCGAGCATTCGGTGTTGGTGCTCAGGCGAGCGATTGCGCGACAAGAACCGGGCGAGGCGCCTGGCGGTCTCAAAGGCGTTCCATGTGAGGAACACCCGCTCCGGACGAGGAATCACCACGGTTCGGACGACTTCGGTTAGCAGCCAACCAATGCTTATTACCCCACCAATGATCGCAATAACGTTGAGAACCACGCCAGGTACCTACTCGTTGTCTTCCGGGTCGCGGTTGTCTAGATCAGGGCGGCGGCGGAGGTATCTCTGAAACAAGTACCCGTCCTCGTCGTGGAGCGTCCGTGCGAGCTCCAAGTCTCGTAGCGCGCCGTTCGAACTCTTGTGGACGATTCTCGGGCTCTGACCGCCGAGAACAAAGGGGGCGATCGTCAAACAAACCTCATCGACCAAATCAGCGTCGATGAATGCGCCATTGAGAGTGGGTCCGCCTTCGAGCAAGACCGTCTTTAGGCCCATCGCTCCGAGTTGGCTCAGTGCATCGCCAAGATCCACCCGGTCAGACCCTGCAAGGACGATCTCGGCGACCGAGGCAAGCCTTGCTCGTCGGTCTTCATCGGAGTTCGACGTGGTGATCACCAATGGGTTCGTCCCGGGCTCGAAGACCCGATGGTCCGCGCCGATCGACAACCGACCGGTCACCACCGCAATCTGGGGGAGTGGTCGTTGACCGAGGGATCGACGTTCGCTCTGCAGTTCTTCAGGGAGCTGTGGTGGGCCGTAGTCCTCGGCAACGACGGTGCCCGACGCAACCACGACAACGTCTGGCACCGAGCGAAGCGCACCGTACACCGACTTGTCGCCGGCACCGCCGAGTCCGCCCGAGGTCCCGTCGACGGCTATCCCGCCGTCGACGCTTGCGATCATGTTGCACACAACCCACGGACGTCCGTCCGAGTGCCGACGCTCATCAGCCCGGTACACGGCCACCGGGTTGACTCCCGCTTTTTGCTCAGGAAAAATCTGATCCACGCCTGCAACGTTAGTGACCAACCGGTGCACCACGTAATTGGGCTACTCGAAGTACGTGAGCGGACAAGGTGTGAGATCATGGAGTAGACGAGTCACGCATCAAAGAGAGGTAGCAAATGAGCGGTGAAGGTAGCGACCAATTCGATCCTCATTTGGCCGAAGGCTGGAAGCGACACGCGTTCATTATCTCGAGAACCGCTCCGGCCTTTCTCCTCATGGGAATCTTCTTCCTGTTCAGGTGGGTGCTTATCGGCGGCGACCGAAGCGGAGAGTTCTTCCGAACAGCAATCATTTTCACTGCAGTCGGGATCGCGCTCGCCATCCTCAGCGCCGTCGTGCGTCGCCCGGTTGAGAACGAGCAGTCGTTCTAGTAGCCGGTCTAGGCCGCAAGAGGAACAACCTCTTCTTCGACCGTGCGCTCGACTTCGACCAAGGCAACATCATCGAGGGCGATGACCTGATCGCGACTCATGTCATTCTCGCTTCTCAAGTCGAAGTCGCTCGGCGGCGAGTTCGGGTCGACCAATTGGCGCATGATCTTGACCAGTGGGCGATCCCAATCTTTGGTCAATGTGGCTCGGACACGATGCCAGTCCGTGACCTGGCTGCTGGTCGGGGTGATGAGCTCTACAAGTCGCTCGACGTCGGTGCGCGATACCGCTGGTTCGGAGTGTGTTTGTGATGTGGTCATTGGGGCCTTTCTACAAACTTCGTTGTTTGTGGTTCGGTAGTACACACATCGGGGAGCCAGCCACACCGTCGAGCGATATCGATGGGACTTCCTCAGGTCTTTCTCGCCAGTTCCTCAGCTATTTATCACTATGCGAAGGCAGCTTTGTTGGGTGCAAGCAATCTTGACCTCGGACTTCGGTGCAGCGGGAACTAGATCTCAGACCCCAAATTCGATGGAGGACAGGGCTACCCTCTATGGCGGAGGGGCAGTGTGGGGACAAGGCCGAACGTCAACTCGCGCGTACGCATTGAGTTAGCGCCTAAGTTTGCGCTGTTCATCGACGAGCACCTTGTCGAGGTTTCTCGTCCGCAAGTGCGGACGGTGCTGGCGATTCTGGCGACTAGCTCAGGGCCGGTTAGCGGTGACTACTTGGAGGAAGCGCTCTGGCCCGATTCGCTTCCAGCGAATCCAGAGTCTGCGCTGCGCACCATTATTTCCCGCAGCCGGTCGGTGCTCGAAGGAGCGTCCGATTCCCTGGTCGCCAAGGACGGCGTCTGTTGGCTCGAATCAGACTCCGATTGGGGTGAGCTGAAGCGCCTCACCGAGAGCAACCCATCGGAGACGCCCAGCACAGTACGACTTGAAGCCTTTCTACGCCAGAGTTCAGGCGTCCCCTTCGCGGGCATCACCGATTCAGAGGTCATCGGTGCGCGGCGGATCGAGTTTGAACGCCTCCGGACACGGGTCGAACGGAATTTGCTCGATCGCTACTTCACCGAAGGCCGCTACGAAGATGCGGTGCTACAGGCGCTCACATTCCTTGACCACTCACCAGAAGATGAACTCGTCTCGGCGGTCGCAGCCCGCGCCCTGGGCCACCTTGGCCGCAAGACCCAAGGCCTCGAACTCCTTCAGCGGACCCGTTCGGCTTTGGTGCTGCGTGGGCTCGATCCATCAGGCGAATTGCAAGACGTTGAGGCCGAGCTGCTCGCTACCGCCGAGGGTCTGCGACAGGTGTCGCCGCCCCAGGTGATGCTCCCCACCGGAGGCCTTGTCGGCAGAGACGCACAACTCACCCGTTTCTCACAGCTCGGGCCAGGAGAAACGCTGCTGGTCGAGGGGGAACCAGGCATAGGCAAGAGCTCGCTCTTGGGCGTCTATGCCGAGCGTTGCCAGGACGCTGGCGTACAAGTGGTCACGGTCAAGGCAAGCGCGAGCGCGTCGTCGCCCATGGGTGCCTTGTCAACTCTTGTAGAGCACCTTCTCGACCTTGACGGGGTCACGGCGACCGAGGATCACCTCGCCTCGCTCTCAGTCCTGCTTCCCAATCTCGGCGACGAGTCAACTCCCCCGACCAGTAGAGAAGGACTTGTCGCTGGCGTCGTCGACTTCATCATCGATGCTGTCGAGGCGACGCGAGTTGTGCTTGCGATCGATGATGCGCAGTGGCTCGATTTGGCGTCGGGCCTTGTGCTGCGGGCTCTCATTCGGAGCAAACGATGTCGACTGTTGATCCTTGCTCGACAGGGCTGGAGTCAGGAATTCTTGGCCGACGCGGCGCACTTGGTTGAGGTAATCGAACTCGGCCCACTCGAGCAGGCTGATACCGAGTCGCTCGTGGCACAAGCGGCACCTGACTTGCCTTCGAGCGCCTCGGCAGCGCGGTTGCACGACTGGAGCGGCGGCAATCCGTTCTTCTTAGGGATGCTGGTCGACTTGATCGAGCAGGAGATCGACATCGACGAATCGCTGCCGCCGATCGTCCTTGACGCAACGCAACGCCGTATGGAAGTGCTCAGCCATTCGAGTCGGCGAGTCCTTCAAAAAGCTTCGGTAGTGGGAACCTCCTTCGACGAAGCGGCTGTTGCCCTACTCGACGAGTCAGCCCAGAGGGGCCTCGCCGAAGCCGCTGAGGCCGGACTCATCGAACGACGTACCGGCGGCCAGAGCGTCTTTAGACACGCCATCGTCGCCGATGCGGCCTATCAACTACTTGGCGAAGCGGATCGCATTGGGTTACACGATCAGGTCGGTCGAATACTCGAAGCGCGTGGAGCGGAGGCGATCGTCGTCTTCGAGCACGCACGGGAAGCGGTGAGCCTCGATGGGTGGCGAGCTGGAGATCTGGCCTTGAGCGCAGCGGTGCAACATCTCCGCGCGTTTCAGTGGGAGGCCGCAGCGGAGGTCGCAACGTGGGGACTTACGCACGGGTTGGCGCCCAGGCAATACCGTTTGCGTATCGCCCGATCTCGTGCCGAGATTGCGCTCGGCGTTCCACACAGCCAACTCAGTCTGCTCGCGAGCGCTCGCGAGGCCATGCAAGAGGGCGATAGCGAGGCACTGGTCGATGCCACCATCGAGTTGAGCAATAGCGGTTCGGTCGCATTGACAGGGATCGACGTCGAATCGGTCAAGGAACTTGTCGACGCAGCGCTCGTTGTGGCCGGTGAGGTCGGTCGTCTCGATGAGCTACGAGCCTCGACAGCTCGCGCCTTCGTCTACTCGCGTTTTGGGGCGTTTGGGCAAGAGCAGTACGCAAAGGCCTTTGCCAATTACGAGAACCTGGACCTACCAGTGCAAGAGCTGATCTTGCGAAATAGCGAGGCTGGTTTGTCCAATCCTCGGGATTTCGGGTTGGCTCAGCGAACCTCAACCTTGTTGAGCGACGCCGCAGACCGAAGCCCCGAGTTGCGTTGGCTCGCCCGATGGTTTCAGTTTCGAGATGCCCTCATCGCTGGCGATGGGGAGCGCTTGGCTTGGGCGCTGCGAGACCTTCGAAAGGCCGCGGCGGGGGCTGAACGGCGGCATACATTCGTGATCTTGGGGCAGACCTTCGACATGGATATGCAGCGATCGTGGGCCGAGGCCGCTATGGCGTTGATCCATCAGGACTTTGACACCGCGGAGCGATTTGCCGAACAGGCGTTGGCGACTGGTCTTGAGCAACTCGCGATTCGCGGAGACGGCTTTGGCGAGGGTTGGGTGCTGAACTCCTACGGTCTCTTGCTGCTCGCGATTCGTCATGCACAAGGTCGCCTAGCGGAGCTTGTCGACATCGTTGAGACCTCGGCTCCTCTTGTCCCCGCATGGCGTGTTGCGATTGTTATCACGAACCATGCTGCCGGAAACAGCGAACGCGTTCGCGAGGAACTTGCCGTGCTCTCAGCGAAACGCTTCGAAGCGCTCGTTCCCGATCCGACCTGGACTGCAGCCGTTCACCTTCTCGCCGACCCGGTTGTTGCACACGGAAATCCGGAAACAGTTCAGCATCTCTACGAACTCATCGAGCCCTACCAGGACCGCATGAGTTACAGCGGTTTGTGTACGTTTGGCCCGCTGGGCGATTCGTGCGCGCAATTGGCCGATGCACTCGGGATGACCGATGCAGCTGCGTTCCACCGACAGCAAGCAACGCGTCAGCTCGTTCGCCTTCGCGAGAGGTCGCGGTGGGCATTTGACGAAGGCTCTGGCTAGCAAATTTGGGAAATTTCCGCCCCTTTGCCGGTAACGGTGTTTGCGGAAACACTCTGGAAATACCTCATCGCTACTGTGGCTTGCCTGGCTGAAGGCCCGGCGGGGGGTCTTCAGCCAGAACTCTCTGGCGCGCAAATTTTTGGTGCTTGACCTATGAGTTCTTGAACTCTTCGACGATGGCTTTCGCTGCTCGGGACAGCAGCATGGTGTCCACGTCGAGGCCTACGAAGGACGCTCCGGCATCGAGGTAGCCGCGAGCAACGTCTGGCTTCAGCGCGAGTGCGCCGCCAGCCTTTCCCGTGGCTTTGATTCGTGAGAGCGCTCCGCTGACGGCTGCGGTGACATCGGGGTGGCCGACATTGCCAAGGTGTCCAAGTGCTGCTCCGAGATCGCTCGGCCCAACAAAGAGGGCATCCACGCCGTCGACCGCGGCGATTGCTTCGAGATTGTCGAGAGCTTCAGGAGTCTCGATCTGGACGATCAAGCAGACTTCGTTGTCGGCCTCCGCCCAGTAGTCTTCGGCTTGCCCCCATCGAGCCGACCGAGCGCTTGCGACGCCCCGGACACCGCGAGGCGGATAGCGCGTGGCCGCAACAAGTTCCTCGGCCTGCTCGGGCGTGTTGACCATTGGAATGAGCAACGTCTGTGCGCCGATGTCGAGCAGTTGCTTGATGATGACCGTTGTTCCTTCGGCTGGGCGAACGATTGGAGACGCGTCGTAGCCGTGCACCGCCTGGAGTTGGGCCAGGATCGATCGGATGTCGTTTGGCGCATGCTCGCCGTCGATCAAGATCCAGTCGAAGCCAGCAACAGCGGCGATCTCTGCGGCGACAGCGTCAGCAAGGCTTACCCAAATCCCGTATTGCGAACCGGGTTCACTCAGTCGGGCCTTGAAAGTGTTTCGAGGCATTTTCATCGCTGGTCCATCCTTCTTCGGTGCACGATCATTGTTGTCGGTCCCCAACATGCTCGTGCGGACGGGTCGGTCACCCAGTTCAGGCGCCTTTGACGAAAGTCAAAAGCACCGCTCCGATGTACTACATAGCGGATCCGAGCAGCACCGCACCGCTAACGCCCAGGCAGACGGATCGCGAGCGCAATCAGTGCCGTAGAGACTCCAGCCACGATTACGTACGCCACCTGAAAGCCATCGTTGAACGCCTGCCCAGCCCCCGGCGTGCTCATGAGTTCGCCGAGCGGGATATCGAACCCTCTCGAGGTCATGACGCCAGCGACCACCGCCGCGGCCAATGCTTGGCTTACGACACTGCCGATAGTTCGGGTGACGTTGGTGAAGGCACCGCCAACGCCGAGGAACTCCGGAGGCATCGCTCCAAGCATCGCCGCGTTGCTTGTGACGTTCCACAGCCCGGTCCCGATGCCCCCACCGCCAGCCAACACACCGATGAAGACCAACGATGTCGTGTCGGTGGAAAGAGCGAAGCTCGCGCCCGCTGCAATCTGCAGGGCGATGCCAATGAGCGACGGTATTCGTGGCCCGATGTGGTCATAGAGTCGCCCGGCGATCTGGCCTCCTACGCCGAGTCCGATGGCCGTTAGCGCGATGATTGCCCCCGCAGCAACCGTGCTGGCCTGGCGGAAGCTCAGCAGGTAGATCGGCAGCAGAAAAACCGTGGTTGAGGCTGCGAGAAAGCCGAGTAGACGAATTGCAGCAGCGGTTCGAAACACTCGCTCTGAAAAAAGGCGGAGTTCGAGTAGGGGATGTTCGATCTGCAGTTCCCATCGAATGAAAAGGAAGACAAGCGTGACAACTGCAATCGCACCGAAGAAGACGACTGGCGAAAGCCAGGGCACAGAGAACGGATTGCTGATCGTGACGATCAGTGCTGTTACCGCCAATGCGGACAAGACGCTGCCGCGCACGTCGAACGTTCGGGTTTCATCTACGTCTCGGAGTTGGTGGTTCGGGATGAGAACTTTGACGGCAATCAGGGACAAGGCAGATGGGATCACCAGCAATACGAAGATGGTGTTCCACGAAAGGAACTCAAGGCCGAAGCCGCCAAGCAATGGTGCGCTCGCAGAACCGACGGCGACCGCTGCGGTTTGTGCACCCAACGCCTGGCCCCGTTCTTCGTTCGGGAACACGGCAACCAAAATTCCAGTGGCCACCGATTGCACCATTGCATTGCCGATGGCGGTGACGATGCGGGCTGCGATCAGGGTCGCAAAGGTGGGGCTGAGCCCGGTGAGCAGTACCCCAAGCCCAAAGATCGCGACGCCGATGAGGAATACGCGCTTGTCGCCAAGGAGGTCGGCGAGGCCGCCGAGCGGCAACAGGAGCGCGGCGATGAGCAGCGATTCGATAATGACGACCCATCCCACGACGCTGAGCGTCACCTCAAAGTCGTCGGCGATCTCCGGTAGTGCCAGGAAGGAAAACGCCGTGGCGAAGACGATGGTGATGAATGTGCTGGCGATTGCGATGAACGCGCGCCACTTGGGCTGCTGCAAAACACCGCGTGAACTCATCGCCCGACCATATCCACGGTACGTCTTGAACAGTTCACGACTTGCGGCCTAGGCGTACTATTGGGGGGGTGAGTACGCACGGGGTCCAAATCGATATCCAGGCAGCGGTTGCCCATGATCCAGACCAGCCGTTCCAGACGATGTCGGTCGAGCTTCGTGCACCCGGGCCCGAAGAGCTCCTCGTGAAGGTCGTCGCAACGGGGATCTGCCATACCGATGTGATGACGAAGACGAAGGGCTTGTGCGAGTTCCCCATCGTGCTCGGTCACGAGGGCGTCGGAGTCGTCGAACAGGTTGGAACATCGGTCACGGATTTCGCGATTGGCGACCACGTGATCATGAGCTACGACTACTGCGATCAGTGCGTTCACTGTGATGCGGGCAAGCCGTCCTATTGCGTCGATCACGGTTCGCTTAACTTCGCCGGCACTCGGCCCGACGGCGAACGCACGCACCGTACGCCCGGTGGCGCCGAGGCTGACATCGGCGGTTCGTTCTTCCAGCAATCATCGTTTGCCACGCACGCGCTTGCCCATGTCACGAACACGATCAAGGTCGACAAGTCACTCCCCTTGGCCACCCTGGCACCGCTGGCATGTGGCGTGCAGACCGGGGCGGGAACGGTATTCAACACCCTCGAAGTAGTTGCCGATTCGAGCCTTGCCGTTTTCGGCTGTGGCTGCGTTGGCTTGTCGGCGGTCATGGCCGCCAAGGTGGCAGGTGCGGCAACGATCATCGCGGTGGATCTCAATGCCGCGAGACTGGAGATGGCGCACGAACTCGGCGCCACGCACTCGTTCAACCCGGCCGACTTCGCCGACGGCGATGCGTTGCTCGCCGCGATCGCCGACGTCGTTCCCGGCGGATGCAACTACGCAATCGATACCACCGGTAATCCGGGGGTACTTCGTCAAGCATTCGACTCCTGCGGACCTCGCGGCGTCGCGGCAATGATTGCTCCGGGGGTTCCGGGCACCGAGGTGACCGTCGAGATGATGGGGCTTTTGCCCGGCAAGTCGTTGCGCGGCGTCGTGCAGGGCGACTCGGTATCGAAGACCTTCATTCCCAAACTCATCGAGCTCTGGCAGGTTGGGTCGTTCCCCTTCGACCGACTGATCACGACCTTCGACTCCATCGATGCCATCGATGACGCCGTCCTCGCCATGAGCGCCGGTGACGTTATCAAGCCCGTCGTGATTATCGAGGACCTGTAGGAGAGCCAATGACAGTGATCGACCAGACCCTCGTGGGTAACGCAACCAATGCCTGGGTGAACGGTGAAGCGGTGCGGGCCAGTGGCACATTCGCCGTCGTGAATCCGGCGACGGGAGAACCCGTTGCCGAGGTTGTTGATAGCGACGCCGCAGTCATCGGCGCGGCGATCACCGCCGCAGCCGATGCCTTCTCGACATGGTCGCAAACCGAGCCATCGCAACGAGCAGAGCAGCTGCGTGCCTGGGCTGATCTGATCGAGGAACGCACCGAGCAGGTCGCTGCGATCACCACGGCCGAGAGCGGCAAGCTGTTCCGCGAAGCTCGCGGCGAGGTCGGCGCCGGTGTCGCTGCCATTCGGTGGAGTGCACAACTGGCCGAGGACTATCAAGAAACCGACCTGCCTTCCCCGTCGCCGACCCGACGCCATTTCACGACGAAACAACCGGTTGGAGTGGTGGCCTGCATCACGCCATGGAACTTTCCCATCGCCGCGGTGCTCGTCAAGGTTGGCGCTGCGGTCGCAGCGGGGTGCACGGTCGTCGTCAAGCCGTCTGAGGAGACACCGCTGGTGGCATCGCTGCTGGCGCAACTCGCCAGCGAGTCCGGAATCCCAGCTGGGGTGATCAACGTCCTTGCCACATCAACCCCCGTGGTTTTCGGCGACGCGATCGCAGCGCGCAGCGAGGTTCGAGCCGTGGCCTTCACCGGGTCCACCCGGGTCGGAAAATTGCTGTACGCCCAGTGCGCGGGAACCGTGAAGCGGCTGTCGCTTGAACTCGGCGGCAACGCGCCGTTCATCGTGTTCGCTGACGCCGATATCGATCGAGCCGTGGCCGACGCGGTGAACGCCCGCTTCTACAACACGGGCCAGATCTGTGTTGGTGCAAACCGGTTCTTCATCCATGACGCTGTCTACGACGAGTTTGCAGACAAGCTCAGCGAGAAGGTCTCGACCCTCGCCGTCGGCGACGGTACCGCCGAAGACTCTGACCTCGGGCCGCTCATCAACCGTCGGGCCAAAGACCATTTCGTTTCCTTGCTCGACGATGCAACAGCAAAGGGAGCGCGGGTACTCGTTGGTGGCACTCCCGCTGACGGCGATGGTCTGTTTGTCGAGCCCACCGTTCTGGCCGACACCACCGAGGACATGGACGTCTACACCAAAGAGATCTTCGGGCCGATGGCTTGCCTGTACCGCTTCGACGACGGCGATGACGTTCTGGCACAAGCGAACGACACCCACGCCGGACTCGCCGCATATGCCTATAGCGAGAACCACGAACACCTCGCGCAGGTCAGCGCTCAACTTGAAGCTGGGGTGGTGGGCTTGAACACCACCCAGATCTTCGCCAGCGAATTGCCCTTCGGTGGGGTGAAGGAATCGGGAATCGGGCGAGAACACGGCCACGGTTCCCTCGATGAGTTCTTGGAAATCAAGAGCGTCGCATTCGAGACAGGAGCAGCGTCATGAGTAGCGCCGAAAAGCGAACGGGTCGTGAAGCATGGGAGCACATGACCGAGATCTCCATGGACGCTCCGGTGCGCAACTTCACCCAAGAGCTCGACATGGGTCACTACGTGGTGGAGACCGACTTGTTCCCGCTCGAGGTCCTCGATGCCTACAGCGCCTGGAACCTCGGCCGTGAACTCACCGACGAGCAACGCCAGCACTTCAACGAGGAACGTGGGGGAGGGCAGGGCGACTATCGCGACGGCATGGCCGACAAGATCGCGAACGTCATCGACTGCTTGAACCGGTTCCCCGAATCGAAGCGTGCGGTGATCACGGTCCCCAATGAGTCGAGCGCCTCGCACGAGAGTGACGAGGACGCGAAGTGCATGCGTGAGCTGCACTTCAATCTCGACGATGGTCAGCTCAACGCCTCGGTGTTCTTTCGAGCCCAGGCGGCATCGATTTTCCCGAAGAACATTCATTTCATCGGCACGATCATGGACGAGGTGGCGTCCAAACTCGATGCACAACCGCCGGTCGGTTCGTTGCACTACTTCACCAGCATCCTCGTCGGAGATCGTTGGTAACCCACAGCTTGCTAGCGGGTGTTGTTGCCCAACTGGGGAGCCGAGTAACGTGCCGCTCCAATGGGATGGGATTTCTGGATCGACCGCGGCGGAACCTTCACCGACATCGTCGCGCGACGCCCTGACCGCAGCTTGCACGTAGCGAAGCTGCTGTCGGAAAACCCCGGCCGCTATGACGATGCCGCCATCGAAGGCATCCGGCGATTCCTCGACGTCGCACCCGGCGACCCGCTGCCCGCCGACCAGATCGATTCGGTGCGCATGGGTACGACGGTGGCAACCAACGCATTGCTCGAGCGTCAGGGTGCCCGCACCGCGCTGATTACGACCACCGGCTTCGCTGACGTACTTCGGATTGGCTATCAGGCGCGCCCAGATCTCTTCGCTCTCGACATCGAGCTACCCGAAATGCTCTACGAGACGGTTCTCGAAATCGACGAGCGGGTCAGCGTCGATGGCGACGTGCTCACGACGCTCGACGACGATCTGGTTCGAGCCGAGCTTGAAGCGCTGAAATCGGCAGGTATCGAATCGGTAGCCATCGTCTTTCTTCACGGGTGTTGGTTCCCCGATCACGAACGCCGGGTCGGGGAGATGGCCAGACAGGTCGGATTTGAGCAGGTGTCGGTCAGTCACGAGGTCAGCCCGCTTACCAAGATCGTCTCTCGGGGTGACACCACCGTCGTCGATGCCTATCTGTCGCCGGTACTGCGCCGGTATGTGAACAAGGTTGCTCGTCAGCTGGCGACATCGGAGAGCGATGAAGCGCTTCTCATGTTCATGCAGTCCAATGGCGGGCTCACCAAGGCCGACCACTTCCAAGGCAAGGACGCGCTGCTCAGCGGGCCGGCCGGTGGGGTAGTCGGCATGGTCGAAACGGCGAGCGCCGCCGGGTTCGATCGCCAGATCGGATTCGACATGGGTGGCACTTCCACCGACGTGTCGCATTGGGCCGGTTCGCTCGAACGGGTTTCGGAGACCGAGGTCGCCGGCATCCGGGTTCGGGCTCCGATGATCGACATCCATACCGTCGCGGCTGGCGGTGGTTCGATTGTTCGCTTCGACGGATCCCGGTTGCGGGTCGGTCCAGAATCCGCGGGCGCTGACCCTGGGCCCGCGTGCTACGGCAACGGTGGTCCGGTGGCCGTCACCGACTGCAACGTCGCGACCGGCAAGCTGCGCGCCGAGTTCTTCCCGGCGGTCTTTGGCCCCGAAGGTGATCAGCCTCTCGATGTCGACGTCGTACATCGAAAGTTCGCGGAGCTCGCCGAGGAGGTTGAGTCCTCGTCGGTTCGTTCGCAGTCCCCCGAACAGCTCGCCGAGGGTGCAGTAGCAATCGCGGTCGACAACATGGCCAACGCCATCAAGAAGATCTCGGTGCAACGAGGTCATGACGTGTCGGCGTACACCCTGGTCTGTTTCGGGGGAGCCGGCGGGCAGCATGCGTGCCTGGTCGCCGAGCAACTCGGGGTCACCCAAATCCACATCCATCCAATGGCTGGTGTTCTCTCCGCGATCGGGATTGGCTTGGCCGATGTTCGCACGGTCGACGACCGATCGGTCGAGCGACCTCTCGACGAGACGGTACTGGCAGAGCTCGGTCCACAATGGACCACACTCGAAGCCACCGGACACGCGGTGGTGTTAGGTCAGGGCGTCGAAGCAGAACGGATCTCCGCGGAGCGGCGACTCGCTATTCGATACAGCGGCAGTGACACAACCCTGATGGTCGATGCTGGTTCGCTCGCGGCCGTGACCGAGGGATTCGAACAGGCACATCAGGCGCGATACGGCTTCGTCGCTCCAGACACCGAGCTCATCGTCGAGTCGATACAGGTCGAGACGATCGGTGCTTCGAACCAGTCGGTCGATGCGGCCGGCGATGCGACCGCTGAAGCGGAGCCGACGACCGAAGCCGAACCAACCTCGGTGCACGACACGTTCATGAAGGGCGCCTGGCGAGAAACGCCGTTCTATCGACGCTCGGATCTCCAGGCCGCCTCCACGATCGCCGGACCGTCGGTGATCGTGGAGGACACCGCAACCACCGTCGTCGAACCAGGCTGGACGGCCACCGTGACCCCGACCGGCGACCTCGTCCTGGGACAGTTAGGGATGGTCCCTAACTGCCCCAGTTCCTCGGTGGGGACAGAGGTCGACCCGATCCAGCTGGAGATCTTCAACAACTTGTTCATGAACATCGCCGAGCAGATGGGCGTCGTGCTCGAGAACACGGCAGCGTCGGTCAATATCAAGGAGCGCCTCGACTTCTCCTGCGCGATCTTTGATCCTGGTGGCGATCTCGTCGCCAACGCCCCGCACATGCCGGTGCATTTGGGTTCCATGAGTGAGTCGATCAAGTCGATCATCCGACAGAACCCGGTCATGAACGATGGCGACGTATTCGTGATGAATGCCCCCTACAACGGCGGCACGCACCTTCCCGATATCACGGTGATCAAGCCGGTGTTCGGCGAGACGGGGTCGGTGATCTTCTATGTTGCGTCCCGAGGTCACCACGCCGATGTCGGCGGAAGCGTTCCCGGCTCGATGCCCGCAGACAGCAGCACCGTGGAAGAAGAAGGGGTGCTCATCGACAACGTGCTCTTGGTGTCTGGCGGTCGTTTCCAGGAAGACACGATCCACGAGGTGTTGACCAGCGGACCGTGGCCTGCCCGGAACCCCGGCAAGAACATCGGCGACCTCAAGGCCCAAGTCGCGTCCTGCGAGAAAGGAACCACCGAGCTGCTCGCAGCCATCGACCACTTCGGTCTCGATGTCGTGCACGCCTATATGGCTCACGTGAAGGACAACGCCGAAGAATCCGTTCGGCTGGTGATCGATCAACTCGACGACTGCTCCTTCACCTACGAGATGGACGATGGGTATCGAGTGTCGGTCGCGATCACAGTCGACCGGGAATCTCGCAGCGCAACGGTGGACTTCACCGGTACGAGCGACACGCACCCAGGCAACTTCAACGCCCCCTCGTCGATCGCCCACGCCGCGGTGCTCTACGCGTTCCGATGCCTCGTCGACGATGACATCCCGTTGAACGCCGGTTGTATGGAGCCGATCGATTTGATCTTGCCCGAACAGTCGATGATCAACCCGAGCTACCCGGCAGCGGTCATCGCCGGAAACGTGGAGACCAGCCAGCTCGTCGTGGACACGCTGTTCGGTGCGCTCGGCGTGGTTGCTGCATCGCAGGGCACCATGAACAATCTCATTTGGGGCAACGACGACATCCAGTACTACGAGACGATCTGCGGCGGCGCGGGTGCCACGCCGAACGCGGCCGGTTGTTCTGCCGTGCACACCCATATGACGAACTCGCGTCTCACCGACCCCGAGGTGCTCGAACTGCGCTTCCCGGTGCGGCTCGAGACCTTCCACATCCGCAGCGGATCCGGTGGTGCCGGTACACATCGCGGCGGTGATGGGACTACGCGCCGGATCAGGTTCCTCGAAGCGCTAGATGTCAACGTCCTGTCCGGTCACCGCAAGGTCGCCCCCTATGGGATCGGCGATGGCGGGCCAGGATCTGTTGGACGAAACCGAATCATCCGAGCCGACGGCACAGAGGTTGAACTCCCTGGCGTCGCCAAGGCAACCGTCGAGCCCGAGGACGTCATCGAAATCGACACCCCCGGCGGAGGCGGTTGGACCTAGGGGTGTTGATGCTGTGCGGTTTGGGGACTGTGGCTAGAACGAGTCCCGCGGGACCCGCCCAGATTTCGTTGTCATAGGCCGTTGGTAATGTGGCGCCGGAGGCGCCAGTCGCCCGGTTGGTGGTTGTCGCGAGTGATCGCTGGATACGCGACGAACACGGCTTTGCGAGGACTCCTATATTACAGAATAATGCAATGTAACGGTGCATTATTCTGTAATATAAGATAGCATCTAAGTTATGCAATATTTACCTCGTGGTATTGAGGGAGCACTCCGGTCTCGCTTTGAGCGTGATGCAGTAGTGATTCTTGAGGGCGCTCGAGCCACGGGTAAGACGAGCATTCTCAATGAAGGCTTGAACTCTGGCTGGATCACCGACATTCGAACCTTCATGGATCCGACTGAATTGGCAGCCGCCAAAGAGGGTCCGCAGTCCTATGTCGAAAGCCTTCGGCCTGGAACCGCGATCGACGAAGTGCAGCTCGCTGAGGAAATAACCCTCGCTATCAAGGCACGGGTCGACAATGACGATGCCCCAGGTCAGCTCATATTGACCGGGTCCACGCGCATGCGCCGCAATGCACTTGGTGGGAGTGACCCGTTGGCAGGTCGCGTGAATTCTCCATTGGTGCTGCGCCCGATGACGATGGGCGAGCGACGAGGTCAACCATTAAACATTCTCGAGACCCTGCTTGAAGGAGATCCCACTGAGCTGGCGCTGGGACCTCGACTGGGCCGCTCCGACCTCATCGAAGTTACGTCAACAACGGGCCTGCCGGGGCTAATCCAAACCGATGCTGTCAGTCTTGAACAACGGTCTGATGCATATCTCTCCTCTGTGACTGCCCTAGAAGCATTTGAAAGCCGAAACGCGCGAAACATTGCGTCCTTGGCGCGCTACCTTGCCGGCCGGACGTCAACCATCGTGAACATCAACCAGTTCTCGAAGGCGGTCGAGATATCTCGTGCGACAGTCGAGAACTATCTTGCGCATCTTGAGGACGCGCTGCTCATCCATCGATTGCCGGGTTGGCGGT
Organism: uncultured Acidimicrobiales bacterium; assembly: GCA_964441145.1. Taxonomy (GTDB): domain Bacteria; phylum Actinomycetota; class Acidimicrobiia; order Acidimicrobiales; family SHLQ01; genus SHLQ01. The sequence continues at coordinate 20,494 of CAYTUB010000049.1, forward strand.
CGATGAAGGATAAATCGGAAACTGACAAGCCCAAGATCCACTTCTTTGACACCGGCGTAGCTCATTCGCTCGCCCAGTTAGAACCGGGTGCAATCCCAGATCAACTTGGACGCCTTGCTGAGACCCTCGTCGTCTCTGAGCTGCTGAGTCAGTCGAGTTGGCTTGAGATTCAACCTCACCTCTATCACTGGCGTCGGAACAATGACAAGGAAGTCGATCTTGTCTTGGAGTTTGCTGACGGACGCATCATCTGTGTCGAAGTGAAGTCTGCCGAGGCTGTATCTAAGTCCGACTTTTCAGGCATTGAGGCATTTCGCACCACATCCCCGGATCGTTTCCATCGAGGATTCGTCTTCTATTCAGGAGAAAAGGTGCTGCCATTTGGAGACGACCTGTGGGCCATCCCGTTCACAACTCTCCGGCCCGGCGTCCAGACAGGCAAGAGCGTTTCGGTCATCTTTGATTCAATCGCGATCAGGCGCGCCGAGCGTACACGAGACCTCGAAGCACAAGACCGACGAGCGTTGGAGTACGTAAAGGAGGTTGAGCGCACCCTCGAACAGCTTCGTGACAGTCTGAAAGGTGACTATTCGCTTGCTTTGGAATCGAGAAAATCCAATGGACGACTCGCTATAGGCCTTTCGCTTGATGGCTCTCTTCAGGAGGGCGAGCCTCTCTACCTGATCCGGGTACTTGTCGACATGGAGGAAGCAATCATGACGGGCTGGGTCGACGGTACGGCGGCAAGTCCAGGTAGCGAGTTCTTTGTCGCTCTCTCCGGACGCACTGCAGTGGATGCGGTATTTGAACTGTTTGAGAAATCAGAGGTCCATTTGTATGCGTTGCTCGCTAGTTGGGACGACGCGAAGCGAGCTGCTGGCCAAGATGTGTAACGTGTGTCGCAGGCGTCGTGTATTTCGCTAATCAGCGCAGTTGGTGGCGTAGCCGGTTGCCGAGTGCGTCGACGGCGATTGCGGCGACGGTGAGTACGGCGATGACGCCGGTGACCGCGGAGAAGTCCCTGGCCACAAGGTGGTCGTTGAGAAGTTGGCCTAGGCCACCAGCGCCGACCACGCCGACCACCACGGTTTCTCGAACGA
>CAYTUB010000050.1:0-12803 GCA_964441145.1 uncultured Acidimicrobiales bacterium
CGCTCATGAACTTGGTGAGGCCGCCTTCGAGGCCCTCCTCCTTCATGCGGAACCAGGCGAGGCCCTTGGCGCCCCACTGCTTGGCCTTGTCGGTCAGCTCGTCGATCTTGTTACGTCCGAGCTCGTCGGCACCGCCAGGCATGCAGATGCCCTTGATCGATGGTGTCTTGAACACGTTTGACTCGGTTTCGGCGAACAGGTCCGTCAGTTCTTTGAGCTCCATGCCGAAACGTACGTCAGGCTTGTCTGAGCCGTAGCGGTTCATAGCATCGGCATATGTCATCCGTGGGAAGTCGGTTGGGCGCTCACCCGTGATTGCTTCGGTGGCGTCGGCGACCGCTTCGCTAATGAATGCGAACACATCTTCCTGGTCGACGAAGCTGGCCTCGGCATCGAGCTGCATGAACTCGAACTGGCGGTCGGCACGGAGGTCTTCGTCGCGAAGGCATCGAGCGATCTGGTAGTAGCGGTCGATGCCGCCCACCATCGATAGCTGCTTGAACAACTGCGGGCTTTGCGGCAGGGCATAGAAGTTGCCCGGATGCAGGCGCGATGGCACGACGAAGTCGCGTGCGCCCTCAGGTGTCGACGCGATCAACATCGGCGTTTCGATCTCGCAGAAGCCCTGTCGTTCCATGGCGCCGCGGATTGCGCTGTTGACCTTGGCGCGCGCTCGGAGGTTGCGCTGCATGCGTTCTTGGCGGAGGTCCACGTAGCGATGCTCGAGACGAATGAGTTCGTCGACGTCGGCGCGGCCGTTGACTTGGAACGGTGGCGGCTCAGCCGAATTCAAGATGACGGTTTCGGTGTCTCTAATCTCGATGGCGCCGCTAGCCAGCTTGTCGTTGACCATGTCGTCTGGACGAGCAGCGACCGTGCCGGTGATCGCCACGACGTACTCACTGCGCACGTCGACCTTCTGGTCGACAACGACCTGGACGACGCCGGTGTGATCGCGTACATCGACGAAGGCCAGATGCTCGGAGTGAACGCGGCGGGTATCAACCCAGCCTGCGACCGTGACGGTTTGGCCGACGTGTTCGGCGTTGATTTCACCGCAGTAGTTGGTGCGAAGAGACATGTTTCCTCGTGGTTGTTAATTCGAATGGGTTAGCGGGCATGCCGACCGAGAAGTTCGGTCAGAAGGTCGCTGCGAGCTATTTGAGTTTGGCCTGCGTCGCCGACCATGTCGCGCACGGTGACAACGTTGTTTTCCACTTCGTCCTCGCCAATGATGAGAGCGATGGGGGCCTGGGAACGGTCGGCGACTTTCATCTGGGCCTTCATGGAACGGCCATCGAAACTTCTCTCGGCCGCGATGCCGGCGGTCCGGAGCTCGTCGGCCAACACGGTGGCAACCTTGCCTCCGGTGAGATCGACGATGAATACGTCAGGGGAGCCAGACGGAGCCTCAAAGACCCCTTCGGCATCGCATGCGAGAAGAATGCGGTCGACGCCGAGCGCAAAGCCAATGCCCGGCGTCGGCTTACCGCCGAGGCTTTCGGCGAGCCCGTCATAACGGCCGCCGCCGCCAACGGCGTTCTGTGCGTTCTCCAGCGCCGTCGACGCAAACTCAAAGGTTGTCCGCGTGTAGTAGTCGAGGCCACGCACGAGCCGAGGCGAGATCTCATAGGGGATCTCCAGCGCATCGAGGCCTTCGCGAACCGCGGCGAAGTGCTCGGCGGTTTCGTCGGTGAGATAGTCGACCATAAGCGGTGCTTCGGAAATGATTGCCTGGTCCTCACGACGCTTGCTGTCGAGCACGCGAAGCGGGTTCTTCTCCAGCGTCTGCTGCGACCCCTCGCTGAGATCATGCACCCGGTCACGCAAATACTCTTCGAGTGCGGCGAAGTATTGCGGCCGACAACTCTCGTCACCCAGCGAGTTCAACAGCAACGTCACTTGCGTCATACCGAGCCGCTCATAGAAACGCCAACCGAGGGCGATGACCTCGATATCGATGGCAGCATCGCTCGATCCAAGTACTTCAATGCCGACCTGGCTGAACTGACGGTATCGGCCAGCTTGGGGGCGTTCTCGACGGAACTGTGGCCCCTCGTACCAGACCTTCCAGGGAAGTTCACGGGGGTTGTGTTGTACGAATGCACGCACGACCGAGGCGGTCAGCTCTGGGCGAAGCGCAATCCGCGTTCGGGCATTGTCCTTGTCTTCGAAGTCGTACATCTCTTTGGTGACGACATCGGTGGATTCACCCACACGGAGAAAGACGCCGAGCTCTTCGACGATCGGCGACATGATGTGGCCGTAACCGGCGAGGCGCGCTTCTTCAGCAAATACGTCGACGAGTCCTCGGTGACGTTCAGAGTCGGGGCTCATAACGTCGCGCATGCCCTTGAGCGCCTGAAACTTCTGTGTAGCCACGGCGACCCAGGTTATCGCCGCGACGACAGGTAGGGGCTCACGACTTGTCTCACACGGGCAGTTCGCGAAGCCGGCGCGAACGAACGCTGCCTCCAGCTAGCAGTCGAGCATCGAGGAGCGCAGCTCGCTTCGGCTCACCCCGCGCCAGGGAGGACTCGGTAGGCGTCATAGACCGACTCGACTCGGCGGACATCGGTCAGCATCGATTCGAGATGCGACGGGTCAGCGAACTCGAAGCCGAATCGCATGTGGGCTATCCGGTCGGCACCGGTGCGAGTTTCGACGCTCATCACGTTGATCTTGTGGGCGGCCATCACACCCGATACCTCGCTCAGCAGTCGCGGACGATCGAGTGCGGCTACTTCGATCGCCGCCTCATGCAGCCCATCGTGGCGATCGTCCCAATCGACATCGATCAGGCGATCTTGCTGCTCTTGACCAAGGCTCAGCGCGTTCGTGCAGTCGTTTCGATGTACCGACACGCCGCGCCCTCGGGTCACGAATCCGGTAATGTCGTCGCCGGGTACGGGGGTGCAGCACGTGGCCAGTCGCACCAGTAGGTCGTCGAGCCCTTCTACGTGCACACCGCCGGTCAAAGACCGTCGTTCCTTACGTTGTCGGACGCGCTCGACTGTTTCGGCGAACTGTTCCTCAGACTCCCCCGGTGCGTACTCCTTGTTTATTCGGTGCACCAGCGTGCGCGGAGACACGTGGCCTTCTCCTACCGCAGCGAGGAGGGACTCGAGGTCGGCGTAATTCATCTCTTCGGCAATATCGACGAGCAGGTCGCTCTTCATCGTGCGCTGAACAGGTAGATCGGCTCGTCGCAGCGCTGCCATCATCGAATCACGACCCGAATCGATGTACTCCGCCTTGCGTTCACGACTGAACCAGGCCCGGATCTTGGTGGCCGCCTTTGGCGTGGCAACAAAGTTGAGCCAATCCTTCGATGGGCCGGCATCGGGGTTCTTCGACGTCATGATTTCGACTCGATCACCCGATTGCAGCCGGGTATCGAGTGGCACGAGTCGCCCGTTCACTCGCGCTCCGGTGCAGCGCTCGCCCACTTCGGTGTGGATATGGAAAGCAAAGTCAACCGGTGTTGCACCAACGACGAGCTCCACGACCTCACCTTGGGGGGTGAAGATGAAGACTTCCTCTTCTTCGAGGTCGGTCTTGAGGTTGGCCATAAAGGCCGAGTCGCTGGCCTCCTCATCGAACTCCACAACCCGACTCAGCCACGCGATCTCTTGCGGCGTCGCGGTCTCCTTGTAGCCCCAGTGCGCCGCCACACCGTTCTCGGCTCGGGCGTGCATCTCGTCGGTACGGATTTGCACTTCTACCTCTTTGCCCAGTGGGCCAATCACCGTCGTGTGCAACGACTGGTAGAGGTTGAACTTCGGCATCGCGATGTAGTCCTTGAAACGGCCCTGCACCGGTTTCCAGGCGGAGTGAATCGACCCCAGCGCCGCATAACAATCACGCACTGAATCGACGACGACACGAATGCCGACAAGATCGTGGATGTCTTCGAACTCCAGGTTCTTGACAACCATCTTCCCGTAGATCGAGTAGAGGTGCTTTTGGCGCCCCATCACCGTGCCGGTGATGTCGAGTTCTTCGAGACGCGCCTCGATGTCACCAATCAACTGTGTGATGTAGATGTCGCGCTCGGGAGCGCGGGAGGCCACCATCGCCTCCAACGCCGCATATTGCTTGGGCGAACCAGACGAGAAAGCAAGGTCTTCGAGCTGTTGCTTGAGGTCCTGCATACCGAGCCGGTGAGCCAGTGGCGCATAAATATCGAGCGTCTCGCGAGAGATTCGCTCCTGCTTGTCGATCGGCATCGCTGCGATCGTCTGCATGTTGTGTAAGCGATCGGCGAGCTTGATGATCAGGACGCGGGCGTCTTGCGCGATGGCGATCATCATCTTTCGCACGGAAGCGGCTTGTTGAGCTTCCTTTGAGTCAAAGTGCACTCGATCGAGCTTCGTGACGCCGTCGACAACAGTGGCCACGTCCTCGCCGAACTCCTCCGTGATCTGTTCGAGGTCCAGCGAGGTGTCCTCTACGGCGTCGTGCAGCAGAGCCGCCGAGATCGCGACGTCATCGAGACCGAACTCGGCAACGACTTTGGCCACGGCAAGCGGATGGGAAATGTAGCTCTCCCCGGACTTGCGGCGTTGATCGCCGTGCGCTGTCGCCGCCAGATGATACGAGCGTTGGATTCGGTCGATCGACGCGTCCTTTCGTCCGCGACGGTAGGCGTCAACAATCGCCGTGAGCTCGCCCTCTACGCGAACAGATTGCCTCCGCCATGGAAGAACTCGTGTCACGGTCGGCATTGCGTTAGCTCACCTCTAAAAGACTGTGAAGAAGGGTGGGATGCACCTTCGCTGCCCCTTGCAGTTCCGCCAACTCGATCACGACACTAACCCCTGCCACGTGACCGCCGGCAGCCCCAACGAGGTCAATGGCTGCTCGGAGGGTGCCCCCTGTAGCCAAAACATCGTCGACTATCAGCACGTGAGCACCGGAAAGCTTGCTCTCACGGCGCACCTCTAGACGGTCGGTGCCGTATTCAAGGTCGTAGTCCATACCAATCACATCGGACGGAAGCTTCCCCGGCTTTCGCAAAGGTACGAATCCTGCTCCCAGCCGCTCGGCTACCGAAGGACCAAACAAAAACCCGCGCGCCTCGACTCCCGCTACCACCGACACTGCGCTCCCAACAAAGGGTTCGGCCAGTGCATCGATGGCGTACGAAAATGCCTCGGCATCGCCGAGCAGCGGCGTGATGTCTTTAAAGACAATGCCCGGGCGGGGGAAGTCGGCAACATCATCGATGAAGCTCGCGAGTTCCATCAATGAATCCTAATCACCAGATGCTGCGATTGGAGTCCACCGTCTGCGAAGATGCTGGTGTGGTGCAGGCCGACCAGGAACTTCACGGGCAGAATCTCGCAGCGATCGACATCGGCACTTCCTCAGTGCATCTCGCAATCGCCAAACCCACCCTTGGCGGTCGGCCAGAAATCCTTGCTCAGCACAAGGTGCCAGTCCGACTTGGTTCAGGCGCCAAGGACATGAAGCGGCTCGACCCATCGGCGGTTCTTCGCACGATCGATGCACTGCGAGATTTCCGCGGCCTCGCCGACGCCTACGAGGCCGAAGTGCACGCCGTTGCAACAAGTGCCGTCCGCGAAGCCCACGACAACAGTGCGTTCCTCGAACAGGCATGCGAAGAGGCTGGAATCACCGTTGAGGTGATCGCCGGAACCGAAGAAGCGCGACTGATTCATCTCGGTGTGCTTGGCGCTCTTCCGATCGCTGGCCAACGCCACCTGGTGATCGACATCGGTGGCGGATCAACCGAACTTGTGGTCGGCGAGGGCCGCAATCCGGAGATCCTTCGAAGCCTCAAGCTCGGCCATGTGCGTCTCACGGACCGGTTCTTCACCGGCGTGATCGACACCGACGCCGTGAATTCGTGTCGGACCTTCATCCGATCATTCCTCGCTCGTGCAGCGGTGACCGTGCGCGAAGCTGACGTCGATGTTGTTGCTGGCGCTTCCGGCACCTTCGAAACAGTCGCAAAGCTGGCGGCCAAGCACGGCAACTCGGGTGCAGACATCACCGCGGAATCGGTTGCCAAGGTTGTCGAGCACATCACCCAGGTGAAGCTCGCCGACCGCGACGCGGTCATCGAAGGCGTAGACGAGCACCGTCAAGACACCATCTTGGCTGGCGCTATTCTCGTCGATTCGCTCATGCACACGCTCGATTTTGACCGTTTCGTCGTGAGCCCAGACGCGCTGCGAGAGGGACTTGTCCTCGACCGCTTGAACCGACGGGAAACCTCTCACGACAACTTGCGACACCTCGATTCGATCCGTGCCCACAGTGTCGATGCCGCCGCTATTCGCTATGGCGAGAACCTTGTGCACGCCCGCCAGTCGACCGATATTGCGTTGCGCATCTTTGACGCCACGACCGAAATCCATCAATTCGGTGAGCCCGAACGCGACGTCTTAGAGGCCGGTGCCATGTTGCACAATATTGGCCGCTTTATTGGCCATGGCGCCCACCACCGCCACTCCTACTACGTGATTCGCAACACCGAGCACCTGGCGGGGTTCAACGAACACGAGCGAGAACTGATCGCACAAGTTGCTCGATATCACCGCAAGAGCGCTCCAAAGATGACGCATTCACCGTATGCAGCGCTCAACGATCGAGACCGCAGCATCGTCTCCACCCTTGCGGGAATGCTGCGAATCGGAATCGCCCTCGACCGCACCTACCGCAACGTCGCAGCCGACGTGTCGGTGCGCTGTCGTCGCGATGGGATCGAAGTAGTTGTCTTTGGTGACGACCTCGACTTGGAACTCTTCAGCGCGAATGAACGCAAGGGGCTGCTGGCTGACGCGCTCGGGATCCCGATAGTGATCGCTGGCTCGCCAGCGGACGTTCCCGTTCCACAGCCGTAGACCGAGCGCGCTTACTTCTTCTTCTTTTTGGTCTTTCGCGGGCGGGGTGGAACTTGGGTTCCCGATGACGTTGTCGTACCGGCACCCTTCTTTGACTTGGTCGGCTTCGGCGGCGCAGCCTTTGACGACGCCCCGGCCCGGACACGCTGGCGAACTGGTTGTTCACCAACCACCGAGTCTTGGGCACCAACGCGTCGGGTTCCCTCGGTCTCGCCCTTGGACTTCTTTGCGACCCTGGTAGCGATTTGTTGATACTCAGGCTCGCGCTCTTTCAGGAATGCAACGACCGCCGACGCCACAAACAGCGACGAGTAGCCGCCGACGATGAGTCCGACGAGCAGCGCTACGGAGAACTCTTGCAAAGTCGCAGCGCCAAGAATCAACGATCCGATAATCAACATCGACAGCACGGGGATAATCGAGGTGATCGTCGTGTTGATCGAGCGAGCCAGAACCTGGTTGAGAGCAAGGTTCATCATCTCGGTGTAGGTGTAGCGCCCGGTTGCTCCCACACGCGCCGTGATGTCACGAACCTTGTCATACACAACAATCGTGTCGTAGAGCGAGTAGCCCATGATCGTTAGGAAGGCAATCACAGTGGCGGGCGTGACTTCGAAACGGAAGACCGCGTAGACGCCAACGCTGATGATGATGTCGTGCGCTACGGCTGCGAGGGCGCCAATTGCCATCTTCCATTCGAGCCTGACCGAGATGTAGACAGCGATCGCGATGAAGAAGAAAAAGAGTGCGTTCCTCGCCTTGTCCGTGATCTCTTGACCCCACGTTGGACCAACCGACTCGAAGGCGGTGATCTCGCCGATACCGGAGAGCAACCCGCGGATCTCCTCGACCTCGTCCACGTCTTGCACCGATGATCGAACACGCAAGAACCGGCCGGTTCCATCGGTGACTTCTTGGATACGAGCGTCGGCGGCGACATCTGCGGGCAGTACAGCAGCTACGTCATCTTGAGATACGTCGGTGAGTAGCTCAAAGGAGGTACCTCCCTCGAAGTCGATCCCGAGATCGAGGCCCGCAAAAATGAGCGCGGCCAAACTGATAATGACGAAGGTCCCCGACACGATGAGCGCCTTCTTCCAAAGCGCTGGAAAGTCCCAGTGGCGCAGACCATCATTTTCTGGACTGAGTTTCATGATGTTCCCTCCTCAGTTCCTACCTGATCCTCGGTGAGTCCCGGGATTCCCATCAGCGATGCCGAACCGGCAATCCGTGGTGTTCGGGCAATCCATTCCACGGCAGGACCCATGAAGAAATACGTTGCGACGAGGTCGAGCACCGTCGCGATTCCCAGGTACAAGGCAAAGCCTCGCACCGCTCCAACGGTGAGTGCGTACAACAAGACCGCGCCAATCAGCGAAGCCACGTCGGCTTTAACGATTGTCGAGAAGGCCACGGGGAAGGCCTTGTTGACCGAGGTGCGAACGGTTCGCCCGTTTCGCACGTCTTCTTTCAAGTGCTCGAAGTACACGATGTTTGAATCGACCGACACACCGATCGACACGATGATGCCGGTAATACCGGCGAGCGTCAGTGCCAGGCCTTGGCTGGCCCCAAGGAACGAGATGATCGACCACAACAGGGCTGCTGAAATCAGCAGCGACAGCATCGCTACCACTCCGAGAGCCCGGTAGTAGCCAATGATGAAGATGGCGACGAGGGCGAGCCCTACGAGACCGGCGATGACACCGGCGTCGAGTGCGTCTTGACCAATGGTCGCGGACACGATCTGTTGGTTCTCAGGTTCGAGTTGGATCGGGAGCGCTCCAAAGCGCAAGGAAAGGCCGAGCTGGCGAGCCGAGGTCTCGTCGAAGGTTCCCGAGATCTGGAAGGAGTCACCAAGGTCAGCGGCGTTTACCACCGGCGCGCTGATCACTTCGTTGTCGAGGTCGACGGCGATACGGCCAGGTTCGGCTCCGGTTCGTGGACATTCCGGGAGCCCGAGGAAGCAGCTCTCGGTGAGCCCTCGAAAGGCTTGGTCGCCGATCGGACCATTTTGCAATTCCACGTTGACGAGCCACTCGATGCCGTTGAAGACACCGGCGGCGTCGGACAGACCTTCGCCGGTCATCCCCGTCGGGCCGAGTACGTAGCGCGCTGGGATCGCGAGCTCGGGATCGGAGGGGACGACGACGATCGAGTCTTCGTCGATGGCATCTCGCGGGGTGAACCCGAACTCGTCGAGCGGAAGGTCATCGGGGTAGGAGGCTGGCCTGTTCGTGCTTCCGAGCGGGAGCTGCTCGAGAACTGGACGGAAGCGCAACACCGCGGTGGAGCCGACGAGCTCGAGTGCTCGTTCCTGGTCCTCTACGCCCGGTAGCGAAACCAAGATGCCATCGCCTTGTGCCTGAATCTCTGGCTCGGCGACACCGAGTCCATCCACTCGATTACGGATGATCTCGACGGCTTGTTCGATTTGTTCTGGATCTTCGACCGGCTCGGTGGCGCGGTATCGAACCGACACACCGCCCTGCAGATCGAGGCCGAGCAACGGTTCGTTGCCAGCGATGAGTGTGCCGACCAACGCACCGATCGAGAGAACGGTGATGCCGATCAAATAGCCAAGTTGGCGACGGGGCATGTGACGCTCAGGCCTCTACTTCCGGCGTGTCTTCAACTTCTGGCATGTCTTCTATTTCGGGTTCGTCGTCAACTGGATCTGTTGGAAACTCGTCAACGATGTCTTGGATGTGGGACCGGCTGATCAGAATCTCGATTCCTTCAGCAAGCTCCAAATACGCAGCGCCGTCGAGGACCTCGGTCAAGGTGCCATAGATGCCCGACGACATCAGCACTCGGTCGCCCTCGGCGGCTTTAGCGATAGTGGCTCGGTGTTCCTTCAACTTGCGCTGCTGCGGGCGAATCAAAAGCAAGTAGAAGCCAGCGAACAATATGATCGGAAGAATCAGATTTTCCATGACAAAGGACCTCGGTTGAGACGTTCAGCTCAGCAAGGTTAGCGCTGAACGGCCACAATCTCCCGCCAGAGGTTCTAACCCCATGTTGCGTGCGTCTGCTCGGCAAAGGATTCGAATCGCTGCTCGGCGATCGACTCGCGCATCTTCTCCACAAATCTGAGCAACCACCACAGGTTGTGCAGGGTCAAAATCCGTGCTGCCGTGGGCTCTTTGACCTGCAAAAGGTGACGCAGGTACCCCTTTGACCAACGTGCCGCCGGGCCTTCTGGCTGGATTGGCTCGTCGGATCGAGCAAACTCGGCGCGGGTGAGGTTCACCCGGCCCGCGTCAGTAAGCAGAGTGCCGTGCCGTGCGAGCCGAGTCGGCAGGACGCAATCGAACATGTCCACGCCGCGACCCACCGCATCAACGATTCCCGCCGGGTCGCCCAACCCCATGAAATAGCGGGGCTGATCCTCGGGGAGTTCGGCCGTTGCTGCCCGAAGAGGCTCGTGCCACTCGCTGCGGTGCTCTCCTACCGACAGGCCACCAACCGCGTATCCGTCGAAGCCGATCTGCACGGTCCGAGCCGCACTCTCGGCCCGCATTGCCACGTCGATGCCCCCTTGGGTGATTCCAAACTGGCTCAGCGTCTCCGCTGCGGTGTCGTGTTCAAGAAAGCTGCGTCGTGCCCGTTCTGCCCACATCGCCGTCCGGTCTAACGCCTCGCGAATCACATGGTCTGGGCTCGGCAGTGCACTGCACACATCGAGCACCATTTGGATATCAGCGCCGATCGCGATCTGGGACGCCACCGCGCTCTCGGGGGTCATCTTGTGGGTACTTCCGTCGTAGACGGACTTGAAGGTCGCCCCCTCGTCATCGATCTTTGGCTCGAGCGAGAAGACCTGATATCCGCCCGAGTCGGTGAGGGTGTGTCCGTGCCAGTCCGCCATGGCGTTCAGACCGCCGAGCGCTTCGACCACATCGGCTCCCGGACGCAAGAGCAGGTGATAGTTGTTTGCCAGGATGACCTGTGCGCCGAGGTCTTCGACATCGGCCGACGACAGATGCTTTATCGCGCCCCTTGTTCCAACGGGCATGAAACACGGGGTCGTGAACGTCCCACGAGCCGTGTGCACAGTTCCCGCCCGTGCGGCGCCGTCGGAGTGTTCGAGGGTAAAGGTTGTGCGCATGGTGTTAGTTCGCCCGACGGTCGAGGAGCATGGCGTCGCCAAAGGACAAGAACCGGTAGTCCATCGACAACGCCTCATCGTAGAGGCGGCGCCAACGAGGACCGATGAACGCGTCGATCATCACGAGCAGCGTGCTCTTGGGCATATGAAAGTTCGTGAGCAAGACGTCGACCACCTGAAAGTCGAATGGGTCGCGGATGAACAGGTCTGTCGCTCCCTCCGGCCCAAACATCGCCGCCGACTCGAGTGCTCGAACGGTAGTGGTACCAACAGCGACGATAGAGCCGCCGGTGGCCTTCGTCTGCTGCAGCAGTGCGGTGGTCTCACTAGGCACGTGGTAGCGCTCCGAGTGCATGTGGTGATCATCGAGCTCTGACACGGTGACCGGGCGAAACGTATCGAGACCGACGATCAACTCGACTCGGGCAATCCCTACCCCGCGATCGGTCAGCGCACCGAGAAGCTCCTCGGTCAGATGCAAACCAGCCGTTGGTGCAGCGGCACTACCCACGTGCTCGGCGTACACCGTTTGGTAGCGATCGGGTTCGGCCAGCGGTTCGGTGATGTAGGGCGGCAACGGCATCTGGCCGACGCGGATCAGCGCTGCCTCAAGATCGCTCGACTCGATCACCACGCGGCGTCGTCCCTCGCCGAGGTCTTCCCCAACGGTGACTCCGAGGTCCGATTCATCAGCGATGGCCAGCTCGGTGCCTGGTGCGATCTTCTTGCTCGGCCGCACCAGTGCCGTCCACTCCGAACGTTGTGAACGAAGGGCAAGAGGTGCCGGGCCGTCGGGTTCGAGGAGCAGAACTTCGCTTCGTCCCCCCGTTGGCCGGGTCGCATGAATTCGGGCGGCGAGAACCTTGGTGTTGTTGACAACAAGAAGGTCACCCGGCTCAAGAAGGTCGACGAGACCAGACACGTTCCGGTGCTCGGGCGCCGCCGCTCCCCTGTCCACGAGGAGTCTTGACGCTGCACGATCGGCGAGTGGCGTCTGCGCGATCTTGCTCTCTGGCAAAGAGAAATCGAAGTCTTCGATCCTTGTCACAGGAGGAGCGTATCGCCAGAGCGAAGACCGCTCGCTAGGCTCCAGCCTTTCGGGCGAAAAGTCAGTCAAACTAGGATCCATGAGAAATTTCACCGGAGCGCAGCGGCGAGCGCTCTCGCGGCGATTACCGAGCATCATCATCGCAATCTCATTCGCGCTCATTCTTGCGACCACGGGAACCGCGCAAGCCCAGACTCCGGCTCCCGAAGAGTGTGAGGGAATCCAGGGGCTCGCAAGTGAGATCGAAGGCGAGGTGGTCGACCGGCTCACGTTGGTCGACGAGTTCAGCACCAACATCGATCTGATTTCCGTGGCCACGGAGACGGGCACGGCTCAGATCGAGGTCGACGGGCGACCCGAGCTCGTCGAGGTCGGCGAGACGTACCGGTTCACCGTGATCACCATCGGTGCAGATACACCCGCCGTCTTATCGAGTGTCTTTGGCGACAACCTGTCCTGCCTTACTACCGAGGTTGACCCCGATGACCCCGAGTCTGAGCCTGCCCCTCTCGAAATCGGCGTAGCGACCGTTGACGATGAGGGTGTCGCTACTCCCATCGAGGAGCCGCCGTTCTTGCCCGACCTTCCGGTGTCGCCGCGAACCTTCTTCATCGGCTTCGCCATATTTGCGCTCGTGATCTTCCTGATCCGATTCCGCTGACCTAAGCCCGCCCTTAGCCCAGCCGTTTTCTTCGAAGACTCAGGACCACCCACTGATCCGCATCCTTCGAAGAACACCAACACTGTTTCTTCGAAGACTCAGGACCGCCCA
>CAYTUB010000050.1:13025-21287 GCA_964441145.1 uncultured Acidimicrobiales bacterium
AACACTGTTTCTTCGAAGACTCAGGACCGCCCAGTGGTCCGCATCCTTCGAAGAACACCAACACTGTTTCTTCGAAGAACACCAACACTGTTTCTTCGAAGACTCAGGACCGCCCAGTGGTCCGCATCCTTCGAAGAAAACTAGGGGTCAGTCGAATAGGCCCGGGGGTGTTTCGTTGTCGGGGGTACTGGCGGGAACCGACAGGCCGAGGTGTTCCCACGCAGCCCGAGTGGCCATCCGACCCTTCGGCGTGCGAATCAACAGCCCTTGCTGAATGAGATACGGCTCATACACATCCTCGACGGTCTCGGTTGGCTCACTGACGCTGATAGCAAGCGTCTTCAACCCCACCGGGCCACCACCGAACATGTCGCACAAGGCCAGCAACAGGGCGCGAGTGGCCTTATCGAGACCTCGCTCGTCGACACCGAAGAACTCCAACCCCTCGACCGCCACGTCGCGGGTGATCTTGCCTTCCCGCTCGACTTCGGCGAAGTCGCGAACCTGACGCAGTAGCCGGTTCGCGATACGAGGCGTCCCCCTCGATCGCATCGCGATTTGGCCCGCGCCCGCCTCGTCGACTGCAACATCGAGGATTCCGGCCGCTCGTTCGATGATCGATTTCAGCTCATCTGGTTCGTAGTAATCGAGTCGAGCTGGGTAGTCGAAGCGGTCTCGCAGCGGGCCGGTGATCAACCCTGTTCGAGTGGTCGCCCCCACCAGTGTGAAGCGGGCGACCGGCAAACGCATGGTTCGCGCCGCTGGACCCTTGCCAAGAACCAGGTCGAGCTGAAAATCCTCCATCGCTGGATACAGGACCTCCTCGACCGGCCGGGCGAGCCGGTGAATCTCGTCGATGAACAAGACGTCGCCATCTTCGAGTTTGGTCAGGATGGCCGCGAGGTCCCCACCCTTTTCGAGTGCCGGGCCTGACGTGACATGAATAGCCGCCCCCATCTCGTTCGCGATGATCCCCGCGAGCGTGGTCTTGCCAAGCCCGGGGGGTCCAGCAAAGAGTAGATGTCCAATCGCTTGGCCACGGGCCTTGGCCGCTTTCATCATCACCTGCAGGTGACCCTTCAGCTGCTCTTGGCCAACGAAGTCATCGAGGCTTTGCGGACGGAGCCCGAAATCGTCCTTTTCCTCATCTGCGCGTTCTTCTTCGTCTCCGCCGGGCGACAGTAACTCGTCTCGCATCAGACCCCTTCGGCGATCAGACGAAGCGCATCTCGGGTCAGCGATGCGGGGTCGCCATCGTCGGCAATGCGCGACAACACGGCACGCACTTCGTCGCCCGAGTATCCGAGCGCCTCGAGCGCTTGGCGAACCTCAACGTGCGCGGGCTGTTCGACCTCGGGCAGGTCTCGATCGATCGACGAGAGATCAAGCTCGGGCAGATCGAGCTTTGACTTCAGTTCGATCAGGAGTCGAGTCGCCGTCTTCTTGCCCACTCCCGGGACCGCGCACAGGGCATCAACGTCTTCGGTAGCGAGAACGGTCTTCAGTTCCCCAGGACCATAGACCGACAAGATCGCAATACCGAGCGACGGTCCAACACCATGGGCAGAGATCACCGCTTCGAACACCCGACGCTCATCGATAGAGGTGAAGCCATAGAGAATCTGAGCATCTTCTCGTTGCTGATGATGGACGTGGACGAATACCTCGTCGCCAACCGACCCCGCACGAGCCGAAGTGGCTGGTGACGCGGTGACACGATATCCCGTACCACCAACCTCGATGAGCAGTTCAGAACCATCCGGGCTTCGGTCGAGCAACCGACCTCGCAGCGAGCCGATCACTTCGCGACCTCCATACCCGATGGCCGGTTCGGAGCACCATTGATTGCACTGTGGCACAACGCAACCGCAATGGCGTCGGCTGCATCGACGGGTCGTAGTTCGTGGGCGAGCCCGAGCTGGGTTCTGACCATCCGTTCGACCTGTTGCTTATCGGCGTTTCCGTAGCCGGTTACGGCGAGCTTGATTTCGTTCGGGCTGTATTGCACAACTTCGCATTGCGCCAGCGCAGCTGCGGCCATGACCACGCCCGACGCGTGACCGACCGACATCGCGGTGCTGACGTTTACCTGGAACAAGACTCGTTCGATCGCAACGACACCGGGTCGGTATTCGTCGATGAGCTCGGTGATGTCGCGATGCAATATCGCGAGCCGGGCGGGAAGCTCCTGGCTTGCGTCGGTGCGAATCACGCCGGCCGACACCGCACGGATGCGAGTTGGACCCGTCCATTCAATGCAGCCGTAGCCGCAACGGGTTAGCCCTGGGTCGATTCCGAGAACGAACATCTGTACGACACTATCTCAATGACGGCCGCAGGCACGCGATAGTCCTGAGCCGGTATCGTGAAGGGCAATGGCTGATACGTCCACCGCTCCCGAGAACCTGGAAGATCCCGGGAACGATCAAACTACCGGAGACCAACCTGCCGAACGCGTGTTTTCGCGCTCGGTAGTGATCTCGGGTATTCGGTGCGTACTGACCTACGTCATCTTTCCTTTCGTCGCTCCCTTGGTGGGTCTCACCGCGAGCGTCGGCGCGGTCGTCGGCGTAGTCATTGGAGTGGTCGCGATCGTGTTCAACGTAATGAGTATTCGTCGATTCTTCGCCGCCGACCACCCGTACAAGTGGTGGGCCAGCGCAATGAACGCCGGCGTGATCGTGCTGCTCGTCGTGCTGTTCTTCATCGACAGTCAAACACTGCTCGGATGACACAGGGCCGGTTCGCATCGGCAACGGCGGTAGCCCTAGCTGCAACGAACCCGTCCACATCGTCCGCCCCAGGCACAGCCCGCTATAGAGCCGACATCATCGACGGTTGGGACGTCATGGGAAACGCGAACGGGGGTTACGTCATGGCCATGCTCGGCCGAGCTGCTCTCGCCCACACCGAGCGGCCCGATGTCGTCTCGATGTCCGCGAACTTCCTCGCACCCAGTACAGCGGGACCACTCTCGATCGAGATCGAAGATGTACGCATCGGCCGACGATTCGCAACGGTCCGCAGCACCGCATTTCCCGACGAAAGCGTGCGAGAAGACGGCAGCGCGAAGCCAACGGTGGCCTCGACGGTGATCTGCGGCGACGTCACCGCCCATGACGGCCCCACTCTCGTATCGGTAGCGCCGCCGTCGATACCCGAACCCCAGGACTGCGCCCGCGCCGAACCAACAGACTTCTTCCCGCCACCTTTCGTCGGCAACATCGACCTGCGCGTCCACCCCGATGACGCCGGTGGCTACCACGGCGAAGGTTCGACCCACGGGGAACCAAAGTTTCGTGCGTGGATACGGCTCCTCGACGACGAGCCCATGGACACGCTGGCCGTGATACTCGCCGGAGACGCACTGCCTCCACCGGTCTTTAATACCAATATGGCGGTCGGGTGGTCACCAACGGTGCAGCTCACCATCCATGTGCACGCTCGGCCCGCTTCGCAGTGGCTGCTCGTCGACCAACGATCCGACATCATCGACGGCGGAGCCTTCGAAACCACGGCGACGGTCTTCAATCCCGACGGCTCGGTCGTTGCCCGCGCGCGCCAACTCCAGCTGCTCGCCCTGTCCTGATTTGGCTCGACGTCGAGCAAATTCAATAGCGAGCTCATCCTGACGAATTTGCTGAATTCTCAGCCTTTTCTGCCGATTGAAGGGTATGGGTCAGCCGCCAACGAAACTCATCATTCAGATTCCTTGCCTGAATGAAGAAGAACAACTTCCGGTCACCCTGGGCGAACTTCCCCGATCGGTACCTGGTATCGATGTTGTTGAGTGGCTCATTATCGACGATGGGTCCACCGACAACACCATTGATGTGGCCCGATCTCACGGCGTGGATCACATCGTTCGATTTCCACAGAATCGCGGCCTCGCCGCAGCGTTCCAAGCTGGCTTAGATGCGTCCTTGAAACTCGGCGCTGACTTCGTCGTGAACACCGATGCGGATAATCAATACGACGCGGCGGCAATTCCATCACTCGTCGAACCGCTCATTGCGGGCACGGCTGACATCGCCATTGGCGATCGCGATGTACGAAACGTCGAGGAATTCTCCGCGATCAAGAAACAACTTCAACTCCTCGGGAGCTGGGTTGTCAACAAGGCCTCGGGAGCTCAAGTCGGCGACACCACTTCCGGATTCCGCGGCTACTCGCGCAAAGCGGCGCTCCAGCTGACCGTCGTCAGCCCCTACACATACACGATCGAATCAATCATCCAAGCTGGACGAACTCGTACAGCCATCGCGAACGTTCCCGTCAAGACAAACGACAAGATGCGCGAGTCGCGCTTGTTTGGTTCGACGTGGGGCTACATCCGTCGCAACGCCGGGACGATCACCCGGGTCTTCGCCGCGTACGAACCGATCAAGTTCTTTGGCGTTATCGCGCTCATTCTTTTGACCTTGTCTGGGGTTGGCTATCTGCCCTTCATTCTCGATGTCGCTGTAAATGGTGACAGTTCTGGCCATCTGCAGTCCCTGATCATTGCTTCGATTCTCTTCGTTGGGGCACTGCAGGTTTTTGTATTGGCCATCGTTGCCGACATGATGCGAAACCTTCGGGTCGTCACCCAGCAAACACTCGAACGCGTGCGTCGTCTCGAGATCGAGGGCGCGGTTGCACCAGATTTCCTTTTCGAGGAGCCCACGGGTTCATCGAATACGGTCATCGAAGGTGCCTTCGACCAGGCGGCGTGATCACATGACCGCTGTCACCGAGAGGTCCTTCGAAGCCGACGCGGCCATCCATGCCACTCCGGCTGGACAGGGAAAGTTGTTCGTTGCCCTGAGCGCTGTTTTCTTCATCATCTTCCTGATAACGGGCGAATATCAGCAGCCGTACGGGGTGGATGCCTTTACCAACGCGGTACAGGCTCGCGCCTTTGCCGAGGATCAAAGCCCAATTCTTGAAGAGCTAGACAACGTGGCCCTTCCTCAATATCAAGGGGCGTTGCACTGGTTGGTTTCCAGCCCAAATGGGACCACCTCCCAATACCCGCCAGGAGCAGCGCTTTGGGGTACGCCCTTCTATCTGTTCGACAGCAGTCTTAGCTCGCTTACTCTCGGTCCGTCCGAGGGAGCGACGAGCGACTTCGAGCCATTGACCATCGCCACACCTTCGACCTTGGCTCCAGCCACGGTCGCCGCAGCACTAAGCGTCGCCATCGCCATGGGAGTCTTCGGCGTTACGATCACCAAGCTCCTCCCCCGTAACGCGGCGATCGCCGCTATGACGACCGCCGCCCTGGGTACCGGCGCTTGGTCGGTGGCATCGGACAAGCTCTGGCAGCACGGTCCTGCAATGATGTGGATCTCCATCGGGACCTACTGTGCCTCTCGCGACCGCTTTGCGTTGTCGGGGCTAGCTTTCGCTGCGGGCGTGCTCACGCGTCCGCACGTCGCCATCATTGCCGCAAGTATTGGCGTCGCGATCGCCGTTAACCGTCGCTCCCTACGCGAGATTGCAACACTTGGGACCGTGTCGCTCCTGGGGGTGATCGGGCTCGCGGCCTACAACACTGCCGTCTTCGATTCGGCGTCGTTGGCAGGCGGCTACCGACTCACCGGCTTCAACGGTGAGACGACCGACTCTCCGCTCGTGGTGCTGTCTCGCCTCGGCGCTTCCCTGGTTGATGGACGCGTCGGGGTGCTGTGGACCTCTCCATTCATTGGACTCGCTCTCATCGCAGTGCTGTCGAAGAGCCGGCGGGGAGCTCCACCCTGGGCCATCGGTGCAGCTATTGGTGGCCTGCTCTACCTGGTGATCCAATACCGGACCAACCGCGTCACCGGCGGCGGCGGGTTCTTCAGCTACCGATATCCGCTCGAAGCGCTCGTCGCTGCTGGACCACTGTTTGCCTACGCCACTTGGAGATGGATTCAGGACTCAAAACCGCGTGCCGTCGCTCTTCTACTGGCCGTCGCCTTCTCGGTGCTCACGCACGGAGCTGGATCGCTCGTTCGGCTCTTCTGATCGTGACCCCTCTACTGTGACCGACCTCGACACGCCGAACCCAGCCTCGAAATGGCGTCGCATCACGCTTGCGATCGGGCTTCCATTTCTCGCGGCGGCACTTCTTTTTGCGTTCAGAGACATCAACGCCTTGGTCTTGCCACATTGGTTCCGTTGGGTGCTGGCGACGCCTTTGCTGGCTGCTTTCGTAATTTTCACACAACGGAGCTGGTCGGTGTTTCTCCCGGCAGGCGGCACACCCCGCGATCGACTCGCGTTCTATGAATCGCAACTGGTGAAGTACTCCCCATTAGGTGGTGTAGCGCAAACGGCCTCGCAGGTTCTAACGCTCCCCGGGGAACGAGAGGAACGCAGCAGAATTGTTCGGAAGGTCCTTGTCTCGAAACTGGCCGCCGCCTGCGGAGGGCTGTTGTGGAGCCCCGTTTTGGCGGTCTTGGGCGACTTTTCACTACCCATTCGGACACTACTGATAATCCTCGGAGGCACATCTCTAGCCGTACACCCTGTCGTGTTACGACGTCTCTGCACAATGGCTGGAAGAGTCCGGCCGTCTTTCGACTTCTCTGCGGAGATCCCCAATGGAGCGCTGATCTTTCGGTCGGTCACGATAGCCGCCGCCGGAGTTGGGTCTGCGGGGGCTGGCTTTGCCGTTCTTGCTGGCACAGACCAGGGCGGAGTTGTTGAGTTTGTCGCCGCCATCGCTGGATTCGCGCTTGCGTGGTCACTCGCCTTTCTCGCCGTTCCATTGCCAGGTGGCATTGGGCTCCGGGAGTTTCTATTGGGAATAGCCATCGGCGCCGCCTCGGGCACAATTCTGGTTGCGGCGCTTGGCGTACGCATCGTCCAGATGGTTGCCGAGGTCGTGTTGATCCTGCACGGCAGATGGAGCGTGGGCCGCAACGCCGTCCGTGGGTCATCGGCCGTCACGGCCGAGTCCGGGTCTACGCAATGAGCAACACGATGGAAGTTCGCCGGATTCACTTTGATTGGGACACCGACGTCGACCCCGACCGGTGGCATCACTCCATGCCCGAATTCGGAGCGGGAGCCAACGCGGTATCCCTGCTCATGCCGCACGCAGAACCATTCGTGATTTCTGCGGTGCGCAGCGGTCTCAACGAATGCCCGCAGCCCACCGAGGAGCTAACGGAATCGGTACGGCTTTGGGCAAGCCAGGAAGCAGCGCACTTCAACGCGCATCGCTCCTTCAACAGGCGTCTCACCGAGCGCTCCCGGATTGCGCGCATGCTCGACCGCGCCGCGAACACGACCTTTACTGCGCTGAGTCGGCGTTCCGGTGGCTTTGGTGTCGCGTTCGCTGCCGCCTTCGAACTCGTCGCCTTCAGCGCAGCCCGATGGGCCGAAGCGGGTCTGCGACGGTACTTCGAAGGTGCAGACGTTCGCTCGGCGACGCTGTTCCTGTGGCATCTCGCCGAGGAGATCGAGCACAAGGGCGTCGCCCACGATGTGCTCGACGCCCATCCAACAGCGAGACGAAAGTTGCCGTTGGCGATGCTCGTGGCCTTCGTCGTGTTGATGGGGTTCACCGCTCTCGGTGGCCTTGCGCTGTTCGTCCGGACTTCAGCTGCGCTCAACCCGCTGCGTTGGGCCCGCCTCATCGGGTGGGGATTCAGCATGGCCTTCGTCGTGCTACCGGTGCTCGCTGGCTCGCTCAGCCAGGACTTCCATCCCGAGCAACTCGTTGACCCACCATGGATGGCCCAGTGGCTTTCCGAATACGATCCGGTCACCAAGACGCTCTCCCTGTGGACCGAAGCGGGATTGGGAACAGCTGCCACCGAGGTTCCACCTCGGAGCGTTTCGCCAGCGACTGATGTCGACTACGAATCCGTACCATCGAGTCGCTGAGCGATCTCGTCTATCAGTTCTTCGCCGAGAAGTTCTCCAAGCTCTTCGCGCAGCGTTATGACCACCGGCTGCTCACCGACGTAGGCGCGATCGCCTTCGGTACAGCACCACGCCATATCGGAACCGTCGGGGCCCCAATCGCTGCGGTGCCAGCGACGCAGCGTCGCGGTGTTGCCTTCTCTCTCGATCTTCAGCGGCAGTTGCCAACAGATCGATGGCTTCCAGTCCAGCGGCGATTCATCCTGCCGTTCGGCCTCGGCATGCAAAGCACAGCCATGTCCGCCTTCGAATCCGGGGCGATTCAAGAAAATGCACGCGCCGTCGACGACCCGGGTATTTCGCGATCCAGCAGCAGTCCGCTCCTCAGCAAATGGCCCATCCGCGACAAGGGCGTCGCGGAAC
>CAYTUB010000051.1:0-20666 GCA_964441145.1 uncultured Acidimicrobiales bacterium
ACTGCTCGGGTGTGACACTCTCGAAACAGAAAAGCGGCGCCGCGGCGCCGCTTTTGTGATCTTGCCCCAGCCCCATTTGGGGGAGGACCCTAGGAAGAACTCGATCTCGATAGTCGACACTTTGGGCATGTGTGCGATCTTCGGGATCATGCTTCCGCTCATCGCAGCGGTGGCCTGAGCATGGGTCTGTTGAGCCTGTGGCCTTGGTTCGTCGTACCAACGTTGGGCGCCATCATTGTTGAGGTCATGGCTCGCAAAGGCCGCGGCAAGCCATATCGCGCCAAGTTCTTGGCCACTTGGGCGATCACCTTCATTCTGACCGGCGGCAGCTCGCGTTCATCGCGTTTCTTGCAGGTTGGAGGCTCTCGGTGGCCTCACCAAGGATCGGCAGGAGGATCGACCCCAGCATCCAGCCCTCGACAAATGGTTCGACCTCAGGAGTAAAAATGGCCATTGCTAGCAAGAGCGAGGCCGATCACCGAATGGTTGCACACCCTAAAGATCGCATCAGAACGCTAAAATCTTGAGAAAGAGGCTGACTTCTACACCTTCTCCAACAGCGACCGCGGGTCGACGCGGGCTTTGAGGTTCTGGCCTCGGGTTCGGGTTTCGCTGAGTTGTTCGTTGAACAGCAGCACCTCGTGCCACACCGCGTCGGCAGCTGATGCGCTTGGCGGCCGGTCCGAGTAGATCGTCGTGGTGATGTAGGGCGCGAGCGCCGACAGCGACGACGAGGCATGCACGCCAAGCTCGCGACGTGAGGTGCTCACGATCTCCTTGACGGTCATGTCCGAACGGATGTCGATGCCTGCCTCGACAAGACGGTCCTTGGATTCTTGCCAGCCGGCGAGCACTCGATCGGTGGGGTCTTCGAGGTTCTGGCGGTAGCGACGTCGCAGGATCTTTGCGACCACGATGACCACGAGCATCATGATCGGGAAGAAGAGCAAGAACAGCCCCGACAAGATCAGCACTCTCAGCGTGGCCGCAGGAGCGACTTCGATGTCGTCGGTCTCATCGTCCTCAGCAGGATCATCGGGTGCAGGTGTTGGGCCTTGTCGAGCCGGTTGCCCCTCGGGAATCGGAGTTGCGTCCTCTGCGTTTGCCTGCGCCTCGCCACTTGTTGGTGGGATCGGGTCGAAGGCAACCCAGCCAATGCCCTCGAAGAGCACCTCGGGCCATGCGTCGTACTGACCAGAGCTCACCGTGTCGAGGAACACCAGGCCGGTCTCCTCGGTCTCTTCGGCAATGCGATAGCCAACGGTGACTCGAGTCGGGAACCCTTGTTGACGTGCAGCGAGAGCGAAGGCCGAGACGAATTGATCGCGATAGCCCTCGCCGCTTACGAGGAACTCTTCGACCCGACCAATCGACGTGCCGGATCGGGCTTCGTTTACGAGCGCCAGCTCTTCACGAAGCGTTTGCTCGAGAGACTCGAGACGAGCAAAGTCCGATGTTCCCTCGATCAGCGAGGCGAGTTCCACGATGGGCGAATCAGGGTCGATGATCGGCAGTTCGAGGAATCGTGGATCACTGCGATCGGCGACCGCTACTTCACGCTGCTCATTATTGGGTGCAGAGACTTCCGAGACCACGGCATAGGTGCGTGGGGTATCGGGCTGGCGATTCAACAACGAACCAGAATCTGGGTCGAACCAAATATCGTCTGCTTCGATTCGTGCCACTGGTTGACCGGCGGGCAACCACGGAGCGGCCGGATCGAGGATCTCTACCTCTTGTCGGACGGTCAAAGTCTCGACGGTTCGTTCAAAGGGGATCTCGACGTCGGTTGATGTCGCCGCGTACGTCGAGGCACTCGACCAGATAACACCGTCGTACCCCTCGAGCGAAACCAGGCCCATACGATCAAAGAACACCGCTGAGGGTGCAGCCGGAAGGTTCAGGGCAAAGGCTGGTTCCGCGGACTCGCGAAGCGACTTGAGCTGCGCCAGTGGGTTGATCGCAGAAGCCGTGACGACGTCTTCGTCTCTCAGACGCCGAGGGTCAAATGGGTCGGCCGCTGAGGGCACGACAAAGGCCAGCAGCGGAGCAAGGAGAGCAAGGAGCACGAGCGGCACCGCTCCGGCGATGAACCGTTCGGACAGCATGCGCTCGCCGACAAACTCTGTGACGCGAGGCCGCTCTGCACTTTCTAGCTGCGCTTGTGGCACCGCACGTACGAGGGCCAGCAGCAGAACCGCTGCGATGAGTCCTGCGATCAAGGCGTAGCCGACAACTCCGCTCGGGGCCGCCATCGGCAACGAGACCGCAGCGAAGAGCACCGCCGGAATTACGGCACTGGCAGGCTGATTCGATCGAGCCAACAGCACGCCCGTCGCCGATCCGGCGATCCATGCCATCACCGCGATGAACCCGAGCGCTTCGGTAGCTCCTGTGCTTACCGGCAGTGTTTCGGCAAGTACGTTGCGCCAACCATCGACCGTCGATCCGGTAAAAGCGGAGGCGATATCGGACAGGCCACCAAAGGACGTTCCGGGCAAAATTACAGCCAATAGAAGGAAGAGCCCGCCAGCCAGAGTCAGAGCGGCGGCCAGCCAGAGACGTCCGATCGCCGTTCTGGCGAGAGTGGCAGCAAGAAGACAGGAAAGAAGGATCGCTCCGAGAACGGGCGGAAGCCACCCTGGCCCGTCGAAGACACGCGTGTAGAACAGCGAGGACACGGTGAGCAGGAGTCCTGCCGCAGACATCTGGCCGAGAAACGTTTGCTGGTTCATGCGGACCTCGTGACCTGGTTCCACGCCCGGGAGAATTCGCTGCTGTCGGCCGATGCGATGATGGTGGCGTCGGCGCTGGTCCGCGCCCATTCCTGAGCTCCGGAGGTGAACTGCGCCACGGTGATGGCATCGAACCGGTCTCGGAACATGCGAAGGACGGTGAGCTCTTCGGCGGGGACAACGCCGGTGATCAGGGCGAGCGACACGCCGCCGAGGTCATCTTGTACCGACTCCAAGGCCTCTGAGAGCGAGCCTCGAAATGCCAAACCGACCTCGGCGAAGCGGTCCATGACCGTTGCCGGTGGCATCAGCTGGTTCATCGACAGCCCATCGGTTGTCACCACTCGGAAGTCAAAGCCCGATTGCATGGATGCCGCCACGATCGACGCCGCAGCGCGGACGGCATCTTCGAAGGACTCCGCTGTGTGCGAGGTCGCCCGGGTGTCGAGTACGACCAGCGAGCGAGGTTGATGTGTATCGACGTTGTGACGCACCATCATTTTCCCGGACCGGGCTGATGATCGCCAATGGACCTGTCGAAGGTCGTCGCCGCGTACATAATCGCGCAGCGTGTGGAACGTGACGCCGCCTTCAAGGGCCTCGCCACTTTCTGGACCCTCGAGGTCTCGGGCGACACCGCTTGGGAAGGGCTTCAGCTGGTGGACCTGGGGATGCACGTACAGGTTCGTGATGCCCTCGTCTGGTTCACCGGAACGCACGAGACCAAATGGGTCAGCTCGGGTGACGTCGAGGGGTCCGACGCGAAACACGCCGCGGTGATCGGTCGGAAGTTGGGTTTCGATCGTCGTCGACTGGCCCGGCTCAAGGCTCGGCACTTCTACCGGCAGAAAGTCATCGCCGAACTGTTCGAGGGCCACGCCACCAGAGGTTCGTCGGCGGCCAGCGTTAAGAACGGTCAGGTTTGACCGGGCTGGGCGTCCCGCACGCACACGTTCGGGCACCACGACGCGGGTCGCTTCGACGCGCGGTCGACGAACAATCCATAGGCGCCCGATAATCACGGCGATGAGCATGGCAAAGCCAAGAGCGATCAAGGTCGGATAGCCAAGGAGCACGCCAAGGATGACCCCTAAGAGGCCAATGGCGAGAAATGTTTTTCCTGCAGTGGTTAGCAATTTGCGCCCCTAGCGCTCCACCCGCTCTTTTGGCGTAGGGATCTCTTGCAGAACAGCTCGGAGCAGCTCATGCTCATCGATTCCCTCGAATTGCGCTTCTGGTTTGAGAAGCATGCGGTGGGCGAGCACCGACTCCGTCAAGTCTTTCACATCATCAGCGGTGACAAAGGGTCGCCCATTTGCCGCAGCGAGTGCCCGTGCGGTTCGTCCCAGAGCGATCGAGCCACGCGGACTCACACCGATTCGCAGCTCTGGCAGCTCACGCGTGGCCCGTACGATCGACACGATGTACTGGCGAACAGCCGCCGAAATGTAGACGTTGTCGGCAACACGTGCCATTTGTCGGACCTCTTCGGTCGACAACACGGGCTCGACATCGATTCGGGTACGCCCGGCTGGCGCGGAATCGATGATGTCGATCTCTGCAACAGCCGATGGATAACCAATCGAGACGCGCATCATGAAGCGGTCGATCTGTGCCTCGGGAAGCGCATAGGTTCCGTCGTGCTCGATCGGGTTCTGCGTTGCGATCACGAGAAATGGGTTTGGCACTGGTCGAGGCACACCATCGACGGTGACTTGGTACTCCTCCATTACCTCGAGGAGAGATGACTGCGTCTTTGGTGACGCACGGTTGATCTCGTCCGCGAGGACGATGTTGGCAAAGACCGCACCTGGGTGAAACTCGAACTCACTGTTCGACTGGTTAAAGATCTGTACGCCAGTGACATCCGACGGGAGCAGGTCCGGCGTGAACTGGATGCGGGTAAGCGTTCCATCGACGGACTCTGCCAACGCTCGAGCGAGGCTCGTTTTGCCCGTTCCCGGCACATCTTCGATGAGAAGGTGGCCTTGGGCCAACATGCAGAGGAACGCGATTCGAATCTCGCGGGTCTTGCCGTGAATTACCCTTTCGACGTTGTTGACCAGCTGCTGAAAGCGGTCGGCATAGGTACGGACCTCAAGTTCAAGGTCGTCCTCAGTATTGGTTGTTGTCACAGCGGCTTTCTCCACGTAGGAAGCATCTAGAGTCCAAGTGTGGCGCGCGAACACTCGCACGTCACTTCGCGAGGGTAGATGCCCTACGAAAAAATGGGAAGGTGAGCCAATCTCTCGACGCAGACTTGACACAGAACTGGTATCTCGAGGGCTCGCTACTTCTCGCGAACACGCCGTGGAACTCATCAAATCGCGGCGCGTCACCGTTCAAGGTGCGCCAGCGCTAAAACCCACACGTCAGGTCGGCAACGGTGAATCCATTGTGGTTATTGGCCCTCCGCCACGCTTCGTAAGCCGTGCGGGCAACAAGCTTGAGGCCGCCCTCGAGCTCTTTGGCCTCGACCCCACCAATGCAATGTGCCTTGACGCTGGTTCTTCAACCGGTGGATTTACCGACTGTTTGTTACAAACCGGGGCTCAACGTGTCTTTTCTGTGGACGTCGGCACGGGACAGCTCCATGACCGGCTTCGCAAAAACCCCAAAGTCGAGGTCTTCGAGAAGACTGATATCCGCTCGATCGGTGTTGATACCTTCGCCGACCGGCCTGGACTCGAGCACGGCTTTGACATCGTGGTGGCCGACCTTTCGTTCATCTCGACCTCGCGTCTGTTGCCCACGCTTGCTCCGCTCGTCGCGCCAAACGGCGCTGCCATCGTGTTGGTGAAGCCACAATTCGAGGCGGGCAGACAAGATGTCAGTCGCGGAAAAGGAATCATCTCCGACCCCGAGATCTGGACCCGTGTGCTCCACGAGTTCATCGATGCAGCCACCGACACAGGACTCACCGTCGAGGACCTCGGGATCTCACCGGTGAAGGGCGGAAAGGGAAACGTCGAATTTCTTGCACTCTTACGTCACGCCGATACCGCGCCAGCATCGCCGTAGCGGACATACTTAAGTTCTATGTCAACCAACGGGATGATCTGATGGCACGCATTGGGCTGGTGCTCCATGGGGCGGAACCCGACGCGGTGAAAGAGGCCGACCGAATCTCGGCAACATTGCATGAGCAGGGTCACGACGTCGTCGCTGTTGTCGAGGATCTCGCTTCTCACAGCGCAATTGTTCGGGTGGACGCCGAGAACTTCGCCGACGGCCTCGATCTCGCCATCTCGCTGGGCGGCGACGGAACCATGCTCCGGACGGTCGGGCTGCTCGCCGGCGCCGATGTCCATATCCTCGGCGTCAACTTTGGGGACCTCGGGTACCTGACCGTGATCGAGCCCGGTGAGCTCGATCACGCGGTAGAGCGGGCCCTGCACAACGACTACACGGTTGAAGAGCGCATGTTGGTCAGCGGAAAGGTCGCCGGACGAGAGTTTCATGCACTGAACGACATCGTGGTGGAACGAGCGCCCGGCAATACGACGGTCCGTGTCGGCGTCACCATCGATGACACGCCCTTCACGGCGTACCCAGCCGACGGTCTCATTTTGTCAACGCCAACGGGAAGCACCGCCTACTCGTTGTCGGCACGAGGACCGATCGTCTACCCCACCCACACAGCGATGCTATTGACCCCGGTATCACCGCACATGTTGTTCGACCGCAGCTTGGTGTTGCGCCCTGATTCAGTTGTTGAGCTCACCATTGAAGGGCACCGAGACGGCGTCGTGTCAGTGGACGGCAATACGATGCACACCATGAGCCCTGGAGACACCATTACCTGCACTGCTTCCTCACATGTCGCCCGCCTCGTGACCTTCGATCGTCGAGACAACCTCGGCGTCCTCAAGGCCAAGCTGGGGATCGCTGATCGCTGACATGCTCGAAGAACTTCGTATTCAACAGCTCGGTGTCATCGAAGATGTATCGCTCCTGCTTCCCACCGGTTCGATCGCCATTACCGGTGAAACCGGCGCCGGAAAGACCATGATCGTCGGCGCAGTGCAACTGCTCATGGGAGGGCGAGCCGAACCCGAAATGGTGCGCATCGGCGCAACCGAGGCATCGGTCGAGGGTCGCTTCATCGACGAGGACGGGGCCGAGGTCGTCGTACGTCGCGTCATCCCCGCCAATGGGCGCTCACGGGCCTACATCAACGGTTCTCTTGCGACCGCTAGCGCGCTGCAGGACCGCATAGGGCCGCTCGTCGACCTCCACGGCCAACACGCCCAACAATCCCTACTCCGTCCCGCAACACAGCGGCACGCGCTCGACACCTTTGCCGAGATCGATACCCTTCCCCTCGCCGATGCTCGCAACGCGTTGCGCCATATCGACGCACAACTCGGAGAACTTGGTGGCGACGCCACCGAGCGGGCTCGCCGTACCGACTTGCTTCGCTACCAACTCGATGAGCTTGCCACGGCGGAAATCACCGACCCCGACGAAGACCGCCACCTCGAAACCCAAGAAACGCTGCTCGCCCGCTCCTTTGACGATGGTGTCGCCGCAGGAAAGTCGGTCGAACTCTTGGGAACCGACGGGCCCGCCGCAGATGCACTTGGTCAAGCGGCCGGCCATCTCGACGCGGGGCCAGCCTTTGACGCGGTGCGCAGCCGGATAGACGCACTCCTGGCCGAGCTCGGCGACATCTCCTCAGAGCTACGCGAGATCGCCGAGAACACCCACGACGACCCCGAAGCCCGAGAGCAGGTCCGTGCCCGAAGGCAATTACTAGCCGAGCTTCGACGCAAGTACGGGCCCACACTCTCCGATGTCGTCGAGTACGAACGGGGGCTCGCCAGTCAGCTCGCCGAACTCGAATCGCACGAACAACGCGTCGTCGCCCTCACCGACCAACGGACCAAAGCCATACAGAAGCTCGACAAGGAGTCCGCACGGGTTCTCCGCGCTCGTCAAGCAGGCGCACCAAACCTCGCCGAAGCAATCACGGCCAAGCTTTCTGGCCTAGCTATGCCCAATGCACGGGTATCGATCGATGTGGCCGGCGATGCTGGAGAAGAGGTCGCTATCTTGCTCGCTCCAAACCCCGGCCTTCCGGAGCTACCGATTGGCAAAGGCGCCTCTGGAGGCGAGCTAAGTCGAACCATGTTGGCTTTGCGCATGGTGATCTCTGGCGGCCCGCCCATAAAGGTGTTCGATGAGGTCGACGCTGGAATCGGCGGCGAAACCGGCAAGGCGATCGGGGACGCACTGACCTCGCTCGACGACAGCCAAGTCTTTGTGGTCACACACCTTCCTCAGGTCGCGGCGTGCACAAGCCATCACATCATTATCGACAAGTCGAGCACCGCTGACCGCACCGTTTCCGAAGCACGAATGCTCAGCTACGACGACCGCATTACCGAGGTCGCGCGCATGCTTTCGGGCTCACCTGACTCCACATCGGCCACCGAACATGCCGAAGAGTTACTCACGGCGCACGCGACCCGTTCGCGCGCAGGCTAGGCTGGCGCTCCGTGACCAAGCACATCTTTGTGACCGGTGGAGTAGCCAGTTCTCTCGGCAAGGGCCTCACCGCTTCCGCTCTCGGACGGCTCCTGAAAGCACGAGGCCTTCGGGTCACGATGCAAAAGCTCGACCCGTATCTAAACGTCGACCCCGGAACGATGAATCCGTTCGAGCACGGGGAGGTCTACATCACCGACGATGGTGGAGAGACCGACCTCGACCTCGGACACTACGAGCGCTTTATCGACGAAAACCTGACCAGGCGATCGAACGCCACCACGGGTTCGATCTACTCGGCAGTGATCGCAGCAGAACGCCGTGGTGACTACCTCGGTCGAACCGTGCAGGTCATCCCTCACATCACTGACGAGATTAAGCATCGCATCCGCCAGCTCACATCGGACGAGACCGACGTGGTCATCACCGAAGTCGGTGGCACCGTGGGCGATATCGAGATTCTTCCGTTCCTTGAGGCAATCCGGCAGTTCCGCCTCGACGTAGGTCAACGAAACGTCTTCTATTTGCACGTCACCCTCGTGCCCTTCATCGGCCCATCGGGTGAGCAAAAGACCAAGCCGACCCAGCACTCGGTCACCGAATTACGCAGCCGCGGCATCCAGCCTGACGGCATCGTCTGTCGAAGCGACGAGCCGATCACCGATGAGCTGAAGCGCAAGATCTCTCGCCTCTGTGATGTTCCGGTCAAGGGCGTTATCAACGCAGCTGACGCTGACAGCCTCTATGAGATTCCGATCGTCGTGCACGACGAAGGTTTGGACTCTTTTATCTGCGAACATTTCGGCGTCGAAGTCCCCGAAGCCGACCTCACCGAATGGCGTGCGCTTGTCGATCGCGTCTTCGCTGCCGAGCAAACGGTTCGGGTCGGCGTTATTGGAAAGTACGTCAGCCTGGTCGATGCGTACCTGTCGGTCGTCGAGTCACTCAACCACGCTGGCATCCACCACCTCACCAACGTCGAGGTCGACTGGATTCAGGCCGAAGAAGTCGAAGGCCTCTTGGCCGAACGCATCCGTTCACTCGACGGGATCGTAATCCCCGGCGGATTCGGCGAACGCGGAGTCGAAGGCAAGATCGCAGCGGCCAACATGGCCCGAGAACACAACATTCCCTGCCTGGGCCTGTGTTTGGGTTTGCAGGTCATGACGATCGAGTACGCCCGAAACGCTCTTGGTCTCACCGGAGCGAATTCCTTGGAGTTCGACTCACAGACACCACATCCGGTCGTTCACCTCATGGAAGACCAACGTGACGTCTCCGAAAAGGGCGGCACCATGCGTTTGGGCGCATACGTTGCCCAGCTCGAGCCCGACTCTCGAGTCGCGAACGCCTACGGAGAAGAAGTCGTAAGTGAGCGCCACCGGCACCGCTACGAATTCAACTCGAAGTACTTGCCAAAGTTCGACGATGGAAACTTTTGGGCGTCAGGTATGTCACCAGATGGCCGACTGGTCGAGTTCATCGAGCTTCGCGACCACCCGTTCTGGGTCGCCACTCAGGCGCACCCTGAACTCAAGAGCCGGCCCAACCGGCCCGCTCCCTTGTTCCGTGATTTCATCGCTGCGGTCATAGACCGCAAGGACGGCCGGAATCCTCAATTGATAGAGGTCACCACAACGACCGAGTCACCCACGACGTGACCGGTTTCCAGCCGCTGCGCGAAGAGACCGTCTTCGAGGGCTGGATCTTGAAAGTCGCCAAGGCAACGTTCGCCGGACCTGATGGTCAGGAATTCGAGCGCGACATCGTGCATCATCCGGGCGCAGTCGCTGCGGTCCCTCTCGACGGCGACGACATCGTGCTGGTCCGCCAATACCGTCCTGCGTTAGACGCGCTCATGATCGAAATTCCCGCTGGCCTTCGCGACGTAGCTGGCGAGCCATTGGAGCAGACGGCTCGACGCGAACTCATCGAAGAGGTCGGACTCGCCGCAGGTTCCATGGAATTGCTAACGACGGTGCACAATTCGGTTGGGTTCTGCGATGAATCCATCACGATCTTTCTCGCCACTGATCTCACGTCTGTAGAACGAGAACTCACCGATAGCCCCGAAGAGCAAGAGATGGAGATCATGCGGGTCCCGCTACTTGAGGCCGAGCAGATGATCGCCCGTGGCGAGATCACCGACGCAAAGACCATGATCGGTGTGCTCGCGACCTTACGTCGATGAACTCCCCCGCCGCCGCTTCAGAGCCAATCGTGCTCCCCCTCGATGTGGAGGACTTCCTCAACCATCTGCTGATCGAAAAGGGTCGATCGCCCAACACATTGGCGGCCTATCGACGAGACCTGCTCAAATACGTTTCCTTTCTCGACCAGACCCCCGTTCGTGGAGCGGACCACAACAACGTCGAGGACTTCGCAACCAGCCTCCACGACGCCCAACTGGCCCCAAGCAGCGTCAACCGCACCATGGCAGCGGTACGCGGCCTGCATCGATATCTCTTCGCCGAGGGTGTCACCCAGCACGAACCAACCGCCGATGTCGAACAATCGAAGCTGCCGCGTGGGTTGCCGAAGGCGTTGAGCCAAGACGAGGTTACCGCCGTGCTCGAAGCACCCAAAGGTATGGAACCCGCAGCGGTGCGCGATCGGGCCATCCTTGAACTGCTCTACGGCACGGGCATGCGCATCTCTGAGTGCGTCTCGATGTCCCTGGACGACCTTGACCAGGAGTCCGCGCTGCTACGAGTCACCGGCAAGGGAAACAAGCAACGCCTTGTACCCCTGGGCCGGTTTGCCGCTACCGCGTTAGAGACGTGGCTAGGCCCCGCAGGACGCCCTCAGTTCGCACCAGACGTGTGGGCAGGCCGGGACCAGCAGATGGCCGTGTTCTTGAATCAGCGGGGCGGGAGGCTCTCACGGCAGGGTATTTGGGGCGTGGTACGCCGACACGGGCTAACCGCTGGCGTAGCCGACCGGCTAACCCCACATGTCTTGCGTCATAGCTGTGCCACACACATGCTGGACAATGGTGCCGATATACGTACGGTGCAAGAACTTCTCGGCCATGCCTCGATATCGACGACCCAGCTCTACACCAAGGTCTCGACTGACCTACTCGTGCGCAGTTACCGCTCCGCCCATCCACGAGCTAACACCAAGCCTGGAGTGTCCTCATGAAGACCGCACACCTTGCGAAACGTTTCTTCGGGTCGCTTCTTCCGATCGGGCCGTCAAAGGCCGACGCACAATGGGCTACGTCACATCTCCTACCGGGCGAGGTGGATTTGTGGAAACGCATGAGTGCCCAAGACCGTCGACATGCCGCTGGCGTTGCTCGGCGCACGGAAGCCGCACTCGGAGACACCGCAACGAGGCCCGTCATCGCCGCAGCATTGCTCCATGACGTCGGAAAGCTCGACAGCAACCTCGGTACGCCACTGCGTGTTGTCGCCACGCTGTCGGCGGCAGTGGCGGGACGAGAGACCGCGGAGCTGTGGGTCAAAGGCACCGGTGTCACCCGACGTATCGGACTGTATCTGCGCCACCCCGAGATCGGTGGCGACCTACTCGGGATGGCTGGCAGTGACGAGTTCACGGCTTCGTGGGCCCGCGAGCATCATCTTCCAGCCGACATGTGCTCCCTCGATCCTGTGCTCGCCGACGCGCTCCGAGACGCCGACGACGATTAAGCGACGATGGCGACGGTCGCGCCCACTCCGGAAAGACCATCGTTGACGTCCGTTGCCGTTACGCCAATGTTGTAGGTTCCCGGTCCGGTGACCGTGAAGGTCGCCGTGGTTCCGTTGGTGACCACGAGCCCGCCGTTATCGATCGTCCATACCCACGTGGCGATCGGTTCATCGGCCGTCGCCGTGACGGTAATCGTTACCACGCCGGCAAGGTCCGGAGCTGAGATGACGGGTGTTGCGACGGTCACCGTCGGAGCCTGCGGAGCGGGATCGGTGGTGACGGCAGCGGTATCGGGAGCAGACGTACCATTCGCATTCGTACCGGTCACCGTCGCCGTATAGGCCGTATTCGGCGCCAGCCCAGTAAAGGTCGCAGTCGCCCCAGTAGCCGTACCAGCAACCGCACCGGCGCTATCGGTAAGCGTCCACGTAAACACAACACCGGCCTGGGCATTGGTCACCGTTGCCGTTGCCGTAACCGTATCGACGGTCGCCGAAATGGCCGACACCGCAACCACCGGAACAGGAGGAGGTGGAGCCGGATCGGTGGTGACGGCAGCGGTATCGGGAGCAGACGTACCATTCGCATTCGTACCGGTCACCGTCGCCGTATAGGCCGTATTCGGCGCCAGCCCAGTAAAGGTCGCAGTCGCCCCAGTAGCCGTACCAGCAACCGCACCGGCGCTATCGGTAAGCGTCCACGTAAACACAACACCGGCCTGGGCATTGGTCACCGTTGCCGTTGCCGTAACCGTATCGACGGTCGCCGAAATGGCCGACACCGCAACCACCGGAACAGGCGTCGGCGCAGCCGTCGTCTCCGACGAGGAAGCCGAGTCCGATCCGTTTCCGTTCGTACCGGTAACTGTGACCGTGTACGTGGTGCTTGGGTCCGGCGCATCGAATGTGGCCGTCGGCCCGGTGGCGCTGATGAGCGTTCCGTTGCTGCCGGTGATTGCCCACGTCCAGGTGATTCCTAGTTGGTCAGCGGTCGCCATCGCAGAGATCGTGCTACCCGACAACGAGGTTGTCACCGCAACCACCGGCGGAGGCAAGACAGGAGTTATCTCGGTGGAGGAAGCTGAGTCCGATCCATTCGCGTTGACGCCCGTCGCCGTCACCACATATGTCGTACCCGGCGAGGGTGCACTAAATGTCGGCGTGCTGGTCGTGCCACCCGAGAGGATCGCGCCATCACCACTAATCGTCCACGACCATGATGTGATCACCTGGTCGGCAGTCGCCGTTGCAGAAATCGTGTTCCCGGTCGCCGTCGTAACCAGCGAACTCGACACCGCCACCACAGGCGGCGGCAACGCAACGCTGACGGGAATTTGTCTCGTGAAGGTATCCGTTTGACCGTCTGCAGCAGTGACGGTCAACGTAATTGGGAACGTTCCCGATTGCGGAAAGAGGAACGTGGCATTCGGTCCCGGCGTAGGTACGGGAACGTTGGCTCCCGGAGCCAGCCACGCGAAGGTGGCCGCACCCGTCGAACTCGTGGCATCGCAGGTGACCAAGTCTTGGCCCACAGCCTGGACGCAGGTGAAGGCAGCAACCGGTGGCGCGTTCACGACAGTCACATTTCGGGTGATCGAGTCCGAGCCTGAACCGTTCGTGACCGTAAGGGTCACCTCGTAGGTGCCAGCAGCGGCGAAGAGATGATTCGGGTTTCGCACGGCCGATGTGGTGCCATCGTCAAAGTCCCACAGCCACGACATTGGGGCCTGGGTAGATTCATCATCGAACATCGCGGTGAGTCCACCGGTTGAGAAATCGAAGTCCGCGATGGGGGCATTTGCCACCGTCACGGTCTGTTGGAACTCCGCGGAGCTTCCACCGTCATTGGTCGCCACCAGAGTCACGACGTAGGTTCCAGGCAGCCGATAGGTCTTGACCGGATTCTCTGCTAGCGCCGTCGACCCATCGCCAAAGTCCCACGCCCACTCTGTCGGGCCATTGGTCGAGGTGTCCGAGAAAGACACTTCAAGCTCGTCGTCTACGAAGGTAAACGACGCAACAGGCGGGTTGACCACGGTGACGGTTCGGGTAAACGACGACGACCCGCCAGCGTTGGTTGCCGTGAGCGTCACCGTGTAGGTGCCCGGCCTTCGAAATGGTCGAACGGGGTCTTGCGCCCGCGACGTAGAGCCACCGTCGCCGAAGTCCCAGAACCACTCGGTTGGGTCACCCGTTGAGGTATCGGTGAAGCTCAACGGTTCGTTCACCGGGATTACCGCAGTCGGGATGGTGAAGTCCGCCGATGGGGCATCGGGTGGCAGTGGAAGCACCGTAACGGTCTTGGCCGTACTGTCGCTACCAGCGTCATTTGAGGCTGTCAGTGTGACGGTGAACGTGCCAGAGGTGCTCCACGATTTCACGACGTTGGCACCTTGAGCGGTCGTGTTGTCGCCAAACTCCCAGGTCAGATCGTCCGGATTGTTGAGTGAGAGATCGTTGAACCTGACCTCTTCGCCAACGACCACCTCAAGGTCTGATTGGCCGAAGCGGGCGATTGGAATGTCGACGGCTGGGCGCACCGTGATGTCGGTAAAGACCGTGTCAGATCCCGCACTGTTGGACACGGTGAGGCGAATGCGGAATTCGCCCGGCTCGTTCCAGTCGTGGCGCACCGTTGTGCCAAGTCCAGCTGCGCCGTCACCGAACTCCCAAGTGACCGTGGTGGGTGAGTTGGTGGATTCGCTCGTCAACGTGACCGTTTGGCCAACTTCGACAATGCCCGGGAACGCTCCGATGATCGCCACCGGAGGGCTAATGGCCTCGACGACGTTAATTGTCGCGCTTGTTGTATTGGGGCCTGCCTCGTTACTTGCCGTCAACGAGACCGTGAACTGGCCAGGTTCATCAAATGAGTGAGAGACGACCGGACCAATGTCGGTGCTTCCGTCGCCAAAACTCCACAGCAAGATGTCAGGATTTCCGGTCGATTGGTCGACGAACTGCAGTTCCTCGCCGACTTCGACCGTGTCGCTGCGGAAGGAGAAGTCTGCGGTCGGGACGCGAAGTAGGTCCGGAGCGATAACCGTGAAATCGAAGGACTGGCTGTCCTCGTTGCCTGCATCATCTGAAACGAACAGCGTGACGGTAAAGACGCCCTCGCTCTCCCAGATCTTCTCTACTTCAGGGCCACCCGCACCGGTCCCATCACCGAAATCCCAATTCCACGAGGTTGGGTTACCCGTAGAGGCATCGGTCAACTCAATGGTCTCACCTACATTCAACGTGTCGGTCGAGAAGACAAAGTTGGCGCTTAGCTCCTCGACAGCCTCCTCGGCTGACGCTGGCTGGTCAGCTTCAAGGATCACCGGGGCGTTCGATATTTCTCCGTCGAAGGGAATCTCCAGGTCATCGCCTGCTTCTTCGAATTCGCCGTCTCGGTCAGGGCTCCCGGTGCCTGCGCCCCCTTCGCCGACCGCGATTCCGCCGTTGCCAAGGCCGAAGTCGCCTTGCTGGCCAAACACCACTTCGCCGCTTCCGTCATCGGCTTGCGCTGACTCGACGCCCTCGCCATTGCCGTTCTCGCCGTCGACGGCTTGCAGTGTGCTGATCTTGGAGATGACGCTGATCTCGTCGTCACGAAGCACCGCAACCAACGCACCCTGGGGCTCGTTGGCCCAAACCGCGCCTTGGAATACTTCGAGTTCGAACGGACGGCCAGCGACACCGAATCGCACTTCGTCGAGCACGGTGCGTTCCTCGAGGTCAACAATAACGATCCGTCCTGAAGCGAAGTTCGGAAGGTATCCGATTTCGTCGACGGCGACCGGGTCGCCCCAGTCGGCTGGGCTTGATTGACTTGGAAGCGGAATCTGCAGGCATTCGCTGGTATCGGGTAGCGACACGCTCAAGATTCCCGCGGCGGTGTCGTGCACCAGGATGCGAGCCGTTCCGTCACTGCCCGAAACCAAATTGCCAGCGATCTTCACGCCGCTGAGCGAGCCAGCCACGCATGTCGTCGGTCCGAGGGTGCCATCGGGCAAGATCTCGTTGACCGCACGTCGACCCGCATCGACCACGAAGGTTCCATCGCCCGAACGGGCCAGCCCTGGAGCCTCTGCGTCTTGCTCAAGAGGGTCAGGAAGCGTCGCCAGCGACACGAACTGGCCAACACTATTGGTGACGCCAACGCGTCTCGCGTCCGCAGTGAGTGCGGCGAGTTCACCGTCGGGATCGATGACTCGGTCACCGAGCCCATCCTCGGTGGCGATTTCAACCGGCGCGCCAGCGCCCGGTTCGATCACGAGCAAGCGATCTTCAGCGACCACAAAACCGTGGCGAGCGATCTCAAAATCTGCGAGGAGTTCAGCGTCGGCCCCCAAGGCTGGGTCACCGTCGCCGACGAGACCTTCGCGACTTTCTATGTCGAGCGATGAGGCTCCGATAACTCCAATTTCGCCGAGCGTCTTGTTCAAGAAGACCGCATCCCGACCGCGTGGAAGCACGCTCAGATCATCGCCACGATCTCCCACCGTTACCGCAGCGGTGATTTCTTCGGTCACACCGTTGATCTGCAGGACTCGACCGCGTGCGCCGTCCTCTACCCAAACCACCGGATCGTTGAGCGTTACGCCTGCCGATGCTTGGCTTCCGAGACGGAACACCAGGAACAGCGCCAAGATCAGGGCAGCCGCGATAAAGGCCATCCACGCCCACCGCGGCAAGGAAAGGGTTCGCACCGGCCCAGTGTATGTATTCACATGAGAATTGTCAGCACGGGAGACCTATAAGGGCCGTTTGGCCTGTGGATAACCCGAAAACTAGGAGACTTCCCAGGTTGGATTTGACCGAAGGAGCGCCGACATGTCGCCGGGGCCACGCTTTTCTGCGGCTTCGGCAAGCTGGCTCGTGGTCTGCGATGAGTATTCGCCACTGTCCACAGCGCGGAATACGCCGACCGGAGTTGGTTCGTGAGGCCCACTGGCCAAGCGAGATAACGCAAAGGCGACCGACGGGTCAGGATTCGTCTCGTCGTGGACAACAAGAGCGTCGAGACCAACGTCGGCGACATCGACGACTTTGGCCGAACCGCCGTCGATGACGACACCCTTCTCGCCTTCAGCGCCAAACTGCACTGGTTCACCATGCGTTAGGTTGACCAACATCGAATCGCGATTGGCCTTCTTGGTGATCGTGTCGAACTGTCCGTCGTTGAAGACGTTGCAGTTCTGGTAGATCTCGACGAGCGATGCTCCGTTGTGGGCATGTGCTCGGCGGAACGTCTCCTGCATGTGCTTGCGATCCAAGTCGTGGGTTCGAGCCACGAACGACGCTTCAGCACCAAGGGCGACGCTAACGGCATTGAACGGTTGATCGAGCGAGCCGTAGGGTGACGACTTCGTGACCTTGCCCGGAGTGCTAGTTGGCGAGAACTGGCCCTTCGTGAGGCCATAGATCATGTTGTTGAACAGCAGAATGTTGACGTTGACGTTGCGACGGAGCGCGTGAATCAGGTGGTTCCCACCGATCGACAACATGTCGCCGTCGCCGCCGACAACCCACACGTCGAGCTCAGGGCGAGCCAACTTGAGCCCGGTCGCAAACGCCGGCGCTCGGCCGTGGATCGAGTGCATCCCATAGGTGTTCATGTAGTACGGGAATCGAGCCGCACAACCAATCCCGGAGATGAACACGGTGTCTTCGCGTT
The DNA here is from genome assembly GCA_964441145.1 of uncultured Acidimicrobiales bacterium. Taxonomy (GTDB): domain Bacteria; phylum Actinomycetota; class Acidimicrobiia; order Acidimicrobiales; family SHLQ01; genus SHLQ01. The sequence goes on from CAYTUB010000051.1 coordinate 17,547, forward strand.
TGACATCAAGTTCTGGCATTAGCAGTTGCATTGCTGTCAGGATTGAGTAGTCGCCACATCCCGGGCACCACCGAACTTCTTGGTCGGTCGACCAATCCTTCTTTGTTGTTGCAGGTGCGTTCGCCATCTCAGGCCTCCGTTCCGGTCATCATGGAAGTGATGGTGTGTGTGAGCTCGCCGGCAGTAAACGGCTGGCCCATGACTTTGTTAATTGGCTTTGCATCGATAAGGAATTCAGCACGCAAGATCTTGACCAGCTGACCCATGTTCAGCTCGGGCACGTACACGTGCTCATAGCGGCTCAGAACCTCGCCCAGATCCTTTGGAAGTGGATTGAGGTGCGTGAGGTGAATGTGGGCAATCGGCGTGCCAGCTTCAGCCAGACGCCGAGAAGCACCACGGATGGCACCCCATGTGGAACCCCACCCGACGATCGCCGTCGAAGAGTCGGGGTCACCGACCACATCTGTAAGCGGGATGTCGTCAGCGATCAACTCGATGCGCCTTTGACGGATATCGGTCATCTTCCCGTGGTTAGCCGGGTCGTATGAAACGTTGCCCGTTCCGTCGGCCTTTTCGAGACCTCCGACGCGGTGCATGAGACCCTCGGTTCCTGGGACCGCCCAAGGCCTGCTTAGCTTCTCGTCTCGCATGTACGGCCAGAACACGCCCTCGCCGTCCTCGTTGGTCTGGTTGGGCTCGGTCGCGAACTCGACGTCGATCGTCGGCAGCGATGACACATCAGGCAAATTCCATGGTTCTGAACCATTGGCGAGATAGCCGTCGGAAAGCAACATGACCGGGGTCTTGTAGGTGAGTGCGATTCGGGCTGCCTCAATCGCTGCATCGAAGCACTGTGCCGCGCTGTAGGCGGCGATGATCGGCATTGGCGACTCGCCGTGGCGGCCGTACATGGCCATCATCAGGTCTGAGGCTTCGGTCTTGGTCGGAAGACCTGTCGAAGGCCCTCCCCGCTGGATGTCGACGATCACGAGTGGCAGCTCGAGGATGATCGCCAAACCGATTGCCTCGCCCTTGAGCGCAACACCGGGCCCAGAGGTCGTAGTGACCGCCAAATGGCCGCCATAGGCAGCGCCGATAGCTGAACTTACTGCCGCGATCTCGTCTTCGGCTTGGAATGTTCGAACACCGAAGTTCTTGTGTTTCGCGAGTTCGTGCAAGATGTCCGAAGCTGGCGTGATCGGGTATGAACCCAAGAACATCGGCAGACCTGACTGCTGAGATGCCGCTATTAGGCCCCATGACAGCGCCGTATTGCCGTTGATGTTCGTGTAGGTGCCAGGCGCAAGGCTTGCTGGTGCAACCGAGACGACGTGGCTGCCCAACTCCGCTGTCTCGCCATACGCGTGACCGGCATGGAACGCTGCAATGTTCGCAGCGATGACCGTCTCTTTGCCCTTGAACTTCTGCTTTACCCACTCCAAAGTAGGTTCGGTTGGCCGGGTGTACATCCACGAGACCAAACCGAGCGCAAAGAAGTTCTTAGAACGCTCAGCGGTACGGGGCTTGACCCCTTCGATCTCGGAGCACGCCTCTCGGGTGAGCTTCGACATTGGCACCTTGATGACGGTGTAGCCATCGAGGGAACCGTCTTCGAGCGGGTTGTCGCTGTAGCCGGCCTTTTCCAAGTTGCGTTCGTCAAAGGCGTCCTCGTTGATGATCAGGGTGCCACCGCCAGCCACACGGCCGATGTCGGAACGAAGTGCTGCGGGGTTCATGGCGACCAAGACCGTCGGCTCGTCGCCCGGTGTCGAGATCTCCTGGGAACTGATCTGTACCTGGAACGCCGATACACCAGCGAGGGTGCCTTGGGGGGCTCGAATCTCAGCGGGAAATTCGGGAAGGGTGGCTAGATCGTTTCCAAAGAGTGCGCTTGCGCTCGTGAAACGGTCGCCGGTCAGCTGCATTCCGTCGCCGGAGTCGCCCGCAAAGCGAATCACTATGCGGTCTACGTCGCGGCCCGTCGGAGCTGCTACATCAGTCATGTTCTCTCCTGCCGGTTTCCTCCCCGGCGAACGGCCTCTTTGCCGCGGATCTGAGGGTAGCGGGTGGCACACGTGAATTCGGCCACATCACAATTTTTGTTTCGATCCTGTTCCCCGTCGCGACGGCAGTGGTTACACCCCAGCGCGTTCGGCTGAATCGAGATACGAAGAATCCTTGGCTGCGATCCATGCGAATAGCTTTCGGCTACGCGGGATCTTGCCATCGCGTTCAAGCATGTCCGCGAGCACATAGGCCCGCCGAAGGTGATGGGGTTGAGGTGTCCGTGGAGGCTTCCAGCCCTTCTCCAACAGCCGAATCGCATCACCGAGTTGTCCACGATCGCTGTGCGCTCCGGCCATCACGATCCGACCTTCGGCCATGAGTTCAGGCGACGGCGAGTGCTCTCCGAGTTCGCTCCACAGCTCATCGACATCCGCCCAGTTTCCGGCAGCCCGATGACAGTCCATCAACACCGGATTTTGCTCGGTGGTTCGCGACTTGTCGCGGAAGTCCTCGAGTACTTCAATCGCCTCGTCCCAACGTCCCAAACGGTAGAGACAAAGCCCGTATAGCTCTTGCACTTCCACAATCTCTGAGAAGTCCTTGGCCAGCGGCTTTACTGTGCGGTGCGAATCGGTGAAACGCTCTTCCTCAAACTCTCGAGCTGCCCGCTTGAACAATTGCCAGCTTCGTTCTGCCTTCGGTTTACCCGCGACCTTTTCCATCTCTTTGGGCACATGGCGCGGATTTGGCGGCCGGCCGGGAAGCGGACGCCGCACGATCGTTGGCGTGTTCCGACCGCCGGCACCGGTGTCCGGAAGCCCGCCGCGATCGATGGCGTCTTGGGCTTGAGAGCGGAGATCTTCTTGCCGCGCCGCTATTGCGTCTCGCTTAGCTTGGCGCTGTTCGAACTTTCGACGCTCTTCTGCGCTGAAGGGTTCGGCACGTTCTTCTTCGTCTTTTCGTTGCCCAATGGTTGCGCCTGCTGCGCCGTGTTGGGCCACGCTCCCCCATCCCGAACGTTCTGCCCGAGCGGGTTGCTTCGGCTTCTCCTCGCGGCGCTTGCCCTTGTAACCGCCACGCGAATCAGAATCGCCGCGCTTGCCCTTGTAA
>CAYTUB010000052.1:0-20259 GCA_964441145.1 uncultured Acidimicrobiales bacterium
AGCGTCCAGAACATATGGGGGTTCGTTCGTTCGGACGGTTGCTCGGTCGAGAAACAGGAGACCCCCGTTTCATGCAGCTCGGCGACTCGATTTCGGCTCGCCTATATGGTGGTTCTGCTGACGTGGAGGCCATGGAGCAGGTCCTCACGGAGTTTGAGAGAGATCACTCGGCGCCGGACTAGGTGCGCCCTACGCGCGAGACCTCGCGCTAAGGGCGCGAAATGCGTGGGTTGTGTCGCAGAAGTCAACTAGTGTTGCCAACACTGTGGCAACTACAAAGAAAAGCGCTTCTGGGTCGCGCTCAAAGACGCGGGCGTCAACGGCTCGCGGCCGAGCACCGGCTCGTAAGACAACAACGACCAAAAAGAAGTCGACAGCGAAGAAATCGACGACAAGGAAGCCGTCGACTCGAGCGAAGTCAACAGCGACCCGACCCAGCGTGGCCGACACCATGCACGAGGCGCTCGACGGTCGCGGTCCGGACCTGCTCGGTCTGTTTTTGCTCACCTTTGGCTTTCTTGGCCTACTCGGCGTATTTACCAGCACGGCTGGCGCGCTTGGCGATGCCTTTGACGCTGGATTTGGTTGGTCCATTGGTGTCTTCCGCTATCTGGCACCGTTCCTTATCGCTGCGGCCGGGGTTCTAATCATTCGACGAGGCGAGCAACCGCACGCGCTTCCACCACATCTTGTCATTGGAGGCTTCGCTGCCGCTGTGGCCACAACTGGGCTCGTGCATCTTGCGGGCGATAGCCCCGCGTGGGGGAGCAGCGTCGAGGCCTTTAGCGGGGCTGGCGGCGTTCTCGGACTGCTCGTCGGAGGCCCGTTGCTCGCAATTGCGAGTTTCTGGGGTGCGCTCATCATCTTGTTGGTGATCGGTTTTGGCGGGCTCATCGTCATGACCGGAACCTCATTGCAAGGCGTCCTCAATGGCGTCGTGCGCGGTGCTCGACCTCTCGCAGGTGCAGCCGCCAACGGAACACGGTCGCTGTTCGTAATCAATCGTGATCAAGGGGGCGACCGAACAGAGTTCGACGAGGACACCATCGACCTGCGCGACGAACCTTCGGTGGTCGTCGGTGGGCAGCAAACTGACGGATTCCTCGACGACGATGGCGCAGCGCTCGATGCCACGATCGAGATCCCGGTTCCACCACCAGAACCAGAACCAGAACCCGAGCCCGATTCGGGGATCTTCGACCAAGACGGTGACGTTTCCACTGGACCAGAGCCCACGGTGGTTGTTCCGGCCCCCGCCACCGCGCCACAACAACTCGAGACCGAGCTCGCTGTCACGACCCAAGGCGACCGTAGCTGGGTGCTTCCACCGGTGTCGCTGCTTAAGCGGTCGACCGCTCAAACCGTCGATCAAGATGCCGTCATTGCCCGCGGGCGCATCCTTGAACGAGCGCTCTCCGAACACAAGGTCGAGACCCGCCTGATCAACATGGTCGTCGGCCCGACAGTCACCCGCTTCGAGCTCGAACTCGGACTGGGCGTAAAGGTGTCAAAGATCAAGAACCTCACCGATGACATCGCGTACGCCATGGCATCCCCCGATGTTCGCATCATCGCCCCGATTCCGGGCAAGCAGGCCATTGGTGTCGAGGTGCCAAACGAAGATCGTCAGATCGTCGCCGTTGGCGACATCTTGACCTCTGCCGAAGCGGGTAAGGCAAAAGGCTCCATGGATGTTGCGGTCGGGCGCGATATCAACGGCAAGTCGCTGCTCATCGACCTCGCCAAGATGCCGCACACCCTGGTCGCCGGCGCTACCGGCGCAGGTAAGTCCTCGGGCATCAACTCGATCATCACGTCGTTGATGATGCGAAATACCCCCGATGACATCCGCATGATCCTCATCGATCCAAAGCGCGTCGAGATGACCCAGTACGAGCGGATTCCGCATTTGCTCACCCAGCCAGTCACCGACCCGAAGAAAGCCGCAAACGCGTTGGCCTGGGCAGTGCGCGAAATGGAACGCCGCTACGAACTGCTCGAAGAATGCCGTTTCCGCGATATCGGCGGATACAACGCCGCGTTCGAGAAGGGCAAGATCAAAGCCAAGAAGGGCGAGCTCGGTCCAGACGGCAACCCGCGCCAGTTCAAGCGACTGCCGCATATCTTGATCGTCGTCGACGAGCTCGCGGACCTCATGATGGTCGCCGCCCGTGACGTAGAAGACTCGATTGTCCGTATCGGGCAGAAGGCTCGTGCGGTGGGCATCCATATGGTGATCGCTACCCAGCGACCATCGGTCGATGTCATCACCGGTCTTATCAAAGCCAACGTGCCAGCCCGCATTGCCTACGCCGTGTCGAGCATGCAGGACAGCCGAGTCATCTTGGGTTCGCCGGGAGCCGAACGCCTGGTAGGCAAGGGCGACATGTTGTTCCTCGACCCGGCCTCGTCAACGCCGATGCGTTTGCAGGGAGCCTGGGTAGAAGAGTCCGAAGTGAAGCGCATCGTCGATCACTGGCGTCAGCAGAGCTACGACGAGATCCAGTCCGATGGCGCTGTTGTTGGCAGCGAACAAACCACGCTGACCGAAGTCGACCTCGGGGATGCACCTCCGGCCGGGGCGAGCATGCCCGCAGCGCCCTCAGCTCCCGGAGCTGCAGCGGCTCCGGCGGTAGGCGACTCCATCACAGCCGACCGTCCGCAAACCGACGACGTCGATGAGCTGTTTTGGCAAGCCTGCGACCTTGTGGTGTCGTCTGGCCTCGGGTCGACATCGATGCTGCAACGCAAGCTGCGAGTGGGCTTCTCTCGCGCCGGACGCATCATGGACGAACTCGAAGAAAAGGGCATGGTTGGCCCAAGCGAAGGCTCCAAGGCCCGTGAAGTGCTCGTGAGCCCCGAACAACTCGCACAGTTGCGGGGCGGTCAGTAGCCCCCAAGATATGTCTCCAATCGATTTTCTTTCTACCCCCTCTATCCCGATAGCGGTCATAGAAGTCCTCATTGGTCTGTTCTTGTTGAGCAAGGCCGCGGACCTGTTTGTCGATGGTGCGGTCGCTGTTGCAAGTGCAGCGAAGCTCTCGCCGATCGTGGTAGGCGCGGTAGTCGTAGGTTTTGGCACCAGCGCACCGGAACTGTTGGTATCTGGTATCGCTGCATTCAACGGCGAATCCGTCGACAAGACGAGCGGTGAAGTTACCAACGGTCTCGACGTCGCTCTCGGAAATATCGTCGGGTCGAACGTGGCCAACATCACCCTGGTTCTCGGCGTCGCTGCGCTCGTGGTGCCACTTCTTGTGACGAGAGCTGTCCTGGTACGTGAAGCACCTGTCAGCCTCGCCGCTGTGGCCCTCTTTGCCTTCTTCACCATCGGCGGCCTTGCCGTGTGGGAAGGCGTCGTGATGTTGGTGGCACTGGTTGCGGTCCTTTCCTGGGTGATCCTCGGGGGCAACGAAGACTCTGTCGAAGACATCGAGGTCGAGGACGAGGGTCGCTCGGTCGCTCAGAGTCTTGGGATAACGCTGGCCGGGCTCGTCGGAACGGTGATCGGCGCCCAGCTCATGGTGTGGGGTGCGATTGGCCTCGCTGCGGCGGTCGGGTTGAGCGGCGGCTTTGTCGGCTTCACGCTCATTGCGATCGGCACCTCGCTTCCCGAGCTCGTTACTGCGGTCGCGGCTGCACGCAAGGGTGAGACGGAGCTGATCTTGGGCAACCTGCTCGGCTCGAATATGTTCAACAGTCTCGCGGTCGGTGGCGTGGTTGCACTGGTAGGAGCGGGTCAGTTCTCCGACCGTCTCACCGCCGAGTATGGCGTTGTGGCCATGGTGGTTGTTGCGGTAATCACCTGGGTATTTATGGTGTCGCGGCGAAAGATCACCCGACTGGAAGCGGGCTTCCTGCTCTCTGCCTATGTGTTTGTGGTGTTGATGATCTCCGAGAGCGACGCTGGCGACGCAATTCGATCGGCGATCAGCAGCATTGCCTAGGTAGTCTTGTTAGGTGGCAAAACGGTTCTGGGTCGAGACGCTCGGGTGTCCCAAGAACGAAGTGGACTCCGACAAGTTGGTGGGCACGCTCCTCGCCGACGGCATGGTGGCCGCCGACGATCCATCTGACGCGAGTCTCGTTGTTGTCAATACATGTGCCTTTATCGAGCAAGCGCGCCAGGAGTCGATCGACACTGTTCTCGCCCTGAAGGACGAGGCGGGCGACGCCAAGGTCGTTGTCACGGGTTGCATGGCAGAGCGGTACGGCGACGAACTCGCCGAGGCGCTGCCTGAGGTCGACTCGGTTGCCGGGTTCGGTGTGCCGGTGACGCTCGGACGCAAACCAACCGAGGACGCGTTACCGAACTTTGATCTGCTGAACCTTCCACGGCCAGCGTCGCCTCGGCCTTGGGCCTACGTAAAGATCGCCGAGGGATGCGACCGAGCATGTGGCTTCTGCGCCATCCCTACCTTCCGCGGTCCGCAACGTTCGCGGTCACACGAGGCGATCCTCGCCGAGGTTGAACAGCTGGACGTGCGTGAAGTCGTCCTCGTCGCTCAAGACCTGGCTGCGTTCGGTCGTGATCAGGGCAAGGGCGAACGAACAATCGTGCCGCTTCTTGGCGAAGTTGCTGAGCGGGTCGATCGTGTTCGCTTGCTGTACCTCTATCCGAGCGACCTGACCGAAGAACTCATTTCTGCAATGTTGGGCGTGAACATGCCCTACTTCGACCTCTCCCTCCAGCACGTGAGCCCGCCGCTCATGCGACGCATGCGTCGCTGGGGCGATGGCGACCGGTTCCTCGAGCGCATCAACGCAATCCGTGCCCAGGTTCCAGACGCTGCCTTCCGGTCGAACTTCATCGTTGGGTACCCCGGCGAGACAGAACAAGACCACGATCGACTGCTCGACTTCATCGAAGCGGCCGATCTCGACTGGTGCGGCTTCTTCTCGTATTCCAAAGAAGATGGCACCTATGCCGCGGGCCTCGACGGCACCGTTCCTGAAGGGTTGGTTTCCGAGCGGCTCCGTGAGCTGAGCGAGATGCAAGATCGCATCACCGCACGACGACGCGATGAGTTGATCGGTGCGACCGTCTCGGTTCTCGTCGACGAACCAGGAGTGGGCCGGACCTATCGCGAAGCGCCCGAGATCGACGGCATCATCACGGTTCCCGAGCACCTTGAAGTAGGCGAGTTTCACGATGTCGTCGTCGACTCGGCGCTCGGCCCGGATCTGATTGCCGAGGCAGCCGACTCGTGACCGAGACCTCCAACAGCGCCATGCATCACGTCGGGCACTTCCTTGCGAACCCCGCAAACCTCATCACGACCGCTCGAATCGTCGCGAGCCCCTTGGCGTTCTTTTTGATCCTCACGAACGAAGAGACGGGCGGCGCATCGTGGCTGGCGTTCATCCTCGGTTGGATCTTTGCCGCAACCGATCTGATAGACGGTTGGCTGGCCCGCAAATACGATTTGATCAGCCGCTCGGGTGCCTTTCTCGACCCGCTTGCGGACAAGATCGTCGTGATCGGTGCACTGTTCTGCCTGGTGGCCGTCGACCGCTACGGCTGGATACCGGTGGCTCTCATCACCATCCGCGAGGTGGCGATCACGGGGTTCCGCAGCTATTGGGTGAAACGCAACCGTGCGGTGCCTGCCCGCAAGCTCGGGAAATGGAAGTCAATCATCCAGGGCGTGGCGCTCCAAGCCGCGTTGTTCCCACCGTTTGTCGATGCAGAGTTCGTGGTCCAGACACTGCTGTGGTTCGCCGTTGCCTTCACGTTGTACTCGGGTCTCCGCTACTTGCTCGATGGGGCTGCAACGACTCGACTCAGCGGAAATATCGATGAGAAAGTGACCGATTAGATGCGTTGTGAAGTCGTTGCTGTTGGATCCGAATTGTTGTTGGGCCAGATCAACGACACGAACTCGTCCTGGATAGGACGAGAGCTGGCAGCGGTCGGGATCGACTCGTTCTTCCAGACCAAGGTCGGAGACAACCTCGACCGTATGGTGACGGTCATCGAGCACGCCCTGACCCGTAGCGATGCCGTGATCACTACCGGCGGACTCGGGCCGACCCAAGACGACATCACCCGCGAGGCAATCGCTCAGGTCATGGGAGTCGAGCTCAAAACCGATGAGGCGCTCGTGACCAAGATCGAAGCAATGTGGGGTTCGCGAGGGCGCGAGATGCCAGCGAACAACCGCAGGCAAGCACGCATACCCGAGGGAGCCGAGGCCATTCCCGTGCAACCCGGGAGCGCACCAGGAATCGTGGCGTCGTTTGACTTCAAAGGCGAGCCCAAACTCATCTACTGCGTGCCGGGTGTTCCGTGGGAAATGATTGAGATGATGAATGAGTTCATCATCGATGACATCGTTGAACGGGCCGGGCTCACCGCGGTTATCCGCTCGCGCACATTACGAACGTGGGGAACGTCGGAATCTGGCCTTGCCGAACAGTTGGCCGAGGAGATCGTGCGCCTCGACGATGTGGGTAGCGCCGACGGGGGCGTGACACTCGCTTTCCTGGCGAGCGGTATGGAAGGGTTGAAGGTCCGCCTCACGGCTAAGGGACCCGATGAGGAGTCTGTTGCGGCGCTACTCGACGATGAAGAGCAACGTGTCCGAGACATCATCGGCCCGATCGTGTTTGGTGTCGATGACCAAACAATGGAATCTGTCGTGCTCGACCTGTGTGCCGAACAAGGGTTGACGCTTGGTACGGCAGAGTCACTTACCGGCGGTCTGATTGCACAGAGATTGACGTCGACCCCGGGCTCGAGTCGTGCCTTCCGTGGGGGAGTCATCACCTATGCCACCGATGTGAAGTCGTCCGTGCTGGGTGTGCCAGATGGGCCGTCGGTCAGCGAGGAAATGGTCGAATCGATGGCGCTGGGCGTGTGCGACCGGCTTGGAGCCGACGTATCGGTGGCGACCACCGGTGTTGCCGGACCCGACGCCTGGGAAGGCATACCTCCGGGCACCGTCTGGATCGCCACCTGCGTCGACGGGGTCGTCGAGACGCAACTGCTCCGCTACAACGCCGACCGGACCCGTATCCAGAACTACACCACGATCACGGTGCTCAACGCTCTGCGAAAACGACTCGCCGAACGAGTGAGTTAGCGGGTTACACCGCCGCCGACATCGCCGGCACCAACAGTGCAACGAACCAGGACGAATCGATTTCGGCTTCAGCGATCGTGTCCCATGGATGTGGGCTTTGACGACCCCATGTTTGGGATTGAATAGCCCGGTGCACCCCGTGCTGGAGGCGTTGCATGTCGGCCGGAGTGAACGGTTCAAGGCACATACCGGCTTCGCGAGCCAAGGACAGCGCACTTGCCTCAAGGTGGTTGACCGGGGGAGTGGAGCCTGGATGCAACAGGCGTGACATCAGCGTTTCAGGAACCCAGGGGTCGAGTACCGCCAAGGATTCACCGAGCTTCCACGGGACCTCAAAGGGGTCACCAATTGGCGTCAATGCCGCCAGGAATTCTGTTGCCGCCTTACCGATCTCGGAACCGTTGGTGTTCACGCTCGTGTGTTCCAAGAGCGTGCCGACCGTGGCTCCGACAAATCTCATGCCGGAGAGCATAAAGAATCAATCGGCCTCGAAAGCCGATTTCTGTAGCCCAAAAATAGGGGTGCAGGGGTTACTCACCAGAGGGTTCGGTTGAGCTTTGCGCGTCGTCTGTTGGTTCGAGGCGAAGTGACGCCGAGTTCATGCAGTAGCGGGTGCCCTCTTCGCCTGGACCATCGGGGAATACGTGCCCGAGGTGAGCGCCACAAGATGCGCACACGGATTCGGTGCGGACCATGCCAAAGGAGATGTCGCGCTTTTCGCCTACGGCGCCTTCTGCGATGGGGAGACTAAACGATGGCCAGCCGGTGCCGGAGTCGTACTTGGTCTGGCTCGAAAAGAGAGGATCGTCGCAGACGACACAGTGGTAGGTGCCTTCGGTCTTGGTGTCGTGGTACTCACCGGTGAACGCTCGTTCCGTCCCACCCTTTTGCGTCACGTGGTACTGCTCTTTGCTGAGCCGTTCCTTGAGCTCGGAATCGTCGAAGGACTTCTCATAGTCCTCATCGCCGCTACCGGGATTTGCCATCTTGTTCAGCTGATCACGTATACCCATGGTTGTAACGTAGCGCACCGATAGATTGCCGGTGTTCGATTTCGCCGCTGTTTAGCGGATGTTCTTGCTTGGGAGTAGCACTATGACCACCGCCTCTGGCCACCGTTGGATTGACGTAGAGACCGATACGGTGCTCGACAGTTGGTATCCAATCGATGCCGAACCTGCACGGGCATCGGCGGCCGAGGCAGCGGGCATCGTGCGGGGCGAATCCTTCGAAATCACGATCGATACTGCGGCTGGGCCCGCGGACGTCTCCGATGCCTACCTTCGGCTACATCTCCTGAGTAGACGCGAGGTCGCTCCACACGAGTTGAACCTCGACGGTGTGTTCGGTGCGCTGACGAACGTTGCCTGGACCACAGAAGGGCCAGTCCTCCCAGGCAAGGTTGATGCGCTTCGTTCCGCACTCGCATCACAGGGACGCACGGTCGGCGTCAACGGCCTCGACAAATTCCCTCGCATGCTCGACTACGTCGTTCCCAGCGGTGTTCGCATCGCCAACGCGAACCGCGTGCGCTTGGGAGCTCACCTCGCCGAGGGAACAACGGTTATGCACGAGGGCTTTGTGAACTTCAACGCCGGCACGCTCGGCTCATCGATGGTCGAGGGGCGTATTTCTGCTGGCGTGGTCGTCGGCAACGGAAGCGACCTGGGTGGCGGTGCATCGATCATGGGCACCTTGTCTGGCGGCGGTCAAGAGGTCATCTCGATTGGCGAGGGATGCCTGCTTGGCGCCAACGCCGGAGTCGGCATCTCACTCGGCAACAATTGCATCGTCGAAGCAGGCCTCTATCTGACCGCAGGAACCAAGGTCGCCCTTCCCGATGGAGAGGTGCGCGCTGGTCGTGAACTCTCGGGTGTCAACGATCTGTTGTTCCGTCGCAACAGCATCTCAGGCGCTGTTGAAGGCGTCCCCAACGGAGCGAACTGGGCTGGCCTCAACGAGGCGCTTCACGCCAACTGATTGTCGTCGAGTGTTCTGGTCGTGAGCGAGATCGGCACGTCCGAGCGTGAGTCTGGCAGTGTTCCCAACGCCTTATCTCCAAGTTGTGAGGTAACGCCCATCCAATAGTTCTCGTTGCGGTAGTGATGCAGGCGATGATGGGCGCTGCGCTGCAGGAAGAGCCGACGACCTATCGCTTCTGACGCTTGTCGTCGACGAAGCGGCGGGCCTTGGCCTTCTTGCCCTTTACCGACGACTTGTTGATGGCCTTGATCACGTCCTCGACCGATGCGTCAGGAACGCCGACCACTGAGTGGTGATCGTGAATACGGATCGGGCCGACGTCTCGTCCGGCGAGACCGCTCTCGTTTGCGATTGCGCCGACGAGGTCGCCGGGTCGTACGCCGCCTCGTGAACCGACGCCCACGTAAATGAAGCCCGTGTTCGGGTCGACTGCACGGTGATTGCCGCCATCGCGTTTGTTGAACTTCGCGCCCTTCCCGCCACGGTCCTTACGATGCTTGCCATTGCCACGGTCGTTGCGGTCGTTGCGATGCTTTCCTTTGCCGCCGCCGCTGGCCTGTCGCTCATAGGTCGCCGAACCATCGGGAATGTGATCGCTGTCGTCGACGCTCGATTGGCTCTGACGAAGCAGGTGCAATGCGGCCAACGCGATCGAACGGTCGGTGGCCTCGCCTTTGAGATCGTTCAGGAGCGGATACATATCGTCGAGGTCGGGAGCGTTGAGCGCCTCGCGAAGCTCGTCGACCATCCGGGCCTGTCGCTTGGTGCCAACGTCTTCCGCGGTAGGAATCCGGTGCACGGGGATCTTGCGGCCTTGAAGGCGTTCAATATTTTGGACAAGTCGGTGCTGGTGGGGGGTGGCGAAGGTCAATGCCGTGCCCGTTCGGCCTGCACGGCCAACACGGCCAATGCGATGTGTGTAGCTCTCGGCTGCGGTCGGGACGTCATGGTTGATGACGTGTGTGAGCGTCGAGACGTCGAGGCCACGCGCCGCGACATCGGTGGCTACGAGCAGTTGGGCGGTGCCATCGCGCAGGCGTCCCATCACCCGTTCACGTTGCGGTTGGTCCATGCCGCCGTGAAGGGCCTCAGCCCGGTAGTTGCGTTGGTTGAGGGCCACGGCGAGCTCGTCGACGTCGGTTCGGGTCCGACAAAAGATGATTGCCGACCCTGGCTGTTCGAAGTCCAGAACACGGGCGACGGCGGCCGCCTTGTGCATTTTCTTGACGACGTACAGGCGCTGCTCGACCAGCTGTGCGTCATCTTGTTGTGCCGCTTTGATCGATATCCGCTGGGGATCGTTCAGGTGCTTCTTGATGAGCGCGTTGATACGAGGTGGCATCGTGGCCGAGAACAACACCGTCTGGCGAGTCTCAGGAGCATGCTGGAGAAGTAGTTCGATGTCTTCTGCGAAGCCCATGTCGAGCATTTCGTCGGCCTCGTCAAGGATGACCGTTTCGAGGCCTTCGAGCGAGAGCGTTCCTCGTCCGAGGTGATCGATCGCTCGTCCTGGTGTTGCCACGATGACCTGTGGGTTGTTGCGCAACTCGCGCATCTGCGGGCCAATCGGCTGACCGCCGATCAGTTCGGCGACCCGAACCTTGAACTTTGCGCCGTAGGAGCGGAAGGCCTCGGCGACCTGAGAGGCGAGTTCGCGGGTGGGGGCGAGCACCAATGCGGCAGGAAATGCTTCACGGGTGTCGGGAAGCTTCTCGAGGACGGGAAGCGCGAATGCCGCGGTCTTTCCGGTTCCTGTGGCGGCTTGTCCGACGACATCGACTCCCGAGAGGAGTACGGGAATAGCCTCGCGTTGGATTGGCGTCGGTTCTTCGTAGCCCAGCTGTTCAAGCGCGGAGGCGAGCTCGGAACGGAGATTAAGCGCTGCGAATCCGGTTTCTGAAGGGGGTAAATCTTCGGTCGCTGGGGGATTGTCAATTGTGTCTGCCACGGTGGGCCCTTCAAAAACGTCGACCCTCCACCCTAGGGTGAAGTCATGGAAACTCGCGGAACTATGCCGATCGACACGGTCGACCTCGAAGCGTCTGATGCTGCCGAATTATTTGGTGATGCCCTCATGCGCACCGGTTTTGTGCAACTCACAAACCATGGGATCAACAGCGACGTTCGCAAGCGCTACCGGAGCGCCTGCGATGTGCTCTTCGACCTACCGATCGAAGACAAGCAGCGCTTCATCCACGCCGACCCTGAGGCCAACCGTGGCTATCGGTCTCGGGGAAGTGAGGCGTTGAGTTATTCGCTTGGCGAAGAGTCGCCGCCGGATCTCTTCGAGAGCTTCAACGCCGCCCCTGACCCGAGTGGAACACCGCACCGTCTTCTGCAACCAACGCCGTGGCCAGACGAGCTAGTACCGGATTTCTCGGCGAGTCTCTCCGCGATGGCAGAGGAGTTTGCGACGCTCGCCCGGCGACTCGACACCATGATCGAATCACTCACCGGTTGGCACGGTTTGGCCGATCATTCCGGTGGTGGCCCCGACACCGTGGCGGCGATCAACTATCGGCCGGACCCCGATGGCGCCGAGGCCGTGCTGGAAGGGCAACAACGCATGGGAGCCCATTCCGACTACACCAGCTTCACGATCCTCGACGCGGAGCCGGTTCGAGGACTGCAGATCGTCGACTCCGAGGGAGCGTGGGTTGACGTCATTCCCGATGCCGATGCCGTTCTCGTCAACGTTGGCGACCTATTGGCGATGGCGACGAACGATCAGTGGCCCTCGATCCTGCACCGCGTGGTGCCCATGGCGGCGGGATCTGAGCCGTTCCGGCGCTCTGTGGCCTACTTCCACTACCCAAATCTCGACGTCCTCGTCGAACCGCTCCCAAAGTTCGTTGGGTCAGAGGCTCCTCGCTACGAGGCTGTCCGTGTAGAGGATCACCTGCTCGACAAGCTCGTCGCTCCCAAGGTCCACCAACCATCCACATCGGCAACCACCACCGCCGGCCGCCTCGACGGCAACAGCTAGCTATCTAGGAACGGTGAATATCAATTATTCATGCTCGGTGTTCCTAGATTCCCAACACAGCCACCAAATCCGCAGAGCTTTTGGGTCGCATCGGTTGAGTCCGCCTCGGCGCAAAGCCTGCGTGGCGTTTGAACGCTCCCCTTGAAGGGGAGGAAATCAGGCCGAAAGCAACAGCCAGAGTCCGGCGACGGAGTAGAGGACCATGACGAAGAGCATGGTCTGTTGGGAGCGCACGGCGTTGGCGTGGTCGAATCGCCGGATGGCGAGATCGTGGGCGTAGAGCACGGCCAAGATGTGTCCAACCACGATGGAGATGGCCTGTACCCACGCAATGATGTCGACGTCGATGACGTTCAGGTCAACCTGACCGTCGGCGGCCCCAAAGAAGCTCGACGCAGGGTTGTCGTTCGCATCGAATCGGCCATAGGGGTTCGAGAGCCGGAACCAGAAGCTCTGGCTTTGATCGACCAGAAGTTGGGCATAGTGGGCAACCGCGTAGGCCCACACGATCGGCACGAGCGCCGGGGCAAACAAGTCGGCGGCTGCTTGGTGAGACAATCCCGTGATGCGTCCTGTTGCCTGGGAGCCAATCCAAAACAGGATCGCTGCGATCGCGATCATGATGATGAGCCCGATCAACAGGGGAGGCACGGCCGACCAGCCATTTGGTCGTCCAATGATGTCTGTGAACAGCGGGCTTTCGCTGAACCCATCGAACGAGGTGCCCCCGAGAACGATCAGCAGTGCCATCGCGGTGCCAGGACGCACTACGACGTTCGAGAGTTCCGAAAGAGGTCGACGAATGACCAGTTCACCTTCGGGGCTTCGGCCAAAGGGCGCAATCGCCGCGATCGCGCGGAACAGCAACGCAAGCCCGTCGGCTCGGTCGAGCCACACCCGGCCGTACACGAACATGCCGCCGAGCATGACCGCCGAATACACGAGCATCCCATAGCCCAAGATTCTTGGGCTATCGCCGCTTGGGTGCACGAGCTCGAGGATCAAGAACCCGAAGAGCAATCCGCCAGCCACCCAGTGATGATCGGGAGGAGTGCTGCTGCGCTCTTCGGGGAAGAGCTTGCCAATGGTGTCGAAGGGGTTGAGTGCCTGCCAGAAATCGCCAAAGATCGCGGCGAAGATTGGGACAGCGACCCACAACATCACGTAGATCGTGACGGGCGCCAGGTTCACTGACTCCCCACCGATGTCGGCACCGAAGAGCGCGGCGCCGAGGGTCACCCCAAAGATCAAGAGGCCAAGGATTCGTAAGATCCACTCTGCGACGGTCAGGACAGGAGCGGTTCCACGAATGGTCTTTCGTGGCGCGTCGGCGGTCAGGCGCGGCGTTCGCCAAAGGGCACCAAGTCCCACGAACGACAGCCCGAGCGCGACGATCGCCGCCCACGCGAACTGCCACCACGGAAGTGGAAGCGAGCCGCGTGAGCCGACGCCGTGAGCAATCAGAAATTCAAACACCAGATGTCTTTGTTAGGACACGTGGCTAGGACACGACGAGTTCAACAATGAACACGCCAGACGTTTCGAATTCGACTTCGAAACGTCCTGGGGTGTCGGCAGTGAACAACATCGTGGTCGTTTCGTCAGGCGATACATCGGCGAAAATGTCGTAGCCATGGAGATGGATCTCCTCGACCACGTCACTGTCGACTGAGATCATCACGACATCGCCAACCGATGCCTCGAGGCGGTCATCAGTGTCGAGTGCAACGCTTCCCGAAACAAAGGTCGCCGCGATCGCATGATCGGCAGCTACAGCCTCGAGGCCTTCCTCGACAGACCCGCCCTCGTGTGAGTGGCTGTCTTCGATGTCAACCGCTGCACCGGTACCGACGACGGTGGCCGACGCTCGGATCGGCTCACCATCGAGGGCATAGGCGAGGTGACTGTTGGAGCTCAACTCAACCTCGACGAGATGCTCGCCTTCGGGGATCTCGACTTGGTAGTCGACATCGAAGAAACGCCCGACTCGTTCACCGTCGAGGTAGAGGTGCAGGTGCCCCTCGTTGTCGACCGGATCGCCATCGAGGTTGTCTGGGGTGATCGTGAAGTTGGTGAGGGTGACCGCAAGGTCGAAGAGGCCCGGATCGTCGGTCTCGGTCAAGGCAATGTCAACCGAGGGGATCGGGGCATCGGCGTTTACCTCAAGCACGGCGCCTTCGTCGTGTGAATGCGAGTCACCTTCGTCGTCGTGTGAAGGTCCGTCCTCGAGAGCTTCGTCTTCCATGGCCTCGTCGGGGGACTCGTCCGGGGTGGCTTCTTCGGCCGAAACGTCGGCTTCGGTGGATGAGGCGTTGATGGCCTCGGTCACTGGTTCAGCAGCGGCGGTTTCGGTGGTGGCCTCGGCTCCGCATGCCGCTGCGATTAGCGCAACCGCGAATAGTGCGCCGAGTAAGCGCAAGTTTCTTCTGCCCATCGTGGGCTCCTTTCGAATTCGTTTTGAGTAGTTCCGTGTCAGCAGGGGACACGGGGTTCTAAGAAAACGAAACGATGGGAGGGCCGCGTCGGGGGACCGAGTGCGCGAGTCGCCGCTCAAAGGGCGCCAAGTCGGTGATACCTGGAGCGAGCTGGAGTCTGCAAGAGGTGTGTGAGTGGGCGGCGGGCAGGCGTGCTGCGACGAAGCGATCGATGACCTTTTCAACAGATCGAAGAGACCAGCCAAGCGCGAGTGCAACGAGGGGGGCGAGTGCGAGCCCGACCCAAAAGACGGGCTCGGAGAAAAGGGCGAGTGCGCCGTAACCGTCCCAGGCTCGCTCGGCCTGCTCCAACAGGCAGTAGCCGCCAGCGATGGCGGCGAACAGCGTGAGCTCGGAGACTTCCCCACGAGAGCGAAGGCGCAGCGACCGCAATATCGAACGGGTAAGTGCTGCGAGCACGCCCAGGGAAGCGACGAGCCATACGGTTTGCAGGTGGCCGTGTGCGACGGAGGTCTCACTACCGGTGAGCGCCGTCAGCGTGTACGCGCCCTGATGGACGAGGAGAACGCCGATACCAGCGAGCAGGATCGCATCGATGCGAGACACGTTCCCAGGGTAAGCGACGAGCGATTAAAATGGGCCTCAGAACAACGACGGGTGTATCACGCGTAGCGGTTTTAGTATCCGGTCAAGCCACTCCAGGTAGGTAGTGGTGGTGGGGAGCATCAAAACCCCGACCACAAATTGCCGGTGCAGGTTAGAGGGGGGATAGAACTGTCGCTGCAACTAGGTGGGGAGAAGAGGAATCATGAACGACAACAATCATCCTTTTGGGCCGGGCTCGCGATCGCCATTGGCTGATCAGCGCGAGATGCCCGCCTGCTACCCAATTAAGGGGAACGTCGATTCGATGAAATACCATCGGCCCGACTCTTCGGGCTACAAGCAGACAAAGGCTGAGGTCTGGTTCGATTCTCCCTCCGCCGCCGAGGCCGCAGGCTTCGCGCTCGCCGGAAGCCACCCCGATGGCTCGGACGCCTCGGTCTTTGAGCCCGGCGGATCGCAGCACCCCTGTGATGCCGCAACGGTCAACGCGAACCGAAGCGCCGCGATGGGTGCAGGAACATCGGGCGAGATCACCGTCGACGGCAACTCTACGAAGCCTGGAATGTCCGGTGGCGCGAAAGCTGCTGGAGCTGCAGGAGCGGCTGGTATTGCCGGAGCAGCCGGTCTTGCTGCCTCGGGCGCTGGCGATATGGGCGACAAGGTGACTGGTGCTGCTGGCGATATGGGAGACAAGGTCTCTGGTGCTGCTGGCGATCTGGGCATGGGCGGTGTTGATGGCGACATGGACATGGGCGGTAAGTCCGGTATGTCCGGTGGAGCGAAAGCTGCCGGAGCGGCCGGAGTAGCCGGTATTGCTGGAGCAGCAGGTCTTGCCGCTTCTGGCGGTAAGGACGCACTCGGCAAGGTCACCGGTGCTGCCGGCGATATGGGTGGCAAGGTGACTGGTGCTGCTGGCGATATGGGTGGCAAGGTCACCGGTGCTGCTGGAAGCGTTGGCGGCAAAGCAACTGCAGCCGGCGCAGGACTCGGTGCAGCCGCATCGGGCGCAGCGGGTTCTGGTCGAGACAAGGTCACCGTCGGCGGAACTGCCGCATCTGGAGCCGTGGGCGGCGCTGCCGCTAGCGGTGGAATCAGCGGAGGAAACGTCCGCACGGAATTCAACGACGACGATGACGACGGAGCTGGCCTTGCTGGATGTCTTCGCAAGTGGTGGTGGCTTCTTGCCCTCATCCTCGGAATCATCATCCTTGGATTGCTGCTGAGTCAGTGCAACTTCGGCGACGACGACGATGGTGCAGCGGCCCCGGTAGCTGAAACGAGCACCACGACCACCGAGGTCGAGGAAGAAGAAGTCGAGGAAACCACCACGACGACCGCGGCCCCAGAGACCACGACAACAACCGAGGCTCCAGAGACCACCACAACAACCGAAGCCCCAGAACCTGAGGTTCTGAACTTGGCCGGCGTCGCTGCGGCGACCTCACCGACAGTTGTTGGCGTACTTGGCCCACTCGGTCTCGACGATGCACTGTCTGCCGACGGTCCAGTCACGGTGTTCTTGCCAAGCGATGAGGGTGCGGTTGCAGCACTTGAGGCGCAACCCGACCTCGTGACTAACGTGTCCGATGATCCGTTGCTTGCGGCGTCGATCCTTGGGTTCCACGTAGTACCGGGAACCTTCACTGCTGCCGACCTCGCCGATGGAGCGACCTTGGTGACATCGACGGGGCTTGAGCTCACCGTTGCTGATGGCGCCGTCAACGGCATCGAGATCAGTAGCACCGACCTCGAGGGAAGCAACGGAGTGATCCACGTCATCGAAGGCATCCTGTTCCCGCCAGCTGAGCCACAGCTTGCGGTAACCGGTGCATCATCAGAACTGCTTGGCGCTCTTGGCGCAGCGCTACTGATTACCGGTGGCGCCTTCGTGGTGACGAGCCGTCGACGCGAAGAAACCGAAGCAGCCTAAGCACGTTCCTGGGGGAAGAAGCGATCCGAAGCGTCGATTTCGGCCGGTCTCTAGGCCGTGCTGAGGTCGGCGCTTCGACGCGTTTGGCCGAAGGTGTTCCACCAAGCCACCCCCAATAGCGCGAGGCACACCAGACCGGAGGTGCCAAAGGAACCCAATGGCCCGTCGGTGGCATCGTAGAGAATAGGTGCAACAAAGGCAGAGAACCCGGCAGCAAAGGAACCTGCAGCGTCGAGGAGCCCAGTGCCGACCGCGGAGCGTTCCGCTCCAGCCTCGTCAACGACCAGTCGTGTAGCCGCGGGGAAGATCACGCTCTCCATGGCGGTTTGGAAGACGGCAAGGACGACGAATACCGCAATGCCGACCCACAGCCCAAGGGTGAGGACGATCGGTGCGAAGATCGCCATCGCAAAGAGCATGATCTGCGGGGCGCGAGGTGACTTGTCCACGGCTCGGCCAGCGAGTCGCGGAATCACGAGCAGCGGCGCTCCCACAGCAAGCAGGATCAGGCCGACCTGTTGGTTCGAGGCGCCGAGGTCGGTCAGGTACTCATCGACTGTTGCGTCGAAGACCCCAATGTTGAAGAAGACCGCGACGTGGGCAGCAGCGGCAGCTCGAACCCGCCGTGACCGCAATAGCGGCAACATCGCGCTGGCGCTGATCTTCTCGCTGACCGCTATTGGGACCGTGACGAGATATCGCATCGTAGGAATTGCCAGCACCGCAAGTACGCCCGAAATTGCCAAGTACGGGGTTTCGATACCGCCCAGCTCACCCAGCCACGCGCCGAGTGCCGGACCGCCAATGAACCCGGCTACTGCCGCCGAGATGAACCCGCCGACCTTCTCTGCGCTGCCCTCGGTTGTCTCACCAATGAGCGCTTTACGGCCAACGACCGAAAACACGCCAACGCCGAGGCCGCCGAGGGCTCGGCTCGCGGCCAGGCTCCACAGTTCGGTGGCGAAGCCAATCCAGACGTTGCCGATGATGGCCGCAGCGAACGCAAAGCCTCCGAGCGCTCGCAGCATGCCGCGGTCGCCGAGGGGAGCAATGAAGAGCGAGGAAAGTACCGCGGTGAAGAAGGCCAGCGAAGAGATGAGGCCGATTCCCCACGCAGGGATGGCGTACAACTCCTCGACATCTTCGAGGAAGACGAAGGTGACGCCGGCCGAGGACACCATGAACAAATAGGCGATGTAGACGAGCCGGTACACCACGAAAGCCTAGGGGTCTCGGCGCTTTGTAACGGTTTCGCCCGTTTCACGCTCAGCCGTTTAGGACTGGAAGAATCGCCCGTGTTGACCTCGGAGCGTCGACACAACGTCTCGGAAGAAGTGGAGGGGCGAGCTGCCACACGCTCGAATCGCCTTTCGGTGGTCGACGGCTACCACAGCCGTCGAGCCCACGATCAACGTCAACCAGATCGCTCGTGCAAGCTTCCATACCGGTGTGCTCCAGGTGTCGAGGTGCTCGGGCAAGGTCGCTGCATGAAAGTCGAGGTGTCGCATCTCGTCTTGGTGTATGCGATCAAAGATGGCCGACAGCACGGGGTCGCCGACACCCTCGGCCAACAACTCATAGAAACGGTTGGAGACAAACTCGGCGACGAGCAGCGTCAGCACCTCGCCGCGAAGACCAAACGCTCGCCGAACACACTGGAAGACTCCGTCGGTCCAGTGATCATCGAGCATCTCGATGTCGAGCTCGTTGCAGACCAGGGCGAGCAGCCGAGCATGTTCCTGTTCCTCTTTGACAAACAGACGGAGCGCCTCGACGTAGTCTTCGTCGCCAACTTTGGCCGCAGCTGCGAGAAGGTGCGAGCCGGTGCCGGTCTCGCCGATCTGAAAGGTCGGGAGCGATGCCCTCAATCCAGCGCTGACTATCGGAGCGAGCGGTCCGACGTCGTCGGTTGTCACGTGGGCGTGTCGATTCTCCAGCACCTCAAAACAGGTGCGCCAACGAGCTTGCGTTGTTGCGTGCAAATCGGAGCGAAGCGGATGGAGGTCTGTCGGTGTTGTCATCAGCCCGATTGTCCACACCCGAGCGAAAGGCGCTGTAAACGGCGTTCGTTCGGCTAGGAGACCGCAGGGTCCCCCGCCTCGCTTACGTACCGAGTTTCTCGCCTCGGCTAACACCCATCGAATACCAGTCGATTATCACTTCAACCACAGTAATCGCTGCCTAGAGCAAACCTGTCGCCTCCGAGCGGTAGTAGACCCGGGAAAGATCACCATGCTGACTACGATTTCAGAACGATCGAAGGCGTGGTTGGCGCAACCTGCCGATCGTAGACGGCGCAGCCTCAGAGGGCTGCCGCGAGAGATACCGATCAGGGCGATGTCGACCTTGGCGAAGCCACTCTTTGCGAAGGGGCTCGTTGACAACCGACTCAGTCGCCGCATCGCCTTCGATAGCGCCTCTAATTACCACGCTTTTCTAAGCCCCGGGCAGAGCGAACAGTTCCTGGTATCTGGTTCCGACAAAGCAATAGGGCGTTCCACGTTTGTCGATGGACAAGCATTCGACTCCGAAAAGCTGATGCTGGTCTCAAGCCTCCTTCCGGAAGGCCACAGTCGGTCAGTCCTCGTTGACGTTGGGGCAAACATCGGCACCATCTCGATTCCGGCAATTACTCGCGGAGTCTTCAAGAGTGCGATCGCATACGAGCCGGAGCCCAACAACTTTCGGCTGTTGATGGCCAACCTCTATCTCAACGACATCGCCGAAAGTGTGGAGCCTCACATGCTCGCTGTCGGGGACGGCGCCGCTGCGAGCCTGATGTTCGAACTCTCCAAGACCAATCTCGGCGACCATCGAGTGCACTTTTCAGGGCAGGAATTGGACGCGTACCGGGAGTCCACACGAGAGGTAATCGAAGTGCCAGTGGTCTCGTTGGACAATCAGGAATCGAAATTTTCGAAGGATGATTCAGTGCTTTGGATCGACGTTCAAGGCTTCGAGGGTTTCGTCCTCGCTGGGGCGACTCAGGCGCTAAGTTCCCGTGTGCCTCTTTGCGTTGAGTTCTGGCCCTACGGCATGCGGCGTTCAGGTGGCTATGAGCTCATGCGTGACTCCATTGTTTCGGCTGGATACGAGACGTTCTACGACCTACGTCATCCAACGACGGCACATCGCGTAGGAGTCGACTCCTTCGACCAGCTCTTTCGCGATTTGGACAATGGGTCGGACACTGACCTGCTGGTGCTCTAGTCGAAGGCGAGCGACCAGTTCGAG
>CAYTUB010000053.1:0-19318 GCA_964441145.1 uncultured Acidimicrobiales bacterium
CCCACGGCGACCCAGGATCGTGCCTGGTGACGTGCCGAGTTGCGAGTGACGATGCGAGCCAGCAGGCCGAAACTGTCAGCTCGTTCGCCAATCCGATGAAGAAGCAGGCCGATCGAGGAGAGTGCGCCGCCAAACATGGCGAGCACGGCGATTACCAGCAGTGCTGTGCCGAGATCACCGGAATCGAAGAGGAAGTTTGTGCCCGTCACGGCCAGGAGTAGAAGCGTGCCGCCGCCTAGCGCCACAAGACCCCAGAGGGGAGCCTTAGTCGTTGGCCGAGAGATAGGCACGTGATCAGCGAGTGCCGACGCGGGTGCAAGGCTCTTCAGTCGACGCGTTGGCCACCACGCTGCGACAACCGCAGCGCCTACGCCGACGATAAGCGGACCAATGACGTCTATGAGGTTCCAGCGGAAGTCGATGGGAAACCGATCCCCGAGGGTGTCGATCCAACCTTGCGACCAGGCAAAAACGCCGATCCCAATGCCGATAGCAGCGCCGATCGCTGCGCCGATGAGCCCAGTCAGTCCGGCCTGAATGAGCACGACACGTTGGAGCTGCTGGTTCGTTGCACCTGTCGCCTGAAGCTGTCCGAACTGGCGGGTCCGACGCGCCACCCCAACAGCGAATGCGGCTGCTGCGACGAGCGCAACCTGAATTGCGAACAGCGCCGCGACGAGCGTGCTCAGTTGTTCGGGGCGTCCTGCATCGACAAACCCGCCACCGAATCTGATGAACCCGCCCTCGCTTTCTCGAGACGTCAGCCCAAGGGCGATGGGAACGTCGGCGGCTTCTGCAATCTGGTCTGATGTTGCGGTGGTACTTCGTATCGGGACTGTGTCGGCAAAGAGCACCTCGGTAAACACCGTCTCGGATCCGAGGTCGAGACTTTCGAAGGCCGTCGGCGTCATGATCGCGACACCGTTGTAGGACGAGTTTGAGCGCGCGACCTCACCGACGATGGTGAAGTCGTCGCTACCAATAGCGAACGTGTTGCCGACTTCGCGATTCTGGTTGTCCAGCGCTCGTGGGGTCAGCACAACTTCGCTGTCACTTTGGGGGAGTCGGCCGTCAAGGAGAACGTAGCGCTCGTCAAACACGGGTTCGCTGAGGTCGAGCCCTGCCACGTTGATGCCCGGGGATGCCGAGGTGGTGAACGGTCCGCCAGAACCGGTCGACGATTGCAACCACGCGGACTGGGCAACGACACCGTCGCTTGCGAGGATCTCTTCCGCGGCGACGATGATCCGGGCAAGCTCGTCATCGGTGAGGGTCGACGGTTCTGGATCAAAAACGGACGCGGCGCGAGCTTCGTCGATGAAATCGCCCGGGAAGAACTGGCCATCGACATGCAGGATCACATCGGCTGAGCCGAACTCGCTCGTGAGGAAGTCCTCATCGGTTGCCGTCGTTGTTCGCACGACCGTGCCTGCGCCCACAGCGACGCCAACCATGAGCGCAACGAGACTTACGACCAGTGCGGTGCGGCCTTTGTGGTTGGTGACTTCGCGCCACGCCAAGCGAAGAAGGGGCCGGAGACTATTCACGATGCCTGCCAGTCCAACGGGTTGGCGGCAGTCTTTGGGCGCTCGGTAACCGACTCGATTCGGCCATCTCGCAAGCGGACGACTCGATCGCCCCACGCTGCGATCGAAGGGTCGTGCGTAACCAACAGGGCAGCCGCGCCTTCGTCACATCGCTTCCGAAGAATTTCCATGATGGCTTCACCGGTAACTTCGTCGAGCGCGCCGGTGGGCTCATCTGCAAGCAGTAGTCGCCGTTCGCCCACAAGACCTCGGGCGATGGCTACGCGCTGGCGTTGTCCACCCGAGAGCTGGTCGGGGAAACGTTTGCCTAGTCCGTCGAGTTCGACCGCTGTAAGGGCACTTTCCGCCTGAGCTCGAGCCTCGGCGACCTTCATGCCGTCGAGTTCGAGTGGGAGCGCAACGTTCTCGGCGGCTGTCAGGGAGGCGATCAGGTTGAGATCCTGGAAGACGAACCCAACCGAACGACGCCGCTGCGTGGCTAGCTCAGTCGGTGAAAGCGCTGAAAGATCGACACCCTTGACCCGCACCGAACCCGATGACGAGGTGTGCAGGCCGCCGGCCACATTGAGAAGGCTCGACTTGCCCGACCCCGATCGGCCCGTAATCGCCACGAGCTCACCCGCCGCAATTTCCAGGTTGACGTCGACGAGCGCATCGGTACGCCCTGGGCCATCCCCCAGTGTCAACGACACCTGCTCCAATTCAAGAACTGGATCGCTCATGCATCCCCCTTTGTCTCGCTGTTGTGCTGTTCTCTTTCCGTCATCAGACGACTCTCCACGGTCTCTAGCCAACGAATTTCTGCTTCGATTGCGTACGTCAATCGGTCGAGGTGAAGTCGCCACGCCAGGGGGCGATCACCGGATTCACGCTTCAAGGACATGAACGACTGCAGCGCAGCCATGGCCGCGTCGCGCTGTTGCGCGATGACCGTTGTTGGATCCTCGACCTCGGTCGCGACAGCGATCAACACTTTCATCGAGACTTCGTCTCGAAGCGCAAGCTTCTGCTCGACTGGCGTACTCACCCACGAACCGAGGTGTTCTCGCCCCGCAGCGGTGAGGCAGTACCTCTGGCGGCCGCCCTCGTCGGGCTGGCCGTCTGTGGCGACGAGACCGTCGCGCTCCAGGCGCTGCAGCGTCGTGTACACCTGGCCGACGTTCAACGGCCACGACTCGCCGGTGGCCGCATCGAATTGCGACTTCAGTTCGTAGCCGTGCTTGGGCTCTTTAGCGAGCAGCGCGAGCAGAGCATCTTTCACCGCCATTGTTGTCCGCCTCTGTGGAAGATGCTCGCGCCGTTCATATACTGAGTATGCACATACTCAGTATGTATTCGTCAAGAGGAAACTTTTGGCGGTGGGTCTTAGCGCTTCTTCTTCTTGCGGACACCGCGCGCTCGCGCAGCCTCTTCTGCCTTCGCTCTTCTGGCGCGCGCGATCTCGCGATAGACGCCTTGAGAAATCGCGAGCACAAACACGAAGGACGCTACTTCGGGGCCGCGAAGCCACAAGAACAACCCGCCCACGACCAGTCCACCGATGATTGAAGCAAAAAGCGCCGAGCCGAATGGCTGATCGGTATCGGGGGTATCTAGGCCCAGGTAGCGAAGCGCTCGGTCCCCGGTTGTCTCTTCATCTCCCACAGGCTCGACGTTACCGCGCCGTGTGGGTCTGACGAAATGCGGCGCCTCGCAAGCCCTCCCTTAGTGGACGGTCGGTGGCAGAATGCCAGCATGTCGATCTCGTCTCCGATAACAACCGAACTGCTCATCTCTGGGGCCGTGGGGATCTCCGAGGTCCACGCCGACGGAAGTGCTGTCTACTGGGCCGAGAGTCGCCCGAACGAGGCCGGCCGTATAGCTCTCGTTCGGTGGAGCGACGGCACTGCAGCTGAGGTGACGGGGCCGAAGGTAAGCGTGCGGACCCGAGTGCACGAATATGGCGGCGGTGCCTGGTGGGTGGACAACGGTCGGCTCTATTACAGCGATGATGCCCGCGGTGGCGAGGTCTTCAGCCTCGATGTTGCATCGGGAACCGAAACGCAGCTGACCTCTTCCGGCTACCGATATGCCGATGGTCGAACGAGCGCCGACGGCGACTGGTTCGTGGCCGTACGCGAGCGTCACGATGGTCCCGCCGACGACCCGGTCGTGAACGAAGTTGTTGCGGTGAGCACCGATGGGCAGGGCACCGAGTTGGTCCTGGTCTCGGGTCATGACTTCTACACATCGCCGCGCTTTGGGATGGGCGGAACCTTCGCTTGTGTTGCCTGGAGCCATCCGGACATGCCCTGGGACCGCACCGAGCTGCTCGTCGTCGAACCAACGTGGATGGACGGCGAGCCAGATCCTGCCGTGCGACGGGTGCCGCCCATCGACGACGAACCCGAGTCGGTCGTGCTTCCCGGCTGGACCGCCGATGGTCGCCTGCTGGCAGTGACCGATCGGAAGAACTGGTGGAACCTCGTTTCGGTCAACCCGGAGACCGGCGCACAGTCGCCAGTCGTCGAGGGCGACTTCGAGATCGCCACGCCCGGTTGGGTCTTTGGCTTGAGCCGGTGGTGTGAAGTCGCGCCGACAGCCGGAAGTGTCGAGCGAGGGGTGGTAGTGGTGGCTGGTACAGCACAGGGCGACACGATTGGTTTCCCCAACGGCTACGTCGAGGACCGACACACGTCGGTGAGCTCGATCCAAGCGCTGGCCGATGGTCGAGTCACCTATGTTGCAGCCTCCTTTGACGAGGAGGCCGCGGTGTGGGTTCACGACGGCGAAACCGCAACGCGAATCTCGCAGCCTCGCGACCTGGGGTTGCCCGCCGACCTATTCCCCGACCCCGAACTCATCACCTTCGACGTGTCGACGGTCGATCCCGAACAGCCGCCGGGAACCACAGCGCACGCCCTGTTCTACGAACCCGCATTGGCCGACGGCCAAACACTCGACGGGCCACCTCCGCTACTTGTCCTCGTGCACGGCGGCCCAACCGCTGCTGCCCGAAGGCAGCTGAATCTGACGATTCGGTATTGGACCAGTCGCGGCATTGCGGTCGCCGATGTCGATTACCGAGGGTCGACTCTTTACGGCCGCCTGTATCGCAACGAGCTTCGCTATGCGTGGGGCGTCGCCGACGTGGTCGACTGTGTGGCCGCCGCCAAACACCTGGCTGATCAAGGTCGGGTAGATGCGGACAAGTTGATCATCGAGGGCGGTTCTGCCGGTGGCCTCACGGTCCTGAACGCGCTTGCTCACCACGAAGTCTTCTCCGGAGGCGTGAGTCGATACGGGGTCACCGACCTGCGTGCGCTGGCAACCGACACCCACAAGTTCGAGGCCCGCTACCTCGATCGCCTCATCGGTGCCTGGCCCGACGACGAAGCCACCTACATCGACCGCTCGCCAATCACCCACGTCGACAAGATCACCTCGCCGATGCTCGTGTTGCAAGGCACCGAAGACAAGGTCGTCCCGCCCAACCAAGCGGAGATGATCGTCGATGCCCTCCAGGCCAAGGATGTACCGGTGACTTACCACCTCTTCGAAGGCGAAGGCCACGGCTTCCGACAAGCCGACACCATCGTCGCGGTACTCGAAGCCACCGAAGCCTTCATCACGGGGTTGTAGCGCTGCCCGAACACTGCTCGTACGTCGTCCGAGCCTGAGTTGTCGACCGGGCAAGCAACCCGTAGCGTCTTGCCTGGGCGACTTGGCTGGAATGGTTTGGCGCCCATGTATCGGGAGTTGGGCGATTGCCTCACAAGAAGGTAAACGAACGTTGGCGTTGGGTCCTTGCCTGTCTTGTCGCTGCTATTGCCGCCCCTGTCCTCGTCTTGAGCTCGGCCGACTCTATCGAAGCGGTAGGGGCCTCTAGCGGAAGTGAGGGTGTATCCCAAGAGGTGGGCTCATTGGGCGCAGGTCTCGATGGTGCCGACACGTTGGGAACGCCAACTGACGGTGCTGTGGAGCCAGAGAGAACCATCGATGACCCTCCGGCAATTCAGGAGGTTTCACCCGATATCGAAGCCCTCTCGGTGCTGGCATCGGACTGGGCAGCTGCACGATCCACTCTGGTCGAGGAGGGTTTGATCATCTCCCAGGGGCCAACGCCGCCCCCTTCTGTCGCGAACTTGTCGTTGTTGCCGGTCGTGATTCTGCCCGAGCCCGAGATACCAGAATCAGAGGAACCCGACGACGGTGCTGGTGAGTCGGAGACTCCAGATTCAGAGGAACCCGACGATGGTGCTGGTGAGTCGGAGATTCCGGATTCAGAGGAACCCGACGATGGTGCTGGTGAGTCGGAGAATCCAGATTCAGAGGAACTCGACGACGAAGCCAGTCAGCCCGAGATTCCCGAATCGGCAAGTCCCGCGCCGCTACAGGTGAATGGTCAGGTTCCGCCCCCGCCCGGCGGTCCGACCGCCAGCCAGTGGAATGACCTTCGTCGATGCGAGTCGACCCACAACTATCAAGCCGTCAGCCCAACGGGTAAGTTCCGAGGGGCGTACCAATTCTCTCAGCAGACGTGGGACTGGGTCGCAGGCCTTCATCAACCGCATCTCGTAGGCGTTGATCCCATCGACGCAGATCCGGGTTGGCAGGACATCATGGCCTACACGTTGTACGCGCTGCGCGGTTGGGACCAGTGGCCAGAGTGTGGCCAACACCTGTTCTGAAATCTGTCGACTTTTCTGTCCTACGTGCGAATTTGGCCGAGGAGTTCGTCGGTGGGGAGCCAGGTGGTGCCCGATCGCGATGCCCGCATTGTCACGCTCATTCGAGGGGCGGCGTGCGCGACCTTGGGGATGGCGTGCTCCCAGTGATGTTGGGTGGCGCCGCCCATCACCAGCAGGTCGCCGGACTCGAGCGAGATCGACCAACTCTTGCCGCCGCTTTGTGGGCGCATGCGGAAGATTCGCGGTCCGCCGAGGCTCACGATCGCCACGAGCGGGTCGATCTCGGTCCGGCCGATCCGGTCGGCATGCCACGCGACGCTGTCGGTGCCGGTCTCGTAGTAGTTGCAGTGAAGCCCTTGGAAGCTCATGTCGTAGTGCTGTGACAGTTCGCTTCGAATGGCGTCGATGGCAACGGGTTCAATGCTGCCATCGTGGGCTTCCGTGCTGGTGCGGCGCGGCTCGTCGTGCCATTGGCCATACATCAACCGCTTTCCTCGAAACCAGTCCATGTGCACTTCGAGGTTGGCCAGCAGCTGATCGGCACCGGTGAGAAAGCCCGGAACGTGCTCGACCCAGCAACACGGGTCCAACTCGATGCGTTGTGGTGCCCAACCTGAAGCCACGGTGGGCTCGCCGTGCCCGAACAACGTCATGGGGTAGTGGAGTGCGACCATCCACCCAGACTAGCCGAAAGGAACAGGCGTTCGATTGATGTGTGACTGTGCAGTCAGATCTAGAAGCCGAGGTCGGGCGGCCAGTTGAGGTCTTGGCCGGGGTACATGTGGTCGTCGACGACGGTTCGATCGCCGAGGGGGGCGTCGAGTTCTACGGTGACCGGGAACCACGGGTTGCCGGGACATTCGGCGCCTCCGCTCACTGGCGCGACCATCGTGATGATCTCGACCTGATCCTCGGTTTCGATTACCACCGGTACGACCTCGCGATCCACGGGCGCTTGGCCAGAGGCGCACTCGCGTTCGTTGATGATCAGGTTCAAGGTGGTCGACGCTGGGTCGGGCTCGAGGTCGGGGTCGAGTTGTGTTGCTGCTGCGCCGAATCCGGGAGCGGTGATCGTCACTCGGCAACCGCCCCAACTGCTGGGTCGCCATTGGCCATCTTCGCGCCGGAAGTTGGCACTGAGGAAGCTGTCGCCGGTTTCACTAGGCCCGAAGAGCGAGAGGCTGTCGCCGCTGCGGTCCGCAATGAAGAACTCGGCGTCCGCGAACCCCCCAGCCTCAACGCCGGTTGGCCCGTTGACTAGCTCGTCAATAGCTTGTTGCGCGTCGTCGTCGAGTGGTGGGAATTCGGTGATGTCCGGCGGTATCGATGAGAACTCGATGTCGTTGCCGCACGACGCCACGAGTTCCGACACAGGGTCGGCCGATGTTGCCAACGATGTGCCACCACAGGCAGCCAACACAATGCTCGCCGCCGTCCACATTGCCAAATTTGTTCGCTTCATGGTCAGGCTCATCCTCTAGTTAGGCCGTGGCTTCGATCATTGCTTGGAGCCGGAGCACGGTTGCCCAGTTTCGCCGTGTGCCCGATAGTCCCGTTTGCTTCTCCATCCATGCCACGGTGAGTTTGGTGTTGGCAAAGCGTGTCGGGCAGTTCACATACACATGCGAACCAACGACCTCGCATTCATCGGGCGAGAATTTGGTGGCGTCTAGGTCACCCTTCATGTCCCCATCGAAGAACACGACACCGCTCGACTTCGGATCCGCATCGGGGTACGGGAACCCATCGACGGTTGCCTCGAACTCATCGGCTGTGCGAACCATCACGCCGATGTCATACCCGAAGCGTTCGAGAATGCCCCGCTTGATTTCCATCGCTGCGACGCCCGGTTCCTTGTCAGACGAACACACGACATTCCCCGACTGGATGTAGGTCGCAATGTTCGCGAACTCGAGCTCGGCCAAGAGCTCACGTAAGTCTGCCATCGGGATCTTGTTTCTCCCGCCGACGTTGATGGCCCGCAGAAGTGCAACCAGAACGTTCATGACTTCAACCTATTCCCTCAGAACCTTTCGAAACCCGTGCAGCCGCCAATGGAGATGACAAACCAGTTGCCAGGCGTTACCTCGCTGGCTCTGGCGAAGACCTCTCACCCAAGCCCGACAAACTCGCCTGCGGCGAAGGTGCTGAGGTTGTTGGCTTGCAGTCGTGACCAGCTGAGCGACCACAAGGTGTCGCCGATCACGACGGTGCGCACGATTGGATCCTGGCCCTCGTCTGGCCAGCAGATCTCTAGCTCGCCGTCGAGTTCGAGCACCGTGGTGTCGATCCAGTCCCATCGCTCACAGAACAGACCCGTGGCTCCACCTTCGCCATCGCCGCACGACTGAAGTTGGGCGCCGTACTCGGTCTCCATGCTGAGATAGAACAGCTCCGCGAACTCGTCATCACGATCCTCGAATTGTTCGAAGATTGTTGGGTCGAGGACGGTGCAGTCGGTCGTGCCGATCTCGTCGCCGTCTTCGGGGAGATGCTCGATGCGTGCGGCTTCTTCTAGGGTGCCCGCCTCGACGTCGACCCGGAATGCCACCGCACCAAAGAACTGGTCTTGATAGTTCTGCACCGGCAGGACTGCCAGTTCCTCTTGTGGCCACCACAGGAACGCTCGGTGGTCCCACTGAGCATCGGACCACGCGTTGTCGACGGTCCAGTTGGCAACGTCGATCGGGTTCGCGAGATCGCTCACGTCGAACAAGGTCACCTTGGCACCTGTCTGGCGCCCTTCCTCGGTTGCCTCTTGTCCAATGCCGATCACGTGATCAGCCCCGACTGGATGTAGCTGCCCAGAGAAGCCAGTGATCTTCAGCTCGCCGAGCACGACAGGGTTGGCTGGGTCAGACAGATCGACGGTGTAGAACGGGTCCGTCTGGCGGAAGGTCACCACGTAGGCGGTGTCGCCGACGAAGCGCACGGCAAAGATCTGTTCGCCTTGTCCCATGTCGCCCACCTGACCGAGTTCTCGCAGGTCGTTGCCGTCGACCTCGAAGGTCGTGACGAAGCTCTCGGAGTCATCATTGCCGGTCCAGATTGACCCGTCGGTCGTAGCGATTCGAAGCACGCCTTGGTATTCGGACATGGCGAACTGGTTGAGTAGGTGGCCGCGCACGCTGCCAGACGCTCGGTACTCGGGCGCGTCGCCATCGATGGAGAAGCCGTGAATCTGGCTGGTGAAGTTGTCATCGGCGACTTGGCGAGCGTTGTCGTCCATCGCTTCCCAATCGAACCACTGCGTGGTGGAGATCCACATGTTGGTGCTCGATGCATACACGTTCTGGCCTTCGGCGAGCACGGAGACCGCGTTGGGGTCGTCGAGGCCGTTCCGGCCGTCAAAGGTCAGAACCGACAGCGATCCGAAACCGGCGAATGACGTCGGTGCATGCACCTGCTCGCAGTCCGAGAGCTGGCCCGAGGTCGTGGTGCCGTCGGTGGTCAAGCTGTAGTCGGGGAGCCAGTCGGAAATCTCCGTGTCGAGCACGACCTCTCGGTTGAATTCTGCCGCCCGATCTTCGCCGCTGCGGCCTTGGGGAAACACGAATCCAAGGTCGTGCTGATCGGACTGGATAGCCAAGCTGATTTGGCCGTCGATCAGTCGTGCACTCAGATATCGGCCTTCGACATCGAGAGTGCTCACACGCTCAGGGTTGTCGAGGTCACTGACGTCCAGTTCGATGACCTGGACGGTCGGGCCATAGAAGCCCTCATCTCGAAACTCATCTCCAGCGAAGTCGGCCTCGGCATCGTCGAAGGAGCGCTCGTCGAAGCGGATCTCGCCGTAGCCGGTACCGAACAGATACACGGTGTCGCCGAGGATCAACATCTCTTGGATCTCGTAGTCGACAAAGGTCGATCCCCGCTCGGTGGGGTTGTTCGGATTTGCGTCGACGATCGTGAACGTGCCGTTGGTGAGCGTGAAGATTCGCTCCCCGTCTGTCTTTACGAAGTCGGGTTCGTCGACGCCGCGCTCCTGGTTGTTCGTGCCGGAGAAGTCCTCACCCTCGACCAGGCGTGCACCGTCGGAGCCCTGGGCCGTGGTAACGGTTCCCGCGTCATCGAACGCGAACTCGGCGACGTCACTCGCCGCATCTGACACGGTGTCGAAGCTGGCCGCCTCGTCTTCCATAGCTTCCTCGTCTTCCATCGCTTCTTCCACGTCGCCGAAGAAGTAGCCGCCGCTATTGAATCCGAACGCACCGACTCGTTCAGCGCCTTCGGTTTGGAGATGGGTGAGCAGTGAACTGCACGTATCGAAGGTTGCCAGGCCACTGGTGAGCTGGATGTCTAGGTCGTCAACGGTGACCGTCTCCACGTCGCCGTTCTGCGCGGGCTCCGAACTCGCGGTACCGGGGCTGGTGTCGCTGCCGCAAGCCGCTGCCAAGAGCGCTAGCGCGAGTGCGCCGGAAAGATATGTCCTACGTCGGGTGTACCGTTTCGCTGCCATGGTTCCTCGAATCCTGCCTTGTCTTACCATCGGTTCTGATCGTTATACGCCTGAGCGCACGACCTGGTTCCCGAGAATCGCAAGATTTCTTTGCAATGGTTAGGGACAGACCCCCACTGTTGCAGCACTAGGTCTGGTCAAGGCTTGCTTCGCCTCGCGTGATCGTGGCCCGATAGCTGGCATGGGGAGGGTTGCGCGGTGGTGGGTCGGCGGCGGTGAAGGTCACAATCTGGTGACCGTCGGCGTGCGTGCCTAGATCGATGAGGCGGCCATACCACCGGTCGGTTGCGTCAAGGTGACCGGCATTGGCCAGAGTGGCCAGGTCGAGCGAAATCGGACTATCGAGGCCGTTCTCTTGCGCGAACACGTCCTCGAACTGCTCCTCGGTGATCAGGTACAGCCGTAAGATCGTTTCGTGGTTGCCGGGCTCCGAAGCCAGGAAGGCGACGCCGCCACCGTGCCACCGCTTCGATTCGCCGGCGTAGAACCGTTCGTGGGTACAGGTAGAGCGCTCGGTCTCTCGTGGTGGCGCGGCGTTTCGGGCCCCCGGTGACGGGGTAGTCGAGCCCGGGGCCGTTCCGCCTTCGAGGTAGTAGCGAAAGCGTTCTGGCCACAGGTTCGATCCATATGCCGCGTACCAGACGTACGCCGCCATCAGCGTCGCGGCCCGCGGGTCGAGCGCCCTGTCCAACACCCCTTATGCCAGTGTCGGCGCAGGTCGACAGCTTCGGGTGGGACCGCGACGATGTGTCCGGTGCCGGGCGTGATGTCGCGGTTGCATCCCGGGCACAAGTAGGTCTTGGTTGCTTGGTAGGGCTGGATCATGCGGGTTTCTGCATCAGCCCAAAAGTCATGTTGTGGTTGTTTCGGCATCGAAGGGCTAGTCGGCTGACTCGCTGGGGGTAGCGGGGATAGAGACGTCTATAGCCACGCTAGCTCCTGAGTTCGCGTAGCCCGTCTCGGCAACCGATGAGAAGAATCGATCGAGCTCTTCGTCGCTGGTCTGCTGGAGATAGTTGATGTAGCGGTCGGGGTGATGGCCCAGATCTCCGCCTAGCCCGCCAGGGAACACACGCAGTTCATGAGTGAACGTGTCGATCGATACTGACTCATCGCCCTGGCCCATGAATCGGTTAAACCGCTCTAAGGCAATGGCCTGGTCGCTGCTATTTTGCAGGACGAGGACGTCGATGTCCGGACTGATCGCCGAGAGTTGTGGAAGCGAGTCGTAGGCCGCGGCAACAACATGGGACACGTTGTACTGCTGCGTGAAGGCTGGGGATGCTGCAAGATCGAGCACGGTGTCGGCGCCAAAGCTATGCCCGATCAACATGACGTTCGCCCCCGTCGGTACACCGTGCACCTCGAGTGCAATCGAGACCATTTGGGCGTACCGGTTGTCGGAGATTGAGGCGGTCGGCGCTGAGTGGATTGCGACCTGGTCCATGTCGCGGACGGACTGATGGTTGGGATCGAATCCGGGCACAGGATTTGAGAGGTCGATGACGCCCGGAAGATTCACGGTGAAGCTCGGTGTCCCATCGGGCCCGACTCCGTGGTCGATGATCGCGAACTCGTCTCGGGCAATTTCGCCGCCAGGGGAAGCGTCTTCGAGTGCATGGGTGACGATGTGGAGTCCGCGGGCGATCTCCGATGAGCCAACGCTGAGCCCCCAGAACGGCGCCTTGAGCCGATTCGAATAGGTGCCGCCAGGGTCGCCGGCCGGCTGGGGTGCGTTGGTTGCGCGGTCGGGTGAAAAGGTCTGGTTTGCGACGAATGGAGTTAACAGGGCAAGCATCGTGTCGGCCGATGTGTCGGCGACGTGGAAGAGGCCCTTGAGAGTGGCTGGGCTGATATATCCGTCCCAGGCTCGTTCCCAATGTGGTCGCACAACGTCGGGCACGATTCGATGCGAGCCAAAGGTCGGTGTTGTGGTCGTGATCTGGTGTTCGATCACCAGCTCTGCGTGTACCGCCCATGTCGCCCAAAAGACCGGAGAGTTCGTGTTACCGTCGGCGTTGATCGTGCGCACGAGCCGTTCGACGAATTGGGTGCGAGCGTCGATGTCATGATCGGCGGCACCCGCAACCACGATGAGGTCGGCGAGCTGTTGGGCCACCGCCGAGTCGTGCGTGTTGACGACGGTGTCGCCGGTTCGATCGAATTCTCGAAGCAAGGCGGTGACAAAGGTTCGGGCAAGCTCCGGATCTGCCAGCAGGCGCCGGAGTGATCCCGCGAAAACATCTTGGCGAGGAGGTAGCTCGAACGGGTTTGTTGAGTTGAGGCCAGTGATCGATCGGTTGTTGTTAAACGTGTGCAATGCGAGCGACACGAAGGCCTCATCGGATGGGTCGCCATGGGCGACCACACTGGCCGCGAGCCACGGTGGGATGTCGTCGTCCCACCAGCCGTTCTCGATTGCGATGGCTGCGGAGACCGCGAAGATCGGCCGAAGTTCCTCATCGAGTGAGTTCCATTTAGCGAGGTGGCGAACGTCGAACGCGCCCGTGTCGACCATCCACGAGATCAACTGGGTGATCTCTTCTTCGTTCTTGGCCTCCGCTAGGTAGCGCGCCAGCGTCTCTACGGGTATTGCCCAAGCCGGCCGTGTCCTCCAATTCAGAAGTGCGGGGGCTTCGTCGGTGACGGCCGAGCTAAATCCGTCGGTGCGTTCGAGAAAGGTGAGCCGTCCCTCTAAGTCGTCTGCGTCATCGGTGAGCTGACGGGAAATTTCGCCCAGGGGGTGGGCTGTTCGGGGACGTTGCAATAACGCTGCTGCTTCGCCAAGCAGCCCGGTCAGTGCTTCATTGACCGTATCGAGGGTCTCGCTCGCGCTGCGATAGGCCTCGTCGAGCTCTCGGGCCTCGTCGGGTGATATTCGTACCGTCGCAGACTCTGCATGCCGCCGTCCGTCCATCCGCACTCCTGAACCTTTTCAATCACTCTCAGTCAATTACAAGTGATTCGAACAATCTATGTATGTGCGTGAGGGCGCGCAAAGCCGAGCGATCGTGCGAAAGGATCTGTCCGCGTAGCCAGCGTTAGCTAGGCAGCAACCTGAGGAGCGTCGCTTTTGCTTTCGCCTTCGGCCAGCTCGGTGAATTGCCAGCCGTCATCGCTCTCGCCGACGACATGGCAATGATTGGCAACTTCCCACAACGCCCGCCGAATCGGAGTGGGGTTGTAGCGATAGAGCTCGGGGAAGGCCGCTTTGATTGCCTCGGTCGCTTTGCGAGCGTTGTAGTGAGGGATCTTCGCGTCGAGATGGTGCGCAACGTGAGTGGTCCCGATGCGGTGATGCAAAAGGTCGGCGATTGGACCATAGGGGCGATCGACCGAGCAGAACGCGCCGCGAATAAATGACCATTCATCATCGTCGTAGTGAGGAACGTCGTGATCGGTGTGCTGGAGCCAGGTGTAGGTCACAAGCCATGCATTCGTCACCAGGTACGGGCCGATGTAAATCGCCAATACCTGCAACGGGCTGACAGCGATGGCCCACCAGATCAACAACCCAAGGGTTACCAGAACACCAATGGAAGAGACCCGTACTTTGTTCTTCCAACGGTCAGGAAACAGCGCTTGGCTGAACGGTCGAGAGGGCCAGAAGTGGTTGGTGATACCTCGATCGGCGCCACCGGTTGCGCCGATGAGCAAGTACAGCGGCCAACCGGCCATCAGTCGGGAAGCGATCGTGAACGCACCATGAGTGCGTCGACCGAGGCGCTTACGAATCCGAAGCGTCCGCTGTCCGCGATATGTGGTTGCACGCTTTGGTACGTGCGTTTCGCCCTCGACGATGTGGTTGGTCTTTCCGTGATGGATTGCGTGGCTTCGTTGCCAAGAGAAGTACGGAACCAGCAGTGCCGAGTGCAGCACGTAGCCAAATGCATCCTGTGCTCTGGTGCCGTTAGCGAAAGCCCGGTGTCCGCATTCGTGCGCTGCCACCCAGACACCGGTGGCGGCGGTGCCGTTGACGTAGGCATAGGCGAGCCAGACAGGGGTCCATGGCCATGTGAGCGGAACAAACAGCAATGCCAGGATCCCGAGACCGACCGTCAGCACAAGCGACATGAGGGCGTAGGGCAGGGAACGGGCGAATGATCGCTCGAAGCATTCCTTGGGGATAGCGGCCTTTACTTGTGCTGTCGTTGGGAGCGTCGTCGTAGGTGTTGCAATCGCCACCTATGCAGGATGCCACTCCCGGGGGAATTTGCGTGGTTACCTCGGGGTCAATTACGCGTTGTTCACCAACTTTTTGAGCCGAGCCACCATTATCGGGGCCCTAGATCCGATTGGGCCACTGATCGGAGACCACGAAGAGCCGCTCATCCTCAGTGGGCCAGAGGCCGGAGTCCACGTTTGAACGCCCGCTGAGCATCACGGGATGGGCTGTTCCCGCAAAGTGTTTAGCGAGTGTTTTTATGAGCTCTGCAGTGTCGAGCACGTCAGCGGTCGCGACCGGTGCAAACCAATGTGGCTTCTGGACGATTGCAAAGGACGTGTGTGCCGATTCGAGGGAGTGGAGCTCACTTGCTCGAAGCCATCGTCCTCGCACGTGATCTTTGGAGAGCCGATGCGGGCTGGAAATCTCCGCCTCGTCGTGGTGATAGAAGATCATGCCCTTTACCAGACCATGTCGATCCCCAACATCGTCGACACGGTCGACGCTTGACATCAATTGCTTGTCGAACAGCTTCGTAGTCTTGGCCTCAAAGCTGTCCCGCGCGTTTGGCCCTGGGAACTCACTGGGCTCGCTCCCGGGAGCGCATAAGAAGTACTTCACCGATGCCTCACAGTGCACCAGCGTTCCGGTCTCATCACGGTAGAGAAAGTCGATTTCGCCCACGGTGACCTTGTCGTCTTTGAGCTGTAGTCCGGTGGCGACGACTTCAACCTCGCGTACGTGTTGGAGCCAGTAGTGAATCAGCTGCTCGAAATACCGGCCGACTCGATGCGCGGGCGGTTCGGTTTGCAGGAATCCAACCAGGTGTTCCTTATCGATATCGTCGAGGTCGAGCGGTGGTGTTGGCGCAACGTTGGACCCGTCGACCAGCGATGGTGAGTTGATCGCCCAGGCCAAGTCGAGTGCAGCCTGCGTTGGCTCGCCTGGCATCTCAGCTATCCGTGCGGTGCGAGATGGAGACCGCCGCGCGCTTCGGCAAACAGCACCTGCCGGTGACGCTCGCGGAGGCGTTCGGCTCGATCTTGGGTGAGGTCGTCGATGCAACGGCCGCAGCTGACGCCTT
The DNA here is from genome assembly GCA_964441145.1 of uncultured Acidimicrobiales bacterium. Classification (GTDB taxonomy): domain Bacteria; phylum Actinomycetota; class Acidimicrobiia; order Acidimicrobiales; family SHLQ01; genus SHLQ01. The sequence goes on from CAYTUB010000053.1 coordinate 15,926, forward strand.
CTTCGTATTCGCGAGCCGAGCGCTCGGTGTCGCCGAGGACCCGTCGACACCCTCGGCACAGCGTGTAGTCGCCCGGCTGGAGGTCGTGGTCGACGGTGACCCGTTCATCGAACACAAAGCATTCGCCTCGCCACATCGATTCGGCGGGGTCGACATCTTCGAGGTACTGGAGGATCCCGCCCTTGAGATGGAAGACCTCATCGAAGCCTTGGTCGAGCATGTACGACGAGGCCTTCTCGCAGCGAATGCCGCCGGTGCAAAACATGGCCACCTTCGGATGGTCTGCGGGGTCGAGCGTGTCTACAAACTCTGCGAACTCGCCGAAGGACTCCGTGCCGGGATCGACGGCATTTTCGAAGGAGCCCAGTGCCACCTCTTCGAGGTTGCGGGTATCGATAACCAAAACGTCGGACCCCGAGATGATGTCGTTCCAATCGGTCGGGTCGACATAGGTTCCGACACGAGTAGTCGGGTCGACGGGCTTTCCGAAGGTGACAATCTCCTTCTTGAGGCGCACCTTCATCCTGCGGAAGGGGAGCTGGTGGCTGAGAGATTCCTTCACTTCCAGATCAGCGAAACGCTCATCGATCCGCAACCACTCGAAGATCTCATCGGTTGCTTCCCGAGGTGCCGCGACGGTGCCGTTGATCCCTTCGGTGGCCAGCAAGATCGACCCGCGCATGCCGACCGTTTCGCATCGTGTGAGCAGCTGATCGCGGATCGCCTCATAGTCGGGCAGTGAGACGAACTTATAAAACGCGGTGACGACGACAGGGTTTTCTGTTGTGCGGGGGTCTCCCGATTGCTGGTCGCTCACGTTCCCAGTGTGTGTCTCCCGCCGCGATTTCACTACCCGGCTGAACCCGTCGTCAAAACGAGAAACGGGCGCCGGCTCGAAAAGAACCGGCGCCCGTACACCACCTGGGCTCTCGCGATTGGAGAAGCTAGACGAGTACGCAGCGATTAACGACCTCGTCGAGGCCGTCGGGGTCCATAGCGCAGGTGTCGCTGCCGGCATCACCGTTATGCACATCGAGGCCGCTGCCACCGTCGAGGGTGTCGGCCTTCTTGCCACCTCGGAGGGTGTCGTTTCCGGGACCACCGTCGAGGGTGTCGGTGCCGTTGTTTCCACGCAGGATATCGAAGCCGAAATCACCGAGAAGGACGTCGGCCCCGTTGTCACCGCTGATGTCATCGGCGCCGCCGTTGCCGGTGATGGTGTCGTTGCCTCGGCCGCCAGCGATTAGGTCGTTGCCATCCTGTCCGAAGATCTCGTCGTTGCCTCGGCCGCCCCCGATGTCATCGTTGCCACTTCCGCCGAAGAGGATGTCCTTCCCGGTGCCACCCCTGATCCTGTCGTCGCCGCCTTCGCCGCAGATGACGTCATTTCCGCCAAGCCCGTTGATGTCATCGGCAGCGTCGGTTCCAAAGATCACGTCGTCACCGTCGGTTGGCATCTCGCCGAGAGCGAGGTCTACGGTCACCGGTTGGTTGCCGCAGGTCAGAGCGGGTGCGACGGAGATGGTGATCCTGGCAATTGGCTCTTGCTGGTCGAGTCCATCAGCGATGGTCGTGCCTGCTGCGGTGTCGGCGCCTACATAGGGTTCGAGTCCATCGGTGAGAGGCAAGACGCCGTCGGCGGTTTCGGTTGCTGTGGATGCTGGGGCTTCGACGAATGGGAGTCCCATCACGTTGTTTGCCTCGGTGCCGGCGTCGTAGACGTCCTCAGCGAAGATCAAAATCTCGACTGGACCGAGTGCGTTACCAGCAGCGTCAAAGATCGGGTACGCAGTGGGGTCTTCGTTGCCGAAGAATGCGTCGTTTGACGGAAGCATCATGGAAGCGAACGAGAAGTACGGGTAGGCCGCAGCATTGATCACCGTAATCGCGCTCTCAAAGGTTGCCCCTGGTGCGATCGGCGTGGTGCCAACGGTCGTTTGCAAACGGCTACCGGAATCGAACTCTCCCGCGAGAGCGGTGGGGTCTCCGTCTTCAGCGAGTGCTTCGAGGCCTGGGGTTGGCTGTGCGCCTTCGTCGAAGAGGTCAAAGTCGCCACTGTGGAGTCCGGCCCAGACTTCAGTGAAGAAGAATCCATCGCTGTCCTGGAGGTTCTCTACTTCGATGCGGACCTCATCGTCGGGTTCACCGAATTGTGCGCCGACCTGGGACGGTGTTGCTACGAGGGTTGTTGCGAGGACCGCGAGAGCAACGAATGCACGCCACCCTCTTCCTCGCCTAGTCAGATTTCGTGTCATGTGTATCTCTCCTGGTTCGTGTTGTGAGATTAGTCGAACTGGCCGAGAACCTGTTCCATTTGGCAGAGTCATCAGCGGGAGCGCGAAACGGGCGCCGGTTCCAAAGAACCGACGCCCGCTGCGTATGTATGCTTCGTGAGAAGCTCGGGTATACGAGCTTGCCTAGACCACTAGGTCACCTAAACAAGCTGGCAGCTTCGAGCGACCTCGTCGAGACCATCGGGGTCTGTAGCACAGGTATCGCTGCCGCTATCACCAGCGTTGATGTCTTGGCCAACGCCCCCGTCGAGTGTGTCGGCCTTCTTGCCACCGCGGAGGATGTCATCACCGTTCTCGCCGATGAGGTCGTCGGCGCCGTTGCCGCCCAAGAGAAGGTCGCTGCTGAAGCCTCCATAGAGCGTGTCGCTTCCGTTGCCACCGCGGAGGATGTCGTCGCCGCCGTTGCCGAGGATGGTGTCGTTGCCTCGATCTCCCGAGAGAGTATCGACGCCGCCGTTGCCGTAGACGGTGTCGTTGCCCCGGCCAGCTCGGACCGTGTCGTCACCGCCACCACCGAAGACAATGTCGTCTCCAGCGCCAGCGTTGATGGTGTCATTACCACCCTCACCACAGATGACGTCGTTTCCACCGAGACCGGCGATGACATCGTCACCGTCGGTTCCGAGGATCACGTCGTCACCATCGGTTGGCATCTCACCGAGGGCGAGGTTCACGGTGATGTCTTCGCCGCCGCAGCTGCGGGTAGCCGTTCCCGCGTACACGGTGATCTTGGCAATTGGCTCTTCAGCGTCAAGTCCATCAGCGATGGTGGTGCCTGCTGCGGTCTCGGCGCCTACATAGGGTTCGAGTCCATCGGTGACAGGCAAGACGCCGTCGTTGGTTTCGGTTGCCGTGGTTCCTGCTGCGGCTGGGACGAATGGGAGTCCCTCTACGTTGTTTGCCTCGGTGCCGGCGTCGTAGATGTCCTCAGCGAAGATGTAGATCTCGACTGGACCGGTGGCGTTACCCACAGAGTCGAAGATTTGGTACGCAGCAGGGTTCTCGTTGCCGAAGAATGCGTCGTTTGATGGAAGCATCATCGAGGCGAACGAGAAGTACGGGTAGGCCGCAGGGTTGATCACATCGATGGAGCTCTCAA
>CAYTUB010000054.1:0-8678 GCA_964441145.1 uncultured Acidimicrobiales bacterium
TCGAAGCCGACCCCGAGACCAAGGCGATCATGATGATCGGCGAGATCGGTGGTTCGGCTGAGGAAGAGGCAGCCGAGTACATCAAGGCCAATGTCACCAAGCCAGTCGTCAGCTACGTTGCTGGCGTTACGGCACCTCCTGGCAAGAAGATGGGCCACGCTGGTGCGATTGTCTCGGGTGGCAAGGGAACCGCTGCTGCGAAGATGGAGGCGCTGCGTGACGCCGGGGTTCAGGTTGGTCTCAACCCAACCGAAGCTGGCGACCTCATGGCAGAGATCGTCAAAGACCTCTAAGTACCGAGTAGTACGCGAAAAGGCCCAGCGCATAAGCGCTGGGCCTTCATCGTTCGGTTCGGGGCCTCCGGCTAGCAGCCGAGCATCGAGAGCCGAAGGCTCGGATTGCGACCGCTGAGCAGATTAGTGATTGCAGGAGTCGCCGTGTACGTGTTCGGCTTGGTGGCGTGCGATCTCGGCACGGACTGCATCCATATCGAGTGATTCGATCTGGGAGATCAATCCATCGAGGGAATCAGCAGGAAGTGCTCCTGGCTGGGAGAAGACCTGAATGCCATCTCGAAAGGCCAGGATTGTCGGAATCGACTGGATACCGAGTCCGCCAGCGAGTGCTTGCTCGGCTTCGGTATCGACCTTTGCGAATGTCACGTCTTCGTGCTTTTCGGATGCTGCTTCGTAGACCGGTGCAAAGGACTGGCATGGGCCGCACCAGCCGGCCCAGAAGTCGACGAGAACGATTCCCTCGCCGAGGACAGTGTCCTCAAATTGGTCTTCGGTGATATCTACGGTGCTCATTTCTAGCGTCCTTTCAGCCGGCTCTCGTTGCGGGTATTTAGTGAGCTTGGCTAAATGTAAGAACCCGGCAAGGGCGGTGTGCATTCCATCTATTGCAGTGACAAAGGTCCGGCGCGTAGACGCCTGGAGTGGGCGAAGTCCTTCTGCGTCTGTGTTTTACTAACGTGGGAAGGTATCTCTACTGATCCCACCCGCTGGCCTTTCATGGCACAAGACTGAGGGAATGGAAGCCGGTCTCACTATGTCTATGCGGGCTTTTCTATCTCGTCTTCTCGTGGGCCGCCGACAGGTTTGGACGCACCACGTATTCGTACTCATTTTGGGGGGCGCCGCGCTGCTGGCGGCGTGTGGATCCGACGCGGAACCTGTTGCCCAGCCACGAACCGTTGTTGAGCCATCTACCACTACGACGACGACCACAACAACGACCACTACGACTACGACCACAACAACGACCACGATCGCCCCGCCTCTGGATCGCGACGGGGAAGTTCGGGTGCTGCGCACCCTGACCGATGTAGTCGCCCCGGTTCTGAACGAACTCGATGAGGGATTTGTCATTCGGACCCCATGCCAGGGTGTGGCTGTGACCGAAGAGGGTCAGGTGGCCGATCGAGTTCACGTGGTTCTCGACCCGGGACATGGCGGACTGGAGCCAGGAGCGGTGACCAGCGATGGGATAGCGGAGGCTGACGTCAATTTCGAAGTAGCGGTTATGGCCGAAGAGCTGCTCGAGGAACGCGGATTTGAAGTCTCGCTGACCCGATACGAAGACTTTCGTATCCCTCTGGTCACCCGCGTCGAAATAGCAGCGGCTCTCGATGCGGCACTGTTGGTCAGCATCCACCATCAGGGGACCGAAACGGATATCCCGTTGTCAGACGTCCCGGGAACCGAGGTCTACTACCAGCAGGATTCGCTCGAGTCGCGGCGCTTTGCCGGGCTCCTCGTCGAGGAGTCGCGCAAGTCGCTGGGCCAGTTCGACATCCAATGGTTTGCCGGGGTAGATGCGGGCGCCACGTACCGACCGAACGCAGAAACTGGTGGTGACTTCTATGGCATGGTCCGTCTTCCGCAAATGCCAGCTGTTCTGGCAGAGATGGCTTTCTTGGGTAACGAAGCCGAAGTCGATCTCATACGGACCGGTGCGCTGCAAGAAGCGTCGGCGGTTGCCATCGCCACCGCTATCGAACGATGGTTCACTTCTGATGATCCAGGTAGTGGTTTCGTCGAGCCGAGTTTCGGGCTCCGCTCGAGTGGCGGCGGAGGCGGTCTAGGCGGTTGCACCGACCCAGACCTTGGCGAGACCGTCGACGTCGAAGAGAGCGTCTTGTCTGAATACGTAGACGCGGCTGAAGGCTGACTTGCTCGCAACTTGCTTGTAGCCAAAGACCACTTCAACGAGCGACCCGCCGACTACAGTTAACCGGACCTCGAACTGGAGCCTGATATGCCGCTGTACCGTACCGCTGCAGGTGTGGTCTTCTTTGTACACATTCCCAAGACGGGTGGTACAAGCATCGAAAAGACCCTGAAGCGCGCTGGCGCCGCAGAGGCCTTAAAGATGAGGAAGAAGGTCGGTTTTTCGAAGGCGACCTTGCAACACATGCATGCAGAGATCCATGAGCAGGCTGTCGGTTCGAAGTTTGTCGACTACGCATTCACCGTTGTGCGAAATCCTTATGACCGGTTCGCGTCGGAGTACAAAATGAAAGTCGTGGACTCTGGCCTGGACGAAAGTGTCGATGACTGGGCCACACAGAACTTTGCGAGGTTCAAGGACTTCGGTTACACCCGCGACAATCACATACGGCCGCAGGTGGAGTTCATTTCGAAACACGTCGAGGTATTCAATTTTGAAGATGGGCTAGAGGCCCCAGTGGCAGCCGCGTGCAAGCAGCTGGAACTCGAAGTACCTGAGGTCGGTCACGAGAAGAAAGGCACCACAGGAACTCTGGAAGCATCGGGTGAGACGCTGGAAATGATCAATACGTTCTACCGAGACGATTTCTACGAGTTTGGCTATGGGGCGCTCGATTATGGCAACTCGTTCAAACTGGTGCCTTAAACACGATGGTCTATACGAACTTTGGGATCCGACGAAGGGCCAAGAAGCTTCTCGGGTTAACTCCTCAGCGCCCGGACGCCAAGAAGAAACCGGCGGAACCTTCCGGGAACCCGCTGGCACGGAAAATCGATTTTTATTATTCGCCAGACGAGAGCGGGGAGCGAGCCGAGGACACCGCGGCACTCCTCGCCGAAATTCGCAAGCGTGACATACGCGTCATCTCCGGAGGAGCACGCAACCAGTATCGCTTCCGAATGAACCTCCGTCAGCCCGATGTGAGATCCAGTGTGCTGGCCGCTGTCGACTTGTTCGGGTCAGATCGGGTTTGGATCCGCTACCACAAGAAGTGGGAGCAGCTAGCCGCATTTGGGTCGTTGGATCGTGCTCTCGCCAACTCGAAGAACGTTGACGCGTTACTTCTGGACGAACCACTAGCTCCGGGTTCACCGGAGATCGAGTCGGCAGTAACGGCGACAGGCGTGTGGTTGGAATTCGTGTCCTGGGCCGAGCACGACGGCGCGTATGAGCGTTCCTACATGGAGACCAATCGATCGAGCGCCGTGGTGAAACGCCTGCGACCATCCTCGTTCGACAGATTGGCTGACGAGCACCATCACCTGGGCGGTGAGCTACCCCCCGCAGACATACCCGACTTTCCGGTCGACATCGTCTATACCTGGGTCGACGGTGACGACCCTGAGTGGATCGCGAACAAAGAGGCGGCTCAGGTCGGTCTCGGTATCGAGAAGACCGCGGGTTCTGTACTGAGTGAAGAACGATTCCGTAGTCGGGACGAACTCAAGTACTCGTTGAGGTCTGTCGAGAAGTTCGCTCCTTGGGTACGGACCATTCACATCGTGACGGCAGGACAGTGTCCCGAATGGCTGAACGTCGACCACCCAAAAATCCGGCTGGTCGACCATGCCGATATTTACCTCAAGCCCGAATGGTTGCCCACCTTCAATTCGAGTGGAATCGAAACCCAGCTCCATCATGTGCCGGGCCTCGCGGACAAGTTTCTCTATTTCAACGACGACTTCTTCCTAGGGGAGTACTGCCACATCTCTGACTTCTTCTACGGCAACGGAGTGATCAAGTACTTCCCGAGCAGTCAGATGGCCTACGAACACGACATTGATGAGACCTCAGAGGAGTACATCCAAGCGGACAAGAACGCCATTGAACTGCTCTCGGGCGAATTCGGTTCGATGAATCGGCACATCATGCAACATGTGCCGTATCCGTCGGACCGTACGGTCCTGGAGGACCTTGAGAACAAGTTCCCCGAGGAGTTCGCGGCCTGTGCTCAAGAACAGTTCCGGTCATCGAGCGATCTGCGACCGATTGCCTTTATGCAATACCAGTACGGTTTCCATCACGCGAAGGCGATGCCTTCGAGCATCTCGCATCGTTATCTCGCACTTTGGAAAGAAGCGATCGTTGACCAACTAAACATTGTGCTCCGGTCGCGTGACAAGAAGACCTTCTGCATCAACGACGTTGGGTTGCAGCCCGAACGCACGGAAGAAATCAATAACGCGGTCATCGATTTCCTCGAGGCCTACTTCCCTGAGCCATCGGCATTCGAAAAGTAACCACGTTCAGAATCACTCGCGACTAGGAGTCGTCGGTTCTCCCAGATTCTGCCTCCGAAGCCTCGGGGAAGGCGGACTGCATGAACTCCACGACGGCGTCGCCCCAGTCTTGATCGAGGGCGCTGCCACCTCCGTCGTTGACGCAAAAGGCGAGTGGGAGCTCGCCATATCTTGCGGCGGCCATTGACGATCGGAACCGGTCCAGGAGGTTCCTGTACGGCCTTCGATTGTTCACGAGCGCGACTGCCGGGTAATCAAAAACCGCATTTCCTGTGAGGAAGGCGAAGTTCGGGTACATGCCTGATGTCGGTGAGATGTCTGTGATCGAGCGGAAGCGGTGGCCACGCGTCTCGGCATAGGCCTCTGCGAACCGTGATTCGCATTGCTCAGCCACCGATCGACTCATCGACCGCGGAGAGTGTGTGTAGAGCTTCGTTACGGTCTTCGCGAACTCGGCCTCCAGTAGCTTCTGCACGTTGCGGGCCGCATTGATGTAGTCCTCGTCGTCAGGATCGAGCTCTCCGTGGATCATTCCGTAAGGTTCAGGGCGAACCTTTGCGATCCCGTTCGCCAAGAAGAATTCCGATGGGCTTACGGGTCGCAGGAAGAACAGGTCATCGTTGAAATAGAGGAAGTGCTCACTCAGGCCGGGAACACGATGGATAGCTGTCTCAATTGCGTGAGAGTTAAATGTCGGAAGGTGGGCTTCGTCGATGATCTCCTCGTGGTAAACCCAGCGGACCCGTTGGTTCGTTGGATCAAACCACTCCGGTGGCGCACAATTCGTCACCACATAGACGTTGCGGACCCACGGCGCGAACGTGAGAAGTGAGCGCAACGAATACTTCAGCTCATCTCTATTTAGGTAACGGTCAACTTCGGGCGCTGACTCGGAATGTTCGAGAAGTTGCTGGTGCCACTCGGGATCGTCTGAATTTACCCAGGTATAGACGACGTCTATGTCAAAGGTGACGGTCTCCGCCAGCGGCATTGGATAGAGCGCTCGCAGCAGCTGACCGGGCGTGTCGAGAAACACCTTGGCCGAATCGCTATCTAGGTAGATCTTCATCGTGACCGGATTGGGGCGCGGCGCGGTCAGAACACCCTTTTCGTCTTGCCATTCTTCCAAGAACAGCGTTAGCTCTCGTTCGCCCGAAACGAGGCGAATGCGGACCGATTGCCCGCTCGACAGATCCCGAATGAGCTCGTCATAGTCCGAGACAAGAAGATGCTCGCCTCCCACGCTGTGCCCGATTTGCAGATTGGATCGAACAATGACGGCTACCAGCGTGTCCAGAAGGGCTCGATACGAATCAGACGGCGCACACAGAGATGGGACATCGTCTTCGGGGATGATCGCAAAGTACGACGTGAGCCCCGGATCTGCAGCCTCGGCCACGTGTCGACGAAGCCAGCCGATGGTGAGAAAGTCTGGCTCGTCGCGGGTTGTGGGATCGTGCCTATGGATCGAACCGGGAGCCGCGGGAGTGATCGCCGTGCCTGGCGCAGAGACCGGAGTGGGAGACCCGGCCGTGCCTTGTTGATTTGTGGCCCGGAGATAACGCTCCCGCAGGGGAGTAAGGACGCGCTCTGGCACAACCGACTTCACGACTCCCTTCGCTCCGTCGATGTACTTGTCCATTTCGTGACCCAATCAATAGCCGTGAAGTGGATGATCTACGACTCACTAAACAGTCTGCCCGTGTAAGTAACGGCGCAAGAGGAACTCCGCCAAATTACTTGAGCTATAGACCACATTGCTACGTTGGCGGACCTCTCAGTGCGCGTTAGCTTGCCGGTCATGCAGCTGGCCGTTCTCGTCTCCGGATCTGGCACCCTTCTCGATGCAATGCTGTCCGCAGATCTTCCCGTGGCTGTGGTCGTCTCCGATCGAGCGTGCCGCGGACTCGAAATTGCGAAGGAAAACGGAGTTCCATCAGAGCTGGTGGAACGTGTCGACTTCGGTGCTGCATTCGACCGAGACTCCTACGCCCGAGACATGACCCAGGTGCTCGAAGGGCACAACATCGACCTCGTCGCTATGGCCGGCTTTGGCACCGTGTTGGGGGCGCCCATCTTCGATGCGATGCCGGGACGGATCATCAACACACATCCCGCGCTCTTGCCATCGTTTCCCGGTTGGCACGCGGTGAGCGACGCACTGGCCTTCGGTGTCAAGGTCACGGGTTGCACCATCCACGTCGCGACACCAGTGGTCGACGACGGCCCGATATTGGCCCAGGAAGCCGTCGCGATTCTCGACGACGACGATGAGGCCTCACTCCACGAACGCATCAAGACAGTCGAGCGGCGGCTGTACATCGAGACCCTTCGAGAAATCGCTGACAGCGGTCAGCTTCTCGGCATACCGATTTAGACCTCCAAGGGAGAACCCAATGGCGAAGCTCGCCTTGCTATCTGTATTCGATAAGACCGGAATCACCGACCTCGCTAAGGGCCTGGTCGACGCCGGATGGACCCTTCTGTCGAGTGGGGGGACCGCGGCCAAGATCGCGGAAGCCGGACTGCCGGTAACCGACGTTGCCGACCACACCGGTTCGCCCATCATGCTCGGGCATCGAGTCGTCACGCTGCATCCCAAGGTGCACGGTGGAATTCTGGCCGACAGAAACAACGCCGAACACCAGGCTGATCTGGACACGCACGGAATTACGCCCATCGATCTCGTCGTCGTAAACCTGTACCCGTTCAGCTCCGATCCCGGAATTGAACTGATCGATATCGGCGGGCCAACCATGGTCCGCGCCGCGGCAAAGAACCACGAGTTTGTCGGAGTTGTCGTCGACCCCGCCGACTACGCCGACGTGGCCGCTGAAGTGTCGAGCGGCGACCTGTCAGCAGAAACGAAGCGTCGTCTCGCTCGCAAGGCCTTCGCACACACCGCGGCCTACGACGCCGCAATTGTCGAGTGGCTCGATGAACCCGATACCAACTCCGAAGATCAGGACCCGCTTCCTCAGTCGTTGCACATTGCGGCAGACCGGGTGCAGGACTTGCGCTACGGCGAGAACCCCCATCAGGTTGGTGCCCGCTATCGATTCTCCGGGCGAACGAGCTGGTGGGACGACGCGATCCAACACAACGGCAAGGCGCTCAGCTACCTGAACCTGCTCGACACCGAGGCGGCGTGGCAGCTGGTGCACTCGCTCGGGCAAGACCCAACCGCAGTCGTCATCAAGCACGCCAACCCCTGCGGAGCCGCAATCGCAGACGACATCACCGCCGCCTATCAGCTCGCTCACGCATGCGATTCGATCTCGGCCTTCGGAGGGATCGTCGCAATCAACCGCGAGGTCCCACGAACACTCGCCGAATCACTCTCGGAGGTCTTCACCGAAGTCATCGTCGCGCCGAGCTTCTCCGACGAAGCGATGGAAGTATTGACGGCCAAGAAAAACCTTCGAATCATCGAAGCAACGCCGCCGTCCTCGGCCCAGCTGACCATGCGTTCTATCGATGGTGGTCTGCTCGTACAAACGACCGACAGACTCATCGCTCAACCCGCAGATTGGACCGTCGCCACCGAGCGAACGCCGACGCCCGACGAGGTGGCCGATCTCGAATTCGCCTGGAAGATCGCCGCTCGAGTCACCTCAAACACGATCGTGCTCGCCAAAGATCGTCAAGCAGTCGGCATAGGCGCTGGCCAACAGAACCGACGTGATGCCGGCCGTATTGCGGCGGAGAAGGCCGACGGCCGCGCCACCGGGGGAGCGTGCGCGAGCGACGCTTTCTTCCCGTTCAAGGACGGCCTAGAGGCAGCCATCGAAGCCGGGTGCACAGCAGTCGTGCAACCCGGTGGCTCGGTACGAGACGACGAAGTCATCGCAGCTGCAAACGAAGCCGGCATCGCCATGGTCCTCACCGGCGAACGCCACTTCACGCACTAAGTGGTGAGCGGCAGCGACTTCGTCGCGATTTTGCCGCTCCACTTAGTGCCTGCTTGCTGCCTCCGGCGGGCGTTGCACGCAGCGTCCTCGTTCGCTTCGCTCTCTGCGGGGGTGGTGAGCGGCAGCGACTTCGTCGCGATTTTGCCGCTCCACTTAGTGCCTGCTTGCTGCCTCCGGCGGGCGTTGCACGCAGCGTCCTCGTTCGCTTCGCTCTCTGCGGGGGTGGTGAGCGGCGGGCTCCTTCGTCGCGATTTTGCCGCTCCACTTAGTGCCTGCTTGCTGCCTCCGGCGGGCG
>CAYTUB010000054.1:8778-19139 GCA_964441145.1 uncultured Acidimicrobiales bacterium
ACGCAGCGTCCTCGTTCGCTTCGCTCTCTGCGGGGGTGGTGAGCGGCGGGCTCCTGGAAGGTGGCACCGCCTCGGGCGTTCAGGCTGCGTGCCGAATGAACGCCCGCCGGAGGCGACAAGCACGCACCGAGCGAAGCGGCAAAATAAGGGCGGAGCCCTGCCGCTTGTCGGTCGGTGCTCAGCGCTCGCCTTTTTGGAGGCGTTCGATTCGCGCTTTTAGATGTACTACTTCTTTTTGCCGGGCCGCCCATAGGTCCGCGAAGATCCGAAACGCGTCTTCCTGGGAGAGTTCGTATTCGGCCTCTGATGCCGGGTACTTGGAGAAGTCTTCATCGAAAAGAGTTTCCCGCTCGGGGAACCACTTCGCCCGCACCTGCTCATTGGAGTCTGCGTACTGGGCGTAGAACTCTCTGGCAGCGGTTTCTGTAGGCCGCATCCCGTTGCCTGACTCGGCTTCGCCTATCAACCGCGCGATATTGCCGCGCCGCTCCGAAAGTTGATCACCGTCGAAGCGGGGGAGGTGTTCGTTGAGCGCGAGCAGAAACAACTGCCCCTCTACGCTCAGTGATTCGTTCTTGTTGGCCACCGTTTCGAAGTCGGCGACATCGAACCCGAGTACGTGTGAGAAGAAGTCGGCACCGATATCGCCATCGAGTAGCTCGGCACGATCGAAGATCCGAACATCGATGTTGTCTTCGCCGACCACGTTTGCCCATTTTTGCAGCGTCGCGTGATAGTCGAGGTGCGGCATGCTCGATTCGCCGCTGGGGAAGATGTCCTGTTGCTCGAAGCCGTTTTTCAGTCTCGTGCTGTAGAGGCTCGTGCAAAAGTCATGTTGGGGTCGCAGGTACACCACGACCGATAACTCGTCGCAATATTTCGAGAGCACCCTGGTAAGCCGTTTGATCTCCCCTTCCCGGCGCAACACGTTGAAGCAGCGTTCGGAGCTCAAAATGACGGACCCGTCCGGTCCGAGTGAACCCAACTCTTCTTCGAACTGCTTTCGAACGCTTCTCCGGAAGGCTTTGAGATCGGCTTTGGTGTTGATCCCGGCGCGAGCGAGAGGTTTGAAGAAACGACCAGGGCGAATGCCACACGAAACGAGGTGGTGATGCTCGAGCGGACCGAAAGCCCGCGGCACCAGGACGCCGCGTCGCAGGAGCTCTTTCTCGTTGTGGCGAAGCAGCCGCTGGAGCGTCGTCGTACCCGTCTTCTCGGTTCCGATATGCAAGGTGCAGCGCACTTCGACTCCAAAGGTGGGGGTGGGGGACGGGAGGGATCTTAGTGGCCGTACCGCGCCTCCCCGAACGTTCTGGCAATACCGACCTCTGGGCGACTTGGGAACGCATGAGAAACATTTCACAAGCGCGAATAGACCTGCCTGATAGGGCGTTCTCCCTACATGCAACAAAACGTGAAACGCGCTGGAATCATCCTGATCTGGGTTGCCTCAGTCGTCGGCTGGGTCCTCTACCAACGCTCGACGGGTCTCGGCACCATCGGCACCCTCGAATCCTTCATCGACGCCATTCGAGGACAGTGGTGGGCCATCCTCCTTTTCATCGCCGTCTATGCCCTTCGCCCCGTGGTCCTGTTCCCCGCATCGCTCATGACGATTGCTGGAGGCCTGCTGTTTGGGCCCGTTGTCGGTGTTGCCGCCTCGGTTATCGGCGCAAACGCATCGGCCATGGTCGCCTACGGCTTGGCCCGAGCACTCGGCATTGAATTCGATGACGACGACGAGCACGCCGGAATCATTAAGCGTTGGGCTGGCCGTATGCGCCGCAACAGTTTCGAGAGCATCCTGTTGATGCGCCTCGCCTTCCTTCCCTACGACGGAGTGAACTACGCCGCAGGCTTCCTCAAGATTCGTGCCATCCCGTTCCTGCTCGCTACCGCGATCGGTTCACTCCCTGGCACGGTGTCGTTCAGCCTCGCCGGCGCATCGATCGAGTCGCTGTCTGATGGTCCTGCGGGCGTCGACCCAATCGTGCTTATCGCATCGGTTGTTCTGTTCGTGCTCAGCATCGGGATTTCGCAGATCGTCAAGCGCCGTGAGGCTGCAAAGGCGACCGAGATCGACAACGAAGTTGATTCGGTTGAGGAAATGGGCGTCGACGAAGAACGCCCACGGGTTGCCGCCTAACGCAGTGCTCGTCGGTGGGTCTAGATGAATTCACGCAATTGCGGTAGTGCGGTCAGGGCACCCTCGATAAGCGATGATTCTCCGCTATCTCGCTTTGGACCCGTCGGATCCAGAACAAGCTCGGCCACAACGCGATGGCGTTCGACAGGATCCAGCGCACCGATGAGCTGTGCAGAGTCGAGAACCTCACCGAGGGAAGCGTCCGGGTTGGCTTCGCGAGCAAGGTCGAGTTCCTCGAGTGCTCGTTGCGAGGCCGTGACGTGACGATTGGAGTTCTGTGCGATCACGTCTGGTTCGCCTGGTGTGCCAATGGTGTTCGCGATTGCGGGAGCGATCATGGCAGCTCGTCGCAGGTCGTCGTACACGCCGTCGCTAAGTTCGACCGGCATGCGTCGAAACTGCGGTGGTAGGTCGTCGTCAACGGGTGACAACTCACTGATGGCGACCGTGCGTCCCGGCAGCGGCGCAGCCTCAACGATTGGGTCCGGGTAGGGCGAACGTAGGGAGGTTTGTGATCTGGTGAGGACATTGGTCGGCGCGACGCGGCCAGCCGCGGGATTTCGATAGACAGCGTGCACGGTGTCTTCGACGATGCGGTGGCGCCCGCCGCGCCGGAGCACCTCGATATTCCAGCTCCAGTCCTCGAATCCGAAGCCAGCGTCCAATCGAATTCGCGGAAAGGGAACGGCGAGTAGGTGTTCTCGACGAACGAAACTGAGAACAGTCCATGCGTTGTTCAGTCGCAGGCGGGCCAGTGAAAAGTCGTCGTCGGTCGAATCGATGTGGTGCAGTAACGATTGGCTTGCAGCGAACATGGCGTTCACACGCGGATGCCACACGTCCAATACGGATGGATCAACTGTGCGCGTGGCCGCAGAGTACGCCTTGGTCAACCACGACTCTCCCCACAGGTCATCGGCGTCGAGAAAGCTGATCCACTCGGCCTTGAGCCCGCGTACAGCGGCATTTCGCGAGTGTCCCGGGTCGCGTACCTCGACCGGCATGATTCGGGCACCTCGCCACACCCACTCGTTAGCGGTCGTAACGCTCTCCGCGTCGGGATCGTCGAGCACGATCACGAGTTCAGTGGGGATGCCAGCGTTTCTTGCATGCTCCACCGCCCGCCAGGCGCTCACCAGCGATGGGACAGCAGCGCGACCCTCTCGGTGAATGTTGACCACGGCTGCGATGTCGCCGCCGTTGCCGGTCACCTCTGGCGCCTTCGGTCGGCAACGGATAGCAGCATGGTGACCACGAGCGAAGGCTAACGCGTGCGCGACATCTCATCGGTGTGGGGGAGGATCGGCTTCAGCGCTGAACGTGAGGCGGATGGTAAATTTCAACGCATGAGCCACGCGCCGATGAGTGAACGCCTGTTTGTCTACGGCACGCTCCGGACCCCGGTCGGTGGACCTCCGGGCGACACGCACTATCACGCACATATCAGCAGTGGTGTCTCGACCTCCATCTCGGGTGTCCTGGCAAACGCTGAACTGGTCGACTTCGGCTCGTACCCGGGCGTCGGGCCGGGGACCGGTCTTGTGCGAGGCGAAGTCTTCACGATCTCCAATGACGTGCTCGATATCGCCGACCAGATCGAGGGACACCCAGATTTCTATGAGCGGCGCATGGAGGTCATCGCCTTCGATGACGGAACCTCGACCGAAGCGTGGGTGTATTGGGCACCGGAGGCCTTGTTGCGCGACCCGGAAAATCCACGGATCCCGTCCGGTGATTGGTTCGAGCGGGAACGGCGATCGACGTTCCCGTCACCCATCGAACTTCCCGACGAACCCGAGGTCGCTCGAGCCTTCGAGCGCCTCCGAGTAGCCCGCGACTCGTGGCTGTCGACCGTTCGTGTCGATGGACGTCCACACAGCGTGCCCATGTGGCATGTCGTCGTCGGCAACCGTTTGTATTACTGCACGTATACAAATGCTGTGAAGCTGATCAATGTCGCAAAGACCCCTCACGTTGTCGTTACACATCCCGACCCTCAAGATGTCGGGATTATCGATGGTTGGGCGATTGAAGCCCCGCATCTTATGGACGCTCTGGCCCCCTTCTTCTTGGAGAAATACGACTGGGATTTCGAACGCAAGGACTTCGAAGGCGAGTGGACGGCCATCGAAGTGACTCCACGCGTCTTACGCACCTGGCAAGACGAACACAGCCACAAACGCTGGAACATCGGCACCGACCACTAGCGCGGGCGGAAGTCTCAGCGCAAGCAAAGTCCGAGCGCCATAAAGTCGATAACCTTCACGTGGCGCAGCAACGGTTTTGGCAATGCTGCGGCACCTTCCCCTTGACCCCTAATCCCGAGGCTTTTCGCATCTCATGAGCGACCCATCAACGATCATTTACACCTGGACCGACGAGGCACCTGCGCTGGCGACGCTCTCGTTTCTTCCCATCGTCAAGGCGTACGCCGGGGCTGCTGGTGTCGAGGTCGATACGGCCGACATCTCACTTGCTGGACGAATCATCTCTGCCTTCCCCGAACACCTCACCGAGGAACAGCGCGTTCCCGACTACCTGAGCCAGCTTGGTGAGCTCGCTAAGACGCCTGCAGCAAACATCATCAAGCTGCCAAACATCAGCGCCTCAATTCCGCAGTTGCGTGCCGCGATCGAAGAGCTCCAGGCCAAGGGCTACGCGCTGCCCGATTATGTCGAAGAGCCCGAGAACGACGAGCAGGCTGACGCCAAGGCTCGCTACGACAAGCTCAAGGGATCTGCGGTCAACCCGGTACTGCGCGAGGGCAATTCGGATCGTCGTGCCCCCGGTGCGGTCAAGAAGTATGCACAAGCCAACCCGCATTCGATGGGGCCATGGACGAGCGATTCTGCATCGCACGTCTCAACGATGGGAGTCGATGACTTCGCGTCGAACGAGGTTTCGGCCACGATGGACTCCGACGATTCGCTCCGTATTGAACACGTCTCCGACGACGGCACCGTGACCGTATTGAAGGAAGCAGTTCCGGTTCTGGCCGGTGAGGTCGTCGACGCCACCTTTATGAGCGTCAAGGCCTTGCGCGAGTTCTTGGCAAACGAAATCGCCGACGCCAAGGCCAACAACGTCTTGTTCTCGCTCCATATGAAGGCAACGATGATGAAGGTCTCGGACCCCATCATCTTTGGTCATGCCGTCAAGGTGTTCTTCAGCGATCTCTTCGACAAGCACGGCGCTGCACTCGAAGAGGCCGGAGTAAACGTAAACAACGGGTTCGGAAACCTGCTTGGGGCACTCGAGGAAATCGACCCGGCGGTTCGTGCCGAGATTGAGGCCGATATCGAGGCTGCCTATGCCGCAAGCCCAGATCTCGCCATGGTGAACTCGGACCTCGGAATCACCAATCTTCACGTTCCGAGCGACGTGATCATCGACGCGTCTATGCCTGCGATGATCCGCACCTCTGGTCAGATGTGGAACAAGGACGGCGAACTCCAAGAGACCAAGGCTGTCATCCCCGACAGCAGCTACGCGGCGCTGTACGCCCAGACCTTCGAGTTCAACAAGGCCCATGGCGCTTTCGATCCCACCACCATGGGGACCGTGCCCAACGTTGGGCTCATGGCCCAAAAGGCTGAGGAATATGGTTCGCACGACAAGACCTTCGAGATCGAATCCAACGGGGCCGTGCGGGTTGTAAATGGCGCTGGCGATACGGTCTTTGAACATCACGTCGATGCTGGCGACGTGTGGCGCATGTGCCAGGTTAAGGACGATCCAATCCGAGACTGGGTCAAGCTCGCAGTCAACCGTGCAACGGCAACGGGCTGGCCAGCGATCTTCTGGCTCGACGAGAACCGTGCTCACGACGCACAGCTCATATCCAAGGTCGAGCAGTACTTGGGTGATCACGACACCGATGGTCTCGATATCTCCATTGCGAGCGTCGCCGACGCAACAGCGAAGACGCTCGAGCGCACCCAGGCTGGCGAGAACACGATTTCGGTCACCGGCAACGTGTTGCGCGATTACCTCACGGACTTGTTCCCGATTCTCGAAGTCGGCACCAGTGCGAAGATGTTGTCGATCGTCCCTCTTATGAACGGTGGCGGCCTGTTTGAAACGGGAGCCGGAGGTTCGGCGCCCAAGCACGTGCAGCAATTCGAGAAGGAAAACCATTTGCGTTGGGATTCGCTCGGCGAGTTCTTGGCGCTTGCGGTCTCGCTCGACCACCTGGCAACGGTGAATGGAAACGAGAAGGCCAAAGTGCTCGGCGACACGCTCGACGCAGCTACCGAGAAGCTGTTGCTCGAAGACAAGTCACCAAGCCGCAAGGTCAACGAGATCGACAACCGTGGGAGTCACTTCTACCTCGCGATGTACTGGGCAGAGGCACTTGCCGCACAGTCTGACGACTCCGATCTCGCTGCGGCATTCGCTCCTGTAGCGGCGGCATTGGCCGATGCGGAGTCTGCGATAACTCAGGAATTGATCGACGCCCAGGGCGTGGCGATGGATATCGGTGGCTACTACGCCCCCGACCGCGAACTCGGCACCGCTGCCATGCGTCCAAGCGCCACGCTCAACGCAATCATCGACGCAATCTAGGCGCGCACGGCGAACGACCTTCTCATCCTGCGCGCGCCAACTTGTGACGGTGCGTGACCAAGGAATTAAGAGATCTAACGTTTTTGTGACCACGTGGTCATCGTTGGCTGCGCTCGGTTACGGTCTCGCTGCCGCATGGTCTAATTGGCGGCGAAATTGACCACATGTTGCTTCGTTATCGTCTTCCTTTTTCCTTTCTCATCGTCGTAACCATCGCGCTCACAGTGCTGGGGTTTTCCTCGCTGGCCGAGACCGTTGGTGCATCCGATGCGGACGCTCCTGAGTTTGATGCGGCAGTCGTGTACACGTGGGCTTCGGAAGGTTCGACGTGCGGCGTGTCGCCGTCGGTGCTCTCTGCAATCGCAGAGTCGGTATCGAACGTGGACTTTCTCGGCGGGCATGCCTATGACCGTGATGGCACCCTGCAACCCGCCTTGTTTGGCGGTGCCGGAGATGGGACACAAGCTGGATATGCCACATTGATCGACACCGATGCAGGTGAACTCGATCAGGACAGCGTCTGGGACCGTCCGGTAGGCCCCTTCCAGATACTTCCGGCTTCGTGGGTTATCTATGGCCTCGACGCGAACCAAGATGGCGTAGCCGACCCGCAGAACCTGTGGGATGCATCGGCGACGGCCGCAGAGTTCTTGTGCGGGGCCGGGGCTGATAGCGATATCAACCTTGCGATCCGGCTCTATGTCGGAAGCGATGCACTGGCCGCCGACGTACAGGAGAACCTCGCCGGGACAACAGAAGTTCTTGGCAAAACAGTTGGACGTACCACCGGCACCACTGCAGACGAGCTTGTGGTGCTCGACTCGACATCGGACATCGCGTCATCGCTATGGGTGTTGTCGATGACCGAACTCTTTGCTGATCCGATCGACTTCGATAGCGCGCAGCATGCGGCCGGTCGCGCGAGCGGCGACGCAACCGGGTCCATCGCCATCGAGCCCTATGACCCGGAACTTCGAGGTCTGGTCGTACGAGGCGACTGGGATTCTGACGGTGCGCTCGATAGCGGGTTGTTCACCGGGGGCACGTTCGCACGATCTGGCGGCGGAGACGTTGAGTTTGGTCAGGACGGTGACGTTGCCTACGTCGGAGATTGGGACGGCGATGGACAGCTGAACCTTGGCGTCTGGCGGAAGGACCCTGAGGGGTTCGGTGCGCGGTTCATCATGGTCGACGATGCCGGCCGCCCCTTCGGCGCACAGGTCCGGATAGAGGCAGCGAGAGCGATCCCTTTGATTGGTGATTGGGATGGTGACGGGCGCGATTCCGTAGCAATCTTTCAGGTGGGAACCGACGGAGGACAGGTGACGTTCTTTGACCGACACGGCCACGATGCGACCATAGAATCTCTCGCCGTGCCCGCCGATTCATCGGTGATCGCCGTGCCGCCCGAACTGCGGACTGATTTTGGGTTGGCGACCGCTCTCGTCAGCAACTTCGCCGTGCTCCCCAGCAGTATCGAAGCGAACGTCGAACTGGTGACCGTCGGAGGAATCTCCGTCAACGTCTCGATTGGCGATCAAGTAGCCGCGATGCTCGCCGCCGCCCAGGCTGACGGGATCACCCTCACCGGGTGGGGATGGCGTAGCCATGAGCGCCAGATCGAACTCCGCACCCAGAATTGCGCGGATCCCTTTACGACCCCCTCGAATCAGTGCTCACCACCCACGGCAACCCCGGGTAACTCGAGGCACGAGTTTGGTCTTGCGATCGATTTCCACATCGAGGGACAAGTAATCGACACCGATAGCGCCGAGTTCGCGTGGCTTTCGGAGAATGCCGCCGACTTCGGATTGTTCAACCTGCCATCAGAACCATGGCACTGGTCAGATAACGGTCGCTAACTAACGCCCATCGATGTCGTCGTGATCGAAACCAAACTCGTCCACGCCTTGATCGGGTGATTCGGTCAGATCGATAACCTCCGCGGCGGGTTCGCCCACCTGCTCGTCGGCAGCGCGTTGGGCCTTTCGCCGGCGACGACCATAGAACTCTCGGCCGACCATCGAACCGAAGCTCAGAGCGAAGGGTGCAGCGAGAACACCTCCGATGATGAACCACGCCAAGCGGGTCGGCACCGAGGTGACCTCAGCTGCACCTTCGGGGAGGCGCAAGTTTTGGACATCGATTGCCCACGTGTTCGGTCGGCCAATGTCGAGCGGGAGAGCGGGTTCGATCGAAGGCCCGTTGCGCACGAACCAATAAGTGAACAGGCCGGCGCCAAGCACACCGAGCACTTCGAGAATCTGTTCGCCGTCGGGGATGTAGCTGCGGACGAATGGGCCGAGTTTGTTCCGGTTGTGCAGGCGCCTCGACCAGGCCGCGCCGAGCACGGCCAGGATGGCGCCAGGGACAGCGGCTCCTGTTAGCAGCCAACTCAGGCCAGAGCCGAGGGTGCATTCACCAACGTCTGGGCATTGGAAGGTCTCGTCGCCCAGCCGCGAGTGCACCTGCCATGTCAGTACGGCCGCCACGATAGCGGTGAACGCAGAAGCGATGGGCCAGAACTTGCTCTTCATGATCCGGGGTGCCAACTGGGTGTGTGTCCGTCGGCGAGTACCTCACGCCCGCCGAAGCGAGGGTCCCAATCGCCGACTGCGGCACCAGGATTCAGGGTCATGTACTTGTGCTCCCAAAGCTGTTGACGAAAGCCTTCGCTTCCTCGGGCGAGTGCGGCGATGATTGCGCCGAATACAAATCCTCCCACATGGGCGAGCCATGCGACGCCCGAGTTGGGCGCGATGAAGAATTGGCTTGCGAACCAAAACGCGAGAACCATCCAAGCCTTGAGGTTCAAGAGCACGATGATGGCGAGGGTTTTGATGCGAGCCCACGGAAACCAGACCAGGTATGCGCCCATGACTCCGGCCACCGCACCTGAGGTGATCTCGTCGGGAATTGCTGCGGTCTCAAAGGTGAAGTCGGTTCCCGCGTTGATCTCGAACGGTTGGACGAGGAAATACACGCCGATGTTGATGATGATCAACAAGATCGTGACGATCGGCGTTCGCATCGTTGGATTCTCATCTTTGAACGGGAACACGTTCTCGACCCTAGCTCCCCGGCCTTGTTCTCATCGGCCAGCGCCAACATGAAAGGCTTGGATGTGACGTGGGTGAACGGGGTGAGAGTAGATTCGCTGAGATGAGCGCACAGTTTCTTGCCGGTGGTCCCGTCGCCGAAGCAATTCTCGACGATGTCCGAATCAGAGCCGAGAGGCTTGCATCCCAGGGTGTCCAGGTCGGGCTTGGGACAATTCTCGTCGGCGACGATGGCCCATCGGCGAGTTACGTCAAGAAGAAGCATGAGACCTGCCAGGCGGTCGGCCTCGTGTCGCACCACAAGGCCATCAGCGCACAAGACGGGCAGTCGGCCTTGGTCGATGCGCTCAATGAGTTCAATAGTGACCCCTCGGTTCACGGCTACATCTTGCAATTGCCCCTACCCGAAGGGTTTGACACCGCGGCTGCCTTGGCGATGATCGACCCCGCCAAGGACGCAGATGGCCTGCATCCGGAGAACCTGGGCAAGTTGGTCCTGATGGAGGACGGCCCGCTTCCCGGCACCCCGGCAGGAATCGTCGAGATGTTGAAGTTCTACGAGATCGACGTCAAGGGCAAGCACGTCGTTG
>CAYTUB010000055.1:0-19098 GCA_964441145.1 uncultured Acidimicrobiales bacterium
GTTGCCCTCCAGGGGGGTTTAAGCCCCCCGCGTCTGCCAGTTTCGCCACCCGGGCGCCGTCATACAGACTAGCGATCGCTCAGTCGACCGCACGTGGCATGGGTTGGGCTACTACTGTTGGGGCATGTCGGTGCTTTTGCTGAACGCAACGTATGAGCCGCTTCGAATAATTAGTTGGCAGCGTGCGATCTGCCTGCAACTGGCCGAACGGGCGGACCTGGTTGCCGAAGAGCCGGATCGAACGTTGCGCTCTTCGGGTGGTTCCGAGTTTCCTTTTCCCTCTGTTATTCGTTTGCGTGAGATGGTCGTCGTGCCATTCCGACGGGGAGCGGCTCCTATTACTCGCCGTGCGCTCGCGGCGCGCGACAGCGGGGTGTGCCAAAAGGTTGGCTGTGATCGGCGCGGGACGACGATGGATCACCTGATTCCGAAGTCGCGCAATGGTTCCCATGATTGGTCCAACGTGGTTTTGATGTGTGCCGAGCACAACAATCAAAAGGGCAACCGCACCCTCGACGAGCTGGGCTGGTCTCTAAAGAAGCCGCCGTTTGCTCCTCGACAAAGAGCGTTGCTTGTCGACAGGCGAAGCGTTGTTCCGCAATGGTTGCCGTGGTTGGACGAGGGGTCCGATGAGGGCTTCCACGCCGCTTCCTAAACCGCCTTGGCTACGGGCATCTCGCTACCAAATTTGGGGCTGCTCAAGCAATCGCTAATCTTCGAGCCAACTAGGCCGATCGGCCTATATGCGCAAATCCAGTTGGCTGGCGGCAGCAGGAATAGCGGTACTCGTCCTTTCGGGCTGTGCATCGCTCTCCGTAGAATCTCCCGTTTCCGTAGCAAATCGTCCGTTGGCCGAAAGGCTCGAAGAACTTCGAGCCGCTGAGGCCGCGACCGAATCGGCACCCGGAGCCATCGCCTTCACGGAGACCTGGGCATCTGGCACGTTCTTGCGACTCGACGTCACCGAGCAGTTCAACGAAGTCATCCTGCGGTCTGGACCTGGGCCTTCGTTCGAAGAGATCTCACTTGTTGTTGCAGGGTCCGAAGTGCTGGCGACGGGAAATCAGACCGGAGAGTGGATTCACGTTCTCTATGCGGCTTTCGATGGATGGATTCACACCGATCACATCGTTATCGGAACTACCCCGACCGACGACGCTGAACCAGGCGAAGTAGTTCCGCAGCAAATTACCTACGAGGTCGTTGGAGAAGGCTTTGGGGTCAATATTCGCTCGGGCCCAGGCGTGCAAAATGAACTCGTTGGTGGAGCTTCGCGTGGCGACCAAGTAGTGGGAACGGGACAAGTCGACGGAAGCTGGATTCAGATCACTCACGACGGCATCACCGGCTGGTCCTCGGCGCGCTTCCTCGTCCCTCTCAACGCTCCTGGCGCCGCACCTGCCGCGACCTCGGCACCTCGGGCCACATCGGCTCCCCGGGCTACCTCGGCACCGGCCACCACCGCGGCCCCAGAGCCCGCGGTTGCCCCGGAGGAATCTGAAGACGAGGACTCGACGGAGACCTCTGATGGCGAACCTACAGAGGACGCCGAGAACGCTCCAGAGTCAGAAAGCGCCGACGCCGACGAGGGCAATAACTCTCGTAGGAGAAATCGTGACCAGGATGTCGAAGAACCAGCCGAACCCGAGCCAGCTGAAGCCGAGCCCGAGCCAGCCGAACCCGAAGCTCCAAACAACAATGACGCGCCAAATCCGGCCGAGGCGCCGCCTGCTGAGGCAGAGCCACCGGCCGATGAAGACGGCTAAATCTCTCGTGCGCCGCTAGGTCAGGTGCCGTAGCGCGCTACGCCTTCACCGTGCTTTTGGGTGAAGAGCTCGAGTACTTCACCAGGTTCTGCATGGCGGCCTGTATCGAATTTGGAATACAACATGTCGCCATCGACGATGACGTCGAAGATGCCCTTTGCGCCACCGACAACGGTGGTCTCGCTAATGACGTGTTGATAGTTAGTGAGAAGGTCGGTGATCGCGCTCACGGCGTGGCTCGAATAGTCTCAACTAACGCAGTACTCAATGCTGATGCTGTGCATCGTGGCTCCTCGGATTGGATGTCGCGACTTTAGCCGTTTACGGGGCTGACACGCAGCCCTCGCCATGCGAGCGATGCCAAGGTGTCGGCGAGCTCGTCTGAGGTAAGCGTCGAGTCCGAATGGATCCATCTCTCAACGGCATGCTCGAGCATTCCCGACAGGGCTTGGGCGGCGACCAATCGACGCGATTGGTCGAGGTCGGCGATATCGATACGGGCGGCCGATAGTTGGTGGAACGAGTTGTCGACGTTGCGCAGCTCTTTGCTGAAGATCGGGTCTGACCGTACACCCTCGCCGTAAAGGACCCGGAAGCGATGCGGATTCTCGGCGAAGAAGGCGACGTATCCGTGCACGCCTCGTTCTACCTTCTCGCGTCCGGTCTCGGCTGCCTCGACCTCGCTCAGCAGCCGCGAAACCAACAGTTCTGCGGTCTCTGTCAACAGCTCGTGGAACAGATCGTGTTTGGAAGCGAAGTGCTGGTACAGGACCGGTTTGGTAACGCCGGCCGCGTCCGCGATGTCGTTCATCGAGGTAGCGGTGAAGCCGTTCTCGCCAAATACTGCGCGTGACGTGCACAGGAGCTGTGCTCGCCGTTCTTGAGCGCCGAGTCTGACGGCGCTATCGCTACTCATCTGTGGTGTGGTCCTTTATCGTCGCCGCCGTTGTGCGCGGGCGTCTTCTTCATGTCGCTCCGCACCCCGTACTGCATACCCAACCTGGATAGCGATTGCCAAGATGATGCTGCCGGCGATCAATGCTCCCACGATTACGGTGACAAGCCAGGGACGGAACGAGGTTATGAGTCCGTAGAAGAAGAAGAGTGTGGCAGCGCCATAGAGGCAGTAGGCAATTCGTTGCCAGCGGGTTGCTTGCACACGATAAAACGCCCGTTTTTCGTCGATCGGGTCAGAAGCGGCCACGAAGACAGGCTAGGCGGTGACCTTCGTGTTTGAGCGCCGCCGCCCTCGTGCCGGACGGCGTCGAGCTCCAGAGTGCTGTGCATCTTCGTGTTGCTTGGTAACCCAGGCCTCATCTGCCTCGGAGCGGCGTCGCATGAACTCACATATCTGCTCATCGGTGGGAGACGTTGTGAGGTCGATGATGGGGCGGTTGTCAATTGCGTCTGGCTCGCCCGTCGAAGCATGCCGTGCCGATGTCGTGACGTAGCCATCAGGTTGGCTCTGATCGTTGAGAACAATGATGGTGTCGTTCCCTGCTGGCGTGGGAACCGGTGGCGCTACCGGAGGCTGCTCCGGAGCCTTGGCGACATCGGCATCGTCAATGTTGCGCGTGGGCGCGGCATGGGCTGGTACGTGAATCGATTGCATGTTGCGCAGCACCGATGTGCGACCGGAAGCATGAACGGCGCGGTGCCGCCCGACGGTAGGCGAGGGCGCCTTGGGTGTTTTCTGAGGCGTGTCGCGCAGATCGATCTCGGCGGTGTCATCGGTTGCTGAGGAGAACGTGAACGCTTCATCGTCTCGGCCCGATGGGCGAGAGCGCAGGAGGATGTTCATCGCAATGTCGGCAAGGGCGACCGCAATGACGAGATCGCCGAGCGATACGACGACACCGAATACTGGGACGGGAATGACATCACCAAAGATCTCGAATGGCGTTGCGGTCTCGGTCGACTCTCGGGTTCCGGTGATGATTGGTTCGCCTGCCTCGTCTACCTCGCCCACAGAAAGCAGGGCACGCTCGGAGACAGGAACAGCGCCATTGGCGATCATTGGCGCCACATTCATGAGCATTCCGATCAGCAGAACGACCATTCCTGCGAAGTGCAGGTTCCGCAATCCGAACACCGAGAACGCAAAATAGGCAACGAACATCCACCAGATTGGTTGGCTCGGTCCGATGAAGGTGACGATCAAAACAATGGACAGGCCCGCGGCAAGCCATCCAGAGGCACTGATCTGAGTTGTTTTAAGCGCGTTGAAACGGCCACCGCGTGCTCGGCCGATCAGCGCGCCGATGATGAAGGCAAAGATGGAGAGGAGCACGTCGCGAGGCTAGTGCGCTTCGCGCGTCGAGTGGGGACAATCGCGCGTTACGCGCGACGCAGGGTGTGAAAAGGGCTGCTGCTCGCAGGCGGGGAGCGGCCTAGAAACCGGTGTCGCGGGCGCTTCCGGTGAGGTCTTCGCCGCCGATGTCGTACAGCACACAGGTGACTCGGCGGTGACGTCCCACCTCGTGTTCAAAGGTCGCTTGTGTTGGATGGATGAACGAAATCTCGTACTTCGAAAGCTCGTATTCGAGCCCGACGAATCCTTCGAACGCCCCGTAGCAAACCTCGGTGCTCCACTCGCTCATCTGCTCGTCTCCAGGAAATGGAGCGCCGTTTGGGGCAGGAAACTCCGCTTCGAAAAAGACTTCTCGATCGTGAGGCTGAAGGCAATCGATGGACGCAGTCAGAGAAACCCGTCTCTCGAGCTCGTCATCAAACCAAGAGTCTTCGTTGTAACACTGTCCCGCGCGTAGATCGAAGGGATTGAGCGGTGCTCCAGGGACCCGAGGTGTTTCCTCGAAGGCCAGTGCATCGGTAACGACGTCAGAGTCGGCCGACACCGAGCCCTGGTCGGGGTCGCCGGTGCTGTTCTCCTCGACCGGAGACGAACTGCACGCTCCCGCGAATACAGCTATCGCAATCAGTAACGATACGAGTCGGCGAAATCCCACGGGCGAGACGCTAGCAACCCCGCCGTGTGTTTTCACCCCGCCGGAAGGAAGCGATCAATCTTTTCGAACGACAGCGCCATAAGCACAACTACCGGGACGATTCCGAGTGCGACCGACGGCCATCTGCGCCATCGCTTTCCAAGTTCGTTGAAGACCAGGTAGGCAACGAGCGCTGCGACACCCCATGCGATCCCGGGTACCAAAGCGGCCTGTTCGCCATTGAGGCCTTCATCGAGGCTTACCTCGTTCGCGAACGCTTCAGCCAACGGAGGTGCTGAATCGCCGCCGGCCTCGGCAACTTGCCCATCATCGCCAAGATCCTCTACAGGCTCTCCAGCAGCCTCGGCTTCGAGGTCAGCGATGTCTTCGGCAGCGAGGTCAAGGTCGTCAGTGGTGACGAAGCCCTCAGGCGGAGGTGGTGCATCTACTGGTGCACTTATGAGCTCGGCGGCAACGATGATACGCAAGCGAGCAGAGAATTTCGGATGACATGCAGTGAGCGTCAGCCGGTTATCACCGAAGTCGCCGAGCACCCACGTGGCACTTGGTGGAACGATGATGTGGCCGATGCTGTCGGCATTTTCTGGGAGGACGAAGTCGGGACCCAACGAACCGCGGATCTCGTCGCCGAATGCGTCGGCTGCGGACAGGACCCGGTAGACGTGTTCGCCTTGCACGGTCTGAACACGGATTTCGTCTCCGGGGAGCAACTCGTCGATGCGATTGAACGGAGCGCCATAGGTAGTGCGATGACCGGCGATTCCCGCGTTGCCGACCTGACCGGGGAACACGGTTGCCCGGTAGTGGCCGGGGCCGTTACGGAGGTCCTCGACCGAGACGCCTTCGACAACGACCTTGGATACGTCGACATCTGGAATTTCGATTCGAGCGATCGCTTCGCCGCCTTCGCGGAACAATTGCTCGGCAAGTTCTTGATCTTCGACCGGAATGGTTCCACCCGCTGGCGGCACGGTGGTCGTGGTGGTGCTGGTAGTGGAGACCTCAGGAGCGACCGTTGTAGTCGTCGTTGTCGTGGTTGTCTCCACAGGCACATCGACGGCTTCTAGCAGCGAGTCAAAATCGTCGCCTAGAGCGTTCTGGGCCGACGCCTCTTGAATGCCCGTGCCCCAGAGCTGATATCCAACAAAGAGCAGGACAACGATGCCTGTCCCAATGAAGAAGCGTCCTATTCCGCCCAAAAATCGTGCAGCCATTATGAAGAACGTATCGGAGGATGGGCACCTGAGTTGATTGACAGTCTCGAAGAATCGGGTAAAGCCCTGGCCTGGTCGGTGAGAATTGCCCAAGAAGGCCGTGACGAACGCTGCGGAATCAGGGAGTCCGCCCCGTTGAGCGCTAGAATTCTGAGGTGCGAGAAGGGCCCGCTGTGGAGATCAGTGACACCGTTGTCATGCTCGGTCGTTTTCCGGCCCTCGCAGGAGCGACGCTTTTAGTCGAGCGGGGCGAGTCCGTTTTGCTCCGTGGCCCCAACGGCGCAGGAAAGTCCACATTGTTGCGGCTGTGCGCAGGTCTGCTTCGTCCAGCACGAGGAACGGCGCGTGTGCTCGGGCTCGATCTGCTCAAAGATCGCCGTGAAATCCGTCGTCGAATTGGCTACGTCGGGCATCAGTCGATGCTCTACGACGACCTCACCGTCTCAGAGAACCTCCAGTTCTGGTCGAAGGCTGCCGGTGTCGAAGCAACGCAGCAACAGGCGGCCGCCGACCGCATGCAGATCGATCCTCGCCTGTACGACGTGCCGGTGAGTGCACTGTCTTCGGGGCAACGCAGACGAACCTCGATCGCCGTCGCTGCGGCTCGACGTCCCGAGCTGTGGCTCCTCGACGAACCACATGCTGGCGTCGACCAAGAGGGTCGCCAAGTAATCGACGATCTCATTAGGGATGCCGCTAGCGCCGGAGGCGCAGTTCTGGTTGCTTCCCACGAACTTGATCGAGCCGAAACCGTCGTACACCGAACCGTAGAGATCTCCGGTGGCATGGCAACAGAGATGGTGGGCACCGATGTTCGCTGAGATTGCGCTCGTGGCCAGCAAAGACCTGCGCGTCGAACTTCGTTCGCGTGTCGCGCTCAACCAGGTGGCGCCGTTCGCGTTGATGGTGCTGGTGTTGTTCGGCTTCGCTCTCGATGCCGACCGGGCCACCCTCGGCACGTTCACCCCCGGCCTGTACTGGGTGACAATTTTGTTGTCTTCGGTACTCGCCGTGCACCGTTCTGTGGCCATCGAAGCAGGGGAGGGCGCCCGCGAAGGGCTGCTTCTGACAGGAATGCGTCCAGCGTCTGTCTTCTTGGGCAAGGCCCTTGCGTTGATTGCACAACTGCTCGCGGTTGCCATTGTTTTGCTCGGAGGGGTCGCCATTTTCTACGACGCTCGCATCGACGATGTTGTGCTGTTGGTTGCCGCCCTGGTTGGTGCAGTACTGGGAGTCGGAGCCGCGGGTACGTTGTATGGAGCGTTGCTCGGTGGACAAAGAGCCAGGGAGACCGTTTTGCCAATATTGCTGCTGCCAGTTCTGTCGCCCGTGCTTATCGCTGCGACCCGCTCATTCGGCGACGCAATGGGAACGGTCTCGGTGAACGGTTGGAGCTGGACGAGCGGCTTGTACGGATTCGCAGCCGTCTACATCGCCCTCGGTGTGGCGACCCACGGTGCGCTCATGGAGGAAAACTGATGGTAGCCCCTTCTACTGATACTCCAGACACCCCAACGATTACGCCTCCTGGGCGTGGCGTGACTCGCAGCAAGACGACGACGCTGCTTGGCGCTGCCGTGCTGGTCGGGATGGTCTTGTGGTTCTTTCTCGCATTCGTGGCGACAGGGCCCGATGTACGCGAGGTCGGCGGTGAGCTCGTTGGGCAACAAGACGCCTTTCGCCTGATTTACATCCACGTGCCAGCGGCGATCATTGCGTACCTCGCGTTCTCCGTGACAGCACTGGGGTCGGTGATGGTGCTCATCAAGAAGTCGGTCTGGTGGGACCTCGTCGCAGGATCGTCGGCAGAAATTGGGGCGCTCGCAGCGGCACTCACGCTCATCACCGGTTCGATCTGGGGCCGCCCGATCTGGAACACGTGGTGGGAATGGGGCGACGTTCGCCTTCTCACCACCCTCGTGCTGTTCATGTTGAGCCTCGGATACCTCGCCGTTCGACGCCTTGAAGGGACCGCCGAAGAGCGGGCAAAGCGAGCCGCCGTCGTCGGCGTCTTGTTGATCGTCAACGTGATCATCGTGAACCGATCCGTTGAGTGGTGGGCGAACCAAACTATTCATCAACGCTCGACAATCGCTGAGGCCGCGATCGAAGATCTCAAGGCCTTCACCTTGTTCTTCTCCATCGTGCTCGGCGCCGCGGCGTATCTGTGGATGTTGATCCACAGATTCCGCCTTGCGTGGCTCGAGCGACAGTACGACCGGTTCGGCCTCGAGGACGCCATCGAACGTCGGCGAGCCGAAGCAACCTCAGGAGGGCGATCATGACCCACGTCGGATTTCTTGTAGCAGGCTGGGGAATCAGTCTCGTCGCGAGTGCTCTATACGCGGCAACGGTGATGCGTCGCTCCAGACGACTGGCCGCACTTGTACCCCCTGATCGAATTCGCTGGATGACCGGCGACGATGCAGATGTAATCGGAGAGAGCTAATGGATAACGACACTTTCTTTGATCCCGAGTCCCCCGACTCAGAGGAGCTCGACCTCAGCCCACGCATCCGCGACAACGAAAAGCGCGGATCACGCGCCCTTCCAAGCGTCATCTTGGTAGCGGTCCTGCTGGTCGTTGGCTTCGTCATGTTCCAGGGCTTGTCAGGGGCGACGCTGTCGGTGCAAACAGCCGATACCGCAGTGGCCGATCGCCCCGACACTGGCGAGCGCCGATTCCGGATCACCGGGTCACCAATCGCAGTATCTGACGAACAACTTGAAATCGACGGACAGACCGCGGTGCGGTTCTCGATCGCCTGCGACGGAGCAGTGGTCGATGTCATCCACAGCGGCAACGTCGCTGAAGCGTTTCAACCGGGGGTTCCCGTGGTGCTGGAAGGTCGTTGGGATGAATCAGGTGACATCGAGGGCGTTTGGGACAGTGGGGCAAATGATGGCTTCGTCTTTACGAGTGACCGCATGCTGGTCGAGCACGACAACGAGTACCGCGAAGATCGCGTCGAAGAAGCAGCGTCATGCGGCGACGCTGCCGTCGGCGACATCACGGGAGCCTGATAACCAATGCATGTGTTGATCGGATTTGGGTCGGTTTCACTCGGACTCGCAGCAGCCGTACTGGGCGTCGGCACCAGCGGCTATGCGCTACTTCGAGACCGCATGGACCTTATGAAGTCGGTTCGCGTTCACATTGTGATCTTGCTGGTCGCGTCGATTATCGGCGTGATTGTCATGGAGTCGGCGCTACTAACCCACGATTTCAGCGTTAAGTACGTCGCCGACAATGGCCGTCTTGGAACGCCGATTCTCTTCACGATCGCCACCCTGTGGGGTGCGCTCGAAGGCTCGATCTTGGTATGGACCTTGATCCTCGCTGGTTACATCGCCATCGTCGCGTACCGCTTCCGCGACCGCATTGAGGACCGGATGGTCGGCTGGGCACTGTTTACGATGCTGGCCGTAGCGATCTTCTTCTTCGGGCTTATGCTCGGGCCGGCCAACCCCTTCATCGAGGTTGCGAACCCTCCAGCCGACGGCCCTGGCCTCAACCCGTTGTTGCAGAACAATGTGCTTGTGGCCTTCCACCCACCGATGCTCTACCTCGGTTACGTCGGGTTCACCGTGCCGTTTGCTTTTGCTATCGGCGCACTCGCTACCGGCCGAGTCGGCGAAGGGTGGCTCATCGAGACCCGTCGCTGGACCTTGTTTGCCTGGGGCTTCTTGACCTTCGGCATTGTCCTTGGCGCATGGTGGAGCTACGAGACCCTTGGCTGGGGCGGCTACTGGGCATGGGATCCAGTCGAGAACGCATCGCTTCTTCCCTGGCTCACCGGTACGGCGTTCATCCACTCGGTGATGGTCCAAGAGCGCCGCGGGATGCTTCGTGTCTGGAACCTGTCGCTGATTTGCGCCACGTTTGCGCTCACGATCCTTGGAACCTTCCTCACCCGCTCCGGAGTCATCGCATCAGTGCATGCATTCAGCGATGGCGGAGTCGGCCCAGCGCTGCTCGGGTTCTTCGCCGTCATCGTCGTCGTCACCGTCGGCCTCATTGGTTGGCGCGGCGACGCATTGCGCTCCGTTGGACGCATCGATTCGCCGCTGTCTCGCGAAGGTGCATTCCTCGCCAACAACGTGGTCTTTGCTGCGTTCGCGTTCATCGTGCTCGTCGGCACTATTTGGCCGCTGATCATCGAGGCCGTAAACGGGGAACGCATTGCTGTTGGCAACCCGTTCTTTGATCGCATGACCATGCCGATTGGATTCGTGCTGCTGTTCCTGATGGCGATCGCCCCGGTATTGCCGTGGCGCAAGACCACAGGTGAAGTCCTCGGGGACCGCCTCTTTTGGCCTGCCGTGCTCGGCGTTGCAGCGATGGTTCTCGCACTCGTGCTCGGTGGCGCCGGATTTGCTCCCGTCTTGGCCTTTGGACTCGCCGGGTTCGCCGGTGGCGCGGCGCTTCGCCAGCTCGCGTTGGCTACACGCCGTCAGGGACTGCGCGGACTCGTTGGACGTACCAACGGCGGCATGATCGTCCACCTCGGTGTCATCCTTATCGCCGTGGCCTTTGCTGCGAGCAACAGCTACCTGCGCCAGGCCGAAATCGTGTTTGAGGAAATCGGCGACGTCGCCTTCGTTGGTGACCACGAGTTCGAATTCCGCGGAACCGCCGTGGTCGAACAAGAGGACGGACGCATCGACAACCAGGTTCTCGTCGCGGTCGACGGCAGGGTCGAAACCCCGGCACTGACGACCTTCCCCTTCGCGGGGCGTACGATCGGAACTCCACAAACCCGAGGAACCCTCTTCGACGACGTCCAACTCGCCGTGCTGCCAACCGATGACGATCAGGGAGCCATCGTGCGCGTCACCGTGCAGCCGCTCGTGATCTGGCTCTGGATCGGCGGAATCTTGATGGCCGGAGGCACCGCCTTTGCCCTCGTGCCCGGATCTCGTCGCCGCCCAACCATGCCTGCGTCTGCGCCTGTTCCCACCAAGGGAGGAGACGCGGCACCTACACCTGAACCCGAGCACGCGGTGATGGCATGACCGAAACGCAAGAGCCGATCGAACTCGAGATACCCGCTGGCGGAAACCGTCTCGGGCTCATACTCGCCAGCGTCATTGGCGTTGTCATGGTCGCCCTCATCATCGTGCTCGCAACCAGCGAGCCAAACCAGGGTCTCGGCCCCAGCCCACTGATCTCCCAGCCCGCTCCGCTGATCTCTGGGCCGACGGTCGACGAGTTGGGCTTCGATCTCGACGACCAGCGCGGTCGTTGGGTCGTGGTGAACTTCTTTAGTACCACCTGCATTCCTTGCATCGAGGAGCATCCCGAACTTATCGCCTTTGACGAAACCCATAGTCCCGTGGGCGACGCTGCGGTGGTGAGCATTGCGTTCAGCGACCGGGCGTCAAACGTACGAGAGTTCTTCGACCGCAACGGCGGTGACTGGTCGGTACTTGTTGAAGATGTTGGTCAGTACGCAATCACCTATGGCGTCTCCGCGGTTCCCGAGACGTTCCTGGTCGCTCCATCTGGCATCATCACCTCGAAGTTTCTCGGTGGCGTGACCCAGACCGATATCGAGAACGAGATCGCCAGGCTGCAGGGCCAGCCGGTCGCGGGAGGATCGTGATGTTCTCCAAGAAAGTCTTCTTGTGGTTGTGGATCCTCGCTGCAGCCTCATCCGCGCTCGTGATCTCCACGCAGGTCGATGGGCCAGTGCGAACCAACGAGGATCGCGTGCGTGCTCTGTCAGAAGACTTCGCCTGCCCAACCTGTGACGGACAGTCGGTCGCCGAATCCAATGCTGTCGTAGCCGAGGAAATTCGCAGAGACATCCGTCGACGGGTCGATGACGGCCAAACAGACGCGGAGATCGCTGGCGCCCTGGTTGCCGCCTATGACGAATCGATCGACCTGCGCCCTCGCTCAGGAGGCATCGTCGGCCTGATCTGGATCTTTCCCGTGGTCGTGATGGTGTTTGGTTTCGCCGCGCTCGCGGCGGTGTTCCAGCGCTGGCGCACCACCGAAGCAAAGCTCGCAACCGACGCCGATGTCGCACTGGTGGAGTCGCTCCGCCGGAATCGGTAGGAACCGATTCGATGGCTCAGCTCACCGACGGCGAACTGTCTCGCCTTGAAGAAGAACGCGATCACCTGCTCGTTTCGCTCGACGACCTCGACTCCGAACACGGCGCAGGCGATATCGACGACCTCGACTACACGACGCTGCGCGACGACTACACCGCCCGCACAGCGCAGCTCACCCGAGTGCTCGATGGCGCCGCCGTAAAGCGAACTCGCCGAAAGCGAACGGTCTCCCAGAAACTTCTGTGGGGTGTCGGCGTCCTCGCTCTCGCCGGGCTCTCCTCGTGGGCCATGATTGCCTTCTCCGGTGCACGTGGTTCGGGTGACACAGCCAGTGGTGAGATCCGTCAGAGCACGGTCACGTTGCTGGCCGATGCTGCTGAGGCCTTTGGGACCGGCGACGTCGAACGATCGATCTCGCTCTACGACGAGGTGCTGGCACTCCAGCCGACCAACGTCGAGGCCTACACCTATCGCGGCTGGGTGCAATATCAATCAGGCGATGCCGAATCGGCGATCGCTAATTTCGACGAGGCGGTCGCCCTCGATCCCGAGTACGCCGATGTCCGAGTGTTCCGTGCCCTGGTGTCGCTCGACATGGAGGATTTCGAGACCGCGTCAGCTGAACTCGCCGCCTTTGACGCGTCCAACCCGACCGCTGTAGCTCAGCAACTTGTTGCTCAGCGTCAGGTTCGTGAGCGCATTGGCGTTGCCCGTATGTCCGAATTGCTCGAGGACGAGACGGGCATCCCTGATTTGGTCGCCGAGAACATCGGCCTGAGCGAAGCGCAATTCGCAGGCGAATTGTTTGTCGCCCTGGAAGAGCCAGAGCTCGCAATCCGTTCGTTCGACGCGGTGCTTGCGGTCGATCCCAACAATTCCGACGCCATGGCCTGGCACGGATGGACCCTTGCGCTCTTGGCCCAATCCGGAGTCGAGGAGCTGTTCGTCGACGCGGAAGAGTGGTTCGATCGGGCGGTCGCCGCGGACCCGACCGCACCAGATGCTCGAGTGTTCCGAGCCTTCGTCTTTAACCGGCTCGGACGAATCGACGAGGCCCGCGCCGAACTCGCTGCGTTTGACCTCATTTCTGAGCAACCGGCCGACATGCTCGACCTCATCGCCCAGTTCGGGCTTCGAGAAGCCCTCGACCAAGCGTCTTCGTGATCAACTAGGACATGCCCGACCTGTCGTTCGCCGCCGTCGCAAAGGCAGCGACGGACGTTGCGGCGACATCGAGTCGCACAGACAAGACGACAGTGCTGGCTGACGTGCTCCAAAGCGGCGGAGCTGCACTGGCTCCAATAGTGGTCGGATTGCTCACCGGAGAGGTTCGTCAGGGGCGAATCGGCGTTGGATGGGCAGCGATTCGCGATGTCACCGGTGTTCGGGCCACAACGCCGACGTTGAGTGTCGCCGAGGTAGATGCCGCGATCGCCGAGCTCGCCGAAACCACGGGCCCAGGTTCGAAGAGCCGACGCGGCGAAGTGCTCGACGATCTCTTTGCCGCGGCCACCTCATCAGAGGCCGACCTGTTGGGGGCCGTACTCAGCGGTGGTCTTCGACAGGGTGCCCTCGATGGGGTGATGACTGCGGGGATCGCCAAGGCGGCTGACGTGACTCAAGCGAGCGTCCGACGGGCAGCCATGTTGTCGGGGGATTTGGGTGAAACCGCAGCGGTCGCACTGTCCAACGGCGCGACCGGGCTTGCCGCGGTTGGCTTGCGCGTCGGTCGAGGTGTCTTGCCGATGCTGGCTTCTACAGCTACCAGCGTGACCGAGGCGGTCGACGAACTGGGCGACGTGGTGGTGCAGGCCAAGCTCGATGGCATCCGGCTGCAAGTGCACAAGGACGGCGGCGAGGTATCGCTGTACACCCGCAACCTAAACAACGTGACGGACCGCCTCCCCGTCGTCGTCGAGTTGGTACGCACGTTCTCCGCCGACAGCTGTGTGCTCGACGGTGAACTGATCGGAGTCTCAGAAGACTCACCGGAGATGTTCCAAGACACCGCCTCAACCTTTGGCTCCGGCGGAGCATCAGGCCGGGTGGAGCTGAACGTGAGGTTCTTTGACATCTTGCATCTCAACGGAGACGACCTGATCGACGAGCCGTTGACCGACCGCCTCGCTCATCTTGAGACGCTCGTCGGTGAGCATCTCATCGACTCGGTGGTGAGCAATGATGCGACGGTTGCTGCGCGTTTCGAAGCGGACGTTTTGGCACGCGGCCACGAGGGAGTGATGGTCAAGGCGGTCGGCTCTGTCTATGCGGCTGGGCGACGCGGCAAGACGTGGCGCAAGGTGAAGCCGGTCCATACCTATGACCTGGTCGTGCTCGCCGCCGAATGGGGCCATGGCCGCCGGAAGGGCTGGCTTTCGAACCTGCACCTCGGCGCCCGTGATGGCGAGGAGTTCGTCATGGTGGGCAAGACCTTTAAAGGCCTGACCGACGAGCTACTCACCTGGCAGACCGAGCGGCTCCTGGAGCTGCAGGTCGAGCGAGAAGGCGTGAACCCGAACCGAGATGCCATCACCGTATTTGTACGTCCCGAGCTGGTCGTCGAGATCGCCATCGACGGCGTACAACGCTCGACCACCTATGACGGTGGCCTGGCCCTCCGGTTTGCCCGAGTAAAGCAGTACCGCCCCGACAAATCCCCAAAAGAAGCCAACACCCTCGAGGACCTTGCCGTTCGCTTCGCTCTCTAACCGAGTTTCTCGCCTGGGGGCTCGAAACATCGCTGGGACCAGTTCTGGAGGGGAGAGAGCCGCAGGCGACGACCACGTCGATCTCCGCGGATGCTCGGCGGAAGTCCGACAACTAGAACGGTCCCAGGAATTTTGCTTCGGTGATGTCGTTGCCTCGGGTGCTGAGTTCCCAGGTGGAGCCTTTTGACCAGCCGCGGGGGCCGATGATCACCATGCCTTCGCGTGCGAGGGTCTGGATCATGTCGGGGATGATGTCGCCGTGGCTGCAGAACGCTGCGGTGGTGCCTGCCTGTACGAGTGTGCGTGCCAGGTGGACGGCTCCCGCGCAGCTTTGACCTTCGAGTAGCGCGTCGTGACTCACTACGTCGAGGCCGAGCGATTTTCCGAGCGGCTCGATGGTTTGGCGACAACGGAGGGCCGAACTGGTGTAGATCTCGGTAATTCCTGAGTCGGCGTAGCTGGCTGCGATTCCCGCAGCTTGATCGTGGCCCACAGCATCGAGGGAACGTTCGAGGTCGCTGTTCGCTCCAAGGCTTCCGCGAGTACCGGCAGAAGCGTGGCGTATGAGATAGATCGTCATGTGTGGTCGAGTGTACGAAATGTCAGGAGCGCAGCGGCCGCGCCCCAACCTTCGACTCGGCAGCGGTCACTGCAGGGGAGTGCGGCTCAGGATCGATCGGGCCAGGCGAGCAAGAACCCAACCGGTGGCCCCGCCTGCGACCACATCTGTTGCGTGATGGATCTGCACGTGAATACGACTGGTCGCAACAACAGCGGCGAGCACCCGAATCGCCATCCGCACAAACCACGGCATCCCCGGGGTTAGAAACGAAGCGGCGACGACCGCTGCGCTTGCATGGCCTGATGGAAAGCTCGAAGTCTTGGGCTGGCGCAGTTTGAGGGGACGGTCTTCTACTTCGGGTCGTTCGCGTTCGAACAAGGACTTGATGGGGCCGTTTACAAGTGCCGCTTCGAGCCCGAGAGCGGCGCTCGCACGCAGGGCCCGTTTTGGGTCCCGCAGTGCGATTGCTTGAGCGAGCCCAAGGGCGTGCCAGATCTTGGAGAAGTTGGCGGCCTCCGACGCCCCGTAGAACACCCGATCAATAGTCGGGTTTCCACGAAGGGTGCCCCAAGCCTCGTCGACGAAATCGTCGACGGGCTGGAAGGTATTGGGAACAGGGATTCGCTTCTTCACCTAGGGCAACGCTATCGGCGGAGAGCGCCGGGTCGGGTCACTCGTTCTCGCCGTGAGCTGGCTCGTCGTGGTCGACCATTACCGGTGCTTGCGGCGGCGAAGGCATCGAGGCTTCGATGCGAGCCTGGCGCTTTGCTGCATTGTTGGCCCGCGACCGGCGAACTCCAAACCAAGCAAGCAACAGGAAGGGAACGAAGACCAACAGCGGGATGAGGAAGCCAGCAACGATGGTTATCACGCCCCAAATGCCCGCAAGCAATCCCACACCAGCCCCGAAACCATCACCGAAGCCAGGATCAACTTCGACTTCGTTGACCCGGATCTCCGGGCTTTGCTCGGCGTTCACTAGTGGCGCAGCCTGCTCGTCGCTCACACCGTCGGTTGGGACACCGGTGGCACCGATCCGCAAGAACAGGTCGCGGTCAACGTCGATTTCAACGGCCTGAACGAAGGTTTGGCCAGGACGCAGCTCATCTTCGCCGAACACGGTGATCAAGTCATCGTTGCCCTCGATAGCGAGTGCGGTCTCGGTCACTGTGACGTCTCGAAGCGTTTGCTCGCCGTCGTTGCGAGTCAGGAAACACAGCGTGATCTCGTCACCGGGTTCGAAGCGTTGATCTCCCAGGTTGTTGGCCGGGCAGCGGGCGCCGTTGTCTCGGCCTTCGTATGCAGAGACCTGAAGTGAGAGGGAATTTTCCACCCGGTCCTGGACGAGAACCAACGTGATGGTCGAAAGGTCGATCTGGTCGCGCAGGGTACGAAGCTGACCTCGCATCACCGCAAGATCCTCCTCACGTTGTAGGAGCAGTTCCTCCACGCGTGCGAAGTTGTTGAGGCCGGTGGTTTCCTCGAGAGTTTCACGGAGGCGTTCGACGCCGAGCTCGGCTACCTCGATGCGGCTATTGAGATCGACGACGCGTTCGGTGACATCGTCGGTCGAGATCGACTGGTTACGAAGTTCACCGATGCCTCCCAAGCTCTCCAATGCTTCAGAGAAGTCCGCGGGGAGGACCTTGAAGGTGATCTCGCTGCGGGGTTCGTTGCCACCGGAGGTTTCTTGGCCGAACACGAAACCGCCTATGTCGGAAATGATCTGAGTGGCTTCGGCGCCGGCGACGGCGACATTGTCCACCTCGACGGAGAGTCGCGCCGCAAAGATGATCTCTCGCCCGAGCGTCGCTGTATCGGGCGCATCGACGGTGCCGCCCGATCCGAGCGGATCGCTCGCTTGATCACCTGCCGCCGGGCCATCGTCGGAGTCATCGTTTTCTTGGGCTCTAACTACGACTTCTGCACTGTCTTCATCAAAGGATGCCTCGTCGTCCTCCATGGCATCGTCTTCCATGGCCTCTACCTCGTCGCCGCTGTCGTCGCCGCTAACGGCGTCTGCTACCTCGGCTGCTGCATCGGTGACTGCGTCGCTACCGCTACATGCAGCGGCGAGCAGTACGAGCACCATAAGCAGTGCCCAGACGCGCGATCGGGGCTTTGTGAGTCGCTTCCAGATCGATAGATTCGCCATAATTGTCGCCTTTCGGTATGCCTCGCACACAGAAGCGCACACGAGCTTTCACACCTTCTACGTCCATCGGCGGCAACCGGTTCCCATAAAAGTAGAAATTTCTGAAGGTGTGAAACGTGTCTGGGTCGCGCCCCAGGAGCGACAACATCGCTACCGTTCACAGATGTGACTGCTCCACATTCCCGCTCTGATCTGCGCAATATCGCCATGATCGCCCACGTCGACCACGGAAAGACGACCCTCGTCGACGCCATGTTGCGTCAGGGTGGAGTCTTTAGCGACCACGGTGAGGTGGTCGAGCGGGTCATGGATAACACCGACCTGGAGAAGGAAAAGGGCATCACGATCCTGGCGAACAATGCCGCGATGCATTGGAAGACCGATGACGGTGAAGTCAAGATCAATATCGTCGACACCCCCGGCCACGCCGACTTCGGTGGCGAGGTCGAGCGCGCGTTGACCATGGTCGATGGCGTGATCCTTCTGGTCGACTCGAGCGAGGGTCCGCTTCCCCAGACCCGTTTCGTGTTGGGTAAGGCAATGGCACGTGGACTTCCGGTCGTTCTGGTGATCAACAAGATCGACCGGCCCGATGCTCGGGTCGCCGAGGTCGTCGATGAGGTCTACGAACTCTTTATCGAAATCGGCGCCGACGACAGCCAAATCAACTTCCCCATCGTCTACACCAACGCCCGTGATGGCCTGGCAACACTCGACCCAGACACCCCCGGCGATGATCTCACCCCGCTGTTCGAGACCCTCATCGAAACCGTCACGCCGTACGCCCACGAGGGCGCAGATGCCCCGCTTCAGGCTTGGGTGACCAACCTTG
This sequence comes from uncultured Acidimicrobiales bacterium, assembly GCA_964441145.1. Lineage (GTDB taxonomy): Bacteria > Actinomycetota > Acidimicrobiia > Acidimicrobiales > SHLQ01 > SHLQ01. Next base: position 18,267 of record CAYTUB010000055.1, read on the forward strand.
ACGCTTCGCCCTACGTTGGCCGTTTGGCAATTTGTCGGGTCATGCAAGGCACGATTCAAAAGGGCAAGCAGGTGGCATGGTGTCGGGTTGATGGCACGGTGACCCCGGTCAAGATCAACACGCTCACCATCACCGAAGGCATCGATCAGATCGAGGTCGACGAGGCTGGACCTGGCGAGCTCATTCAGGTATCGGGCATCGATGAAGTCATGATCGGCGACACGCTCGGAAGTGTCGAAGACCCGCAACCGTTGCCGATCATCGTCGTCGACGAGCCAACGCTGTCGATGACCATCGGTGCGAACAACTCGCCGATCGCTGGCAAAGAGGGCGACAAACTCACCGCTCGCCAGATCAAAGACCGCCTCGACAAAGAGCTCATCGGCAACGTGTCGATCCGCGTCGAGCCGACCGAACGCCCCGACACCTGGGAAGTTCAAGGACGTGGTGAGCTACAGCTCGCAGTTCTCGTGGAGACCATGCGCCGCGAAGGCTTCGAGCTCACCGTTGGCAAACCTGCGGTGCTCACCAAAGACATCGACGGAACGCTTCACGAGCCCACTGAGCGCCTGACCATCGACATCCCCGAAGAACACGTCGGTGCGGTCACCCAGATGCTTGGGGAACGCAAAGCCAAGATGGAAAACATGGCCAACCACGGCGATGGCTGGGTACGCCTGGAGTACGTCGTTCCCGCTCGCGCGCTCATTGGGTTCCGTACGCAGTTCCTCACCGAGACCCGCGGCACCGGCTTGGCCAATCACATCTTCGAAGGATGGATTGCCTGGCAGGGCGAGATCCGCATGAAGAACAAGGGAGCGATCGTCGCCGA
>CAYTUB010000056.1:0-17373 GCA_964441145.1 uncultured Acidimicrobiales bacterium
GTGGCAGGACTCACCCCGATATTCAATCAGAGAAGTCTGGGAGAATCCTGAGAACCTTCGGCCGTCTATCACGACGCCACCTCGCCACGCCGAGTGACTCTTGCGTAGTGGCAAACCATTAATGAGACCTCGAGCAGAAAGTGTGGGCTAATCGCCAAAATCGGTGTGGGCTGCCTGTTTCATTGATAAACCGACCATTGAAATACCAACGCTTCAACCTTGGTGATGAAACCCCAACAACAACAACGGTCCGTATTGCAATCACTATCCGAAACAGGGGTCCGCTGGAACTACGCCGTCGTTCAGGACTGGACTCGCGAGCCCTGCATTGGCGGCTCCTACTCGCAGCGTAAGCCCTCAGCAAGAAGCTCGCCGAGCCGGTAGCTAACCGCGCCGTTCGGCGATCTTGCTGTAGAGCGCCTTCTTCTGGTCGGTGGAGCGACCCTGATTGAGGGTGATCTGGATGAAGATGACGTCGTCGGACCGATCGATATCAAGATAGCTGCCGCTGTTGTTGATGTTCTCAGGCTTGTGCTCGGAGATCGTCGCAAAGCGGTCATCTTTAGGAATAGCGATCGTGTCGCGCATGGCGAGGTAGATCTCTTCCATCAACGTGGCGCGGTATTCGGCCGACGTACCTTCCGTCATTGAGATCTGGGTAAAGGGCACGCGATGCCTCCCGGCTAGATGTTCGGGTAGTCCAGCAGCAGTCTCTCGATGTAGCTTTACGCCTCGACGCGACGACCAATAGCGAGCGACGCGAGGCCGAGCAGCACCATCACGAGCGCGACGAGAAGACCCACCGCGGCGGTGCTTGGGCCGGTGAGCGCAAGCTCGGGGAGGTCTTCAACCGGTTCGACGGTTTCGGCTGCCGCCGACTGCATCGCGAGCACGCCGACGATCGCTGTGGCGAGAAGTATTGATTTGATCCACTTCATCACAGCCTCCTGCCGATCGGTCTTTGGTCCATCGGCTTCTCCTCACGGTTCGTGAGGGCTTCTAGAACACGACCACAGATCGTAACACCTCACCGCGTTCCATCTTGTGAAACGCCTCCTCAACGCCATCGATGCCGATGGTCTCGGAGACGAACCCTTCAAGGTTCAGACGGCCCTGCTGGTGCAGGTCGATCAGCATCGGGAAGTCACGGCTGGGAAGACAATCGCCGTACCAGGATGACTTCAGCGAGCCTCCACGGCCGAAGACCTCGATGAGCGGCAGTTCGATTTTCATGTCTGGCGTCGGAACACCTACGAGCACCACGGTGCCCGCGAGATCTCTTGCATAGAAGGCCTGTTCGTAGGTCACGGGCAGACCAACCGCTTCGATCGCCACATCGACCCCGTTGCCATCGGTGAGTTCGCGGATTCGCTCCACGGCGTCTTCCTTGGATGAGTTCACCACATGGGTTGCGCCAAAGTCCTTGGCCCATTCGAGCTTTGTGTCGTCAATGTCGACTGCGATGATCGTGCTCGCTCCCGCAATGCGAGCTCCTTCGATCGCTGCGTCACCGACCCCGCCGCAGCCAAAGACCGCAACAGAATCTCCACGTCCGACATTGCCGGTGTTGAGCGCTGCTCCGATTCCGGCCATCACTCCGCAACCAATGAGACCAGCGACCTCGGGCTTTACGTCGGGGTCCACCTTGGTGCACTGCCCTGCATGGACCAGAGTCTTTTCTGCGAAAGCACCGATGCCCAGAGCCGGGCTAAGTTCCACGCCGTCCATCGTCATCTTTTGGGTCGCGTTGTGTGTGTTGAAGCACAGATGTGGCCGGGCACGTTTGCAGGAGCGGCACTCGCCACAGACCGCTCGCCAGTTCAAGACAACGAAGTCGCCGACCTCGATGTCGCTGACGCCCTCGCCGACGGCCTCCACAATGCCGGAGGCCTCGTGGCCCAACAAGAATGGGAACTCGTCGTTGATTCCGCCTTCGCGGTAGTGCAGGTCGGTATGGCACACGCCGCATGCCTTGATGTCGACCAAGGCTTCACCCGGTCCCGGGTCGGGCACGTCGATCTCGACAACCTCAACCGGTGCGCCCTTTTCCTTCGCAACAACCGCCTTGACCTTGTGCCCCATATCAACATCCCCTCGTACTGAACATCCGTTCAGACATTAGTGGCCTCCGGCTAGCGGCCGGGCATCGAGGAGCAGCAACCCGCAGGATTGCCCGCGACGGATTGCGACCGCTGGAGGGCGAAGCCCGAGAGGACAGCCGCTACACGTCTAGGTAGCGCGAGACGGCAACGATCGAGCCGAGGGTGGCTACGGCGGTGCCGATGACGATCACCAGGAGACTGATGAAGAGGAACTGCGGGTCGGTGACCCGGAACCCTTCGAGGAGTCTGAGCGTGTCCGATTGCGAGAAGTCTTCGATAACGAGACGTCGAACGATAAGCAGGAACGGCAGGGCCAATAGCGAGCCGATCACACCTTGCACCATGCCCTCGAAAACAAAGGGCACGCGAATAAACCAGTTGGACGCGCCGACGAGTTTCATGATCTCGATCTCGTTGCGTCTCGACGAGATCGCGATGGACAGCGTCGTCAAAATAACGATCGCGGAGGCGCCGAGCAGGATGGCGCCAGCACCCAGCATGAATCGGCTGATCTTTTCGGCGTTGCTTTGGATCTCGCGGATGACGTCGGTCGCGAACACGACCGTGCGCACGCCGGGTCTGGCTTCAAAGGTTGTTCCTAACGCCTCCACTGCTCCCGCGTCGACGTTGGTCGGGCGGATGCGGAAGCTCGGAGGCATCGTTTCCACAGAAATGGTTTGGAGGAGCTCTTCGTCGCCTGCGAAGAACTCTTGGAACTCTTCGAAGGTCTCTTCCTTGGTGACGAAGTTGAAGTCGTCGATCGTGGTGCCACGGCTTCCTTCGAGGAGGGTATCGATCGCGTCGATTTGGCTCTGTTCGGCATCGCTGCTCATGAAGACCACGAATTCGATGCCGCCTTCCCATCGTTGGGTGGCGTTGTCGACACCGCGAGCTACCAGCTGCGAGGTACCGAAAAGCGACAGCGAAACCATCGCAACGGCAATCGACGCGAGGGTCAAGGGAAGGTTGCGCCAAATGTTCTGCCCGGTCTCTGCGAGCAGGAAGCGTATGCGTCCAATCATCGGTACTGACCTCCGGTTTCGTCGCGCACGATGTGTCCGTTGTTGAGCTGGATCACGCGGCGACGCATGGTGTCGACGATTCCACGATCGTGGGTTGCCATAACAACTGTTGTCCCTGTTCGGTTGATCCGGTCGAGCAATCGCATAATGCCGACTGCCGTGTCGGGATCGAGGTTTCCTGTGGGCTCATCGGCAAGCAAGATCAATGGCCGGTTGACGAAGGCTCGGGCGATCGAGACGCGTTGTTGCTCGCCTCCCGAAAGCTCGTCGGGCATGCGATGTGACTTTTCCGAGAGTCCGACCAGATCAAGGATTGCGGGCACCTGCTGGTCGATGACCTGCTTGGGTCGACCGATTACCTCGAGGGCAAACGCCACGTTCTCGGCGACGGTCCGCTTGGGGAGCAGGCGGTAGTCCTGGAAGATGCAGCCGATGTTGCGGCGCAGAAATGGCACCTTCCAGCTCGACAATTCGACGATGTCCTTGCCCGAAACGTAGACCTTGCCAGTGGTGGGCTTTTCTTCGCGATTAAGCAGACGAATCAGCGTCGATTTTCCTGACCCCGACGCGCCGACGAGAAAGACGAATTCACCTTTCTCGATCTCGGCAGATGCGTTGACGAGCGCTGGAGAGTCCTTGGAGTACTCCTTGGAAACGTTCTCTAGTCGAATCATTGCGCAACCTCATTTTCGGCTCGGTTCCACCGCAGGTACGACTCCATGAACGGATCGAGACTGCCGCCCAGGACGGACTCAATGTTGCCAGTCTCGTGCTCGGTACGCAGGTCTTTGACCATTTGGTATGGCTGGAGCACGTAGGAGCGAATTTGGGAGCCAAAGCCAACGTTGCTTTGCGCGCCCGTGATCGCCGCTATTTCGTCTTCTCGCTTCTTCCGCTCGAGGTCGAGCAGCTTGGCCGCCATCATCTGCATGGCTCGATCCTTATTTTGATGCTGGGACCGTTCATTTTGACAACTCGTGACCGTTCCCGTGGGTAGGTGTGTAATCCGGACCGCCGAATCGGTCACATTAACGTGCTGCCCACCTGCGCCCGAGGATCGGTAGGTATCGATTCGAAGGTCCTTCTCGTCGATGTCGACCTCGTCGGCCATCGCCTCAAAGAACGGGGATACCTGCATCGCGGCGAAGGCGGTCTGGCGTTTGCCTTCGTTGTTGAACGGTGAGATACGGACGAGACGGTGCACACCGTGTTCGCCTTGCAACAGGCCATAGGCGTGGCGGCCCTTGACCATGAATTCGGCTTGGCTGATCCCGGCTTCGGTCCCGTCGCTTGCCGAAAGGAGTTCGTATTCAAGCCCACGCTTCTTGGCCCAACGTTCGTACATCGACAGCAACATTTCGGCCCAGTCCTGAGCGTCGGTGCCACCCTCGCCGCTCTTGACGAGACAGACAGCGTCGCGTTCGTCGAACTCTCCGGTAAACAGCGCCCGGAGTTCCAAGTCATCGAGCCGCGTCGACATCGCCGAGACGAGCTCCTCCACCTCTTCGAGCAACGAGTCGTCGTCTTCTTCGGCTGCGAGTTCGACCATGACCTGAGCGTCTTCGAGGCGCGTGTGCAAGTCGTCGAAGAGGGCAATGTCGTCGTTCACCGAGGACAGTTCAGTCTGCACACTTCGGGCCGCCTCGGGGTCGTCCCATAGATCTGGGCGCGACATCTCCGATTCAAGTTGTGGTTGGCGCGCCCGTTGCTCGTCGATTCGCAGATACCCGGCAGCCTCATCGAGGCGCGTCGAAAGCGCGGCGAAAGTATCGGAGAAGTTTTGCATGAGGAGAGGTCACCGCCCGTGGCAGTGTTTGAACTTCTTACCACTGCCACACGGGCAAGGCGCGTTTCGTCCTACGTTCTCGAACTCGTTGTTGACCTTTGGCACAGCCGGTGCTTCTTCGGGCTTCGCCTTTTCCTTTGGAGGGGCATCCGATGCTGCCGCCGTCGTCGATGCCTGTGCTTTGGTGGCCTGAGCGTCGACGATGGCCGGGCCATTCGCGTTCTTGGTTTCCTTGGGGGTGTCCGTTGCTTCCCCGGCGGCCTCTTCTTGTGCTGGTTCGGCCGGCTTGACCTCGACATGCATGATGTAGCGGGCGAACTCGGAATTGATCGAGCTCATCATCTGGCCAAACATCTCAAAGCCCTCACGCTGCCATTCGGTAGCGGGGTCTCGCTGGCCCATGGCACGAAGGTGAATACCCTCGCGCAGGTAGTCCATTTCGTAGAGGTGATCTCGCCATCGTTGATCGATGAGTCGCATCATGATCTGGCGCTCGACCTGGCGCATGACCGGTTCGGTCAGCACCTCTTCACGATCCTCGTACCGCTCGATGGCTTCAGCCGCCAGCGTTTCGTACAGCGCACCGTTGGAGGGCTCTTCGGCCAATTGGTCGGCATCGAGTTCAGTGGGCCAGTAGCTGGCAACTTCGGTCTCGAGCGAGTCGACATCCCACGACTCGGGGTGCTCACCGGAAGCGTGGGTCTCGACCAAGCGGTCGACGACCTCGGAGATCGCTTCGATCGTCTCTTCGCGCAGGTCCTCACCTTCGAGAATGTTGGCGCGGCGCTGGTAGATCACCTTGCGCTGCTCGTTCATGACCTCGTCGTACTTGAGTACGTTCTTACGGGCCTCTGCGTTCTTGGCCTCGACGGTGTTCTGCGCCCGTTCGATCGCCTTGGTCACCATCTTTGCTTCGATGGGGACGTCTTCGGGAAGCGCGCGGTCCATGACGAAGTTCATGGCGCCGGTGGCGAACAAGCGCATCAGGTCATCTTCGAGCGAGAGATAGAAGCGGCTTTCGCCAGGATCGCCCTGACGTCCGGATCGGCCACGCAGCTGGTTATCAATACGACGGCTCTCGTGGCGCTCGGTACCAAGGACGTAGAGCCCACCGAGTTCAAGGATGCGCTTGCCTTCTTCTTCGCACTGCGATGTGTGCTTTTTGACGAGATCGGCGTAGCGCTCGTCGTACTCCTCGGTGCCTTCTTCAAGTTGTTCGCCACGACAATCGCGCTCTGCGAGTCCTTCGGGATCGCCACCGAGCTTGATGTCGACGCCGCGACCGGCCATGTTTGTCGCCACGGTGACGCCATGAAGACGACCCGCTTGGGCTACGACATGGCCTTCTTTGGTGTGCTGCTTGGCGTTCAATACCGTGTGCTTGATGCCGCGCTTGTCGAGCAGCCGGCTGAGCTTTTCTGACTTCTCGACGGAGACGGTACCGACGAGTACCGGCTGACCAGTGCGGCTGCGTTCCTCGATGTCGTCGGCTACGGCATCGAACTTGCCGTCCTCGGTCTTGAAGATGAGGTCGGCTTCGTCCGCGCGCACTACGGGCTTGTTCGTTGGAATCTGCGCAACCTGAAGGCCATAGGTTTCAGCGAGCTCGGCCGCTTCGGTCTGGGCGGTACCGGTCATGCCAGCGAGCTTGTTGTACTGGCGGTAGTAGTTCTGCAACGTGATCGTGGCGAGGGTCTGGTTTTCCTCTTTGATCTTGACGCCCTCTTTGGCCTCGACTGCCTGATGTAGACCATCGGACCAACGGCGTCCATCGAGGACACGGCCGGTGAACTGATCGACGATCTTCACCTCTCCCCCGTCGACGAGATATTCCTTGTCACGCTTGTAGAGCTCTTTGGCCTTGAGCGATGCGAGCAGCTGATGCACAAGGTTCGCGTTGGACGACGCTGGGTCGTAGAGGTTGTCGAGACCGAGCGCGCCTTCGACCGCGTGGATACCCGCCTCGGTCGGGGCGACGATCCGCTTCTCTTCGTCGACGTCGTAGTCGACGTCTCGCTGAAGCGAACGCGCAATGCTGGCGAACTTGTAATAGATCTGCGCTGCATCTGCGACGCGTCCACTAATGATCAGCGGTGTTCGGGCTTCATCGATGAGGATCGAGTCGATCTCGTCCACGATGCAGTAGTTGTATCCCCGCTGTACCCGAGCAGCCGCGGTCATGGCCATATTGTCGCGGAGGTAGTCGAAGCCGAACTCGTTGTTCGTTCCGTACGTGATGTCAGCGGCATACTGCGCTCGTTTGAACGCTGCGTCGCGATTGCCAGGGACGATCAGCCCGACCTCGAGCCCCATCCACTTGTGCAGCCGACCCATGTTCTCCGCGTCGCGGCTAGCGAGATAGTCGTTGACCGTAACGACGTGCAGCCCTTCACCGCTCAAGCCGTTGAGGTAGACGGGAAGCGTCGAGACCAGTGTCTTGCCCTCGCCGGTGCGCATCTCTGCGACCCAGCCGAGGTGTAGCGCCAGGCCGCCCATGAGCTGCACGTCGTAGTGACGCATACCAAGGGTTCGTACCGATGCTTCGCGCACCGTTGCGAAGACCTCGACGAGGAGGTCATCGAGTGTCGCACCGTTCTCGAGCCGAGTCCGGAAGTCTGCCGTCTTACCCTGCAGCTCCTCGTCGGAGAGCGCCTCCATCTCGGTTTCGAGGGCGTTGACATCGGGGATGATTGCTTCGAGGGCGCGTAACTTCTTGCCTTCGCCGCTTCGCAAGACCTTTTTGAACATGCTCATAGCTGTTCCAGGCTACCGGTGTCAACCCCGGCGGATGTGTCAGACCTAGGTTTCTCGCGGTGTTCTCAGGAACCGGGCCCGGAACCTGCAGTTGGGCAGACGCGACTCCTACCTCGCAGTAGGAATTCTGAAGCTAGAGGATGTAGCGAACACGGCTGTGCAACTTCACGACAACATAAGCAACGGCGACCGATCCTGGAACAGCAATTGCGGTGAGCGCTATGCCGCCCAAAGTAAGGCTGTTTTCAATGAGACTTAGAACGCCGGAGTGCACGAAATAGATCGCCGACGAAAAGAGCGCCAGATACTTGGAATTCCCTTCGACCCGAACCCTCGAAACGGCGATGAACAATGCGGGGCATACGAAGATCGCGATAGGTAGTTGTCGAACGCTCCGTCACGCGCATCGATGAGATAGTTCACAACAACCTCGGTGGTCAGGAGGGTTAAGAAGAATCCGTTCACAAGCAGAAAGACAGGCACAGCAATCCTGAAGGGGCCTTGTGTAGTTACGAAATTGCCGAAGTTCGAAAACTCTTCGAGGAATCCGGCGTGGAGCGCGAGAACTACGAAGGTCATCGCCACCTTGAGAAGGCCCAGCGATACGTTTCGAGACGCCCCTGAGCCGTGGCTGCCCGGCTGTTCGATGAAGCTAGAAGCTGCTTATCCATTGTCTATTTCCCACCTTTAATGTCGTCACCGTGTGATCGGGTTTCGCCTCATCACACCGAGTGCATCTGTTGTTATCCCAGCCGCCGTCCGAGAGACGTAAGCCAGGTAGCCGAAGTAGATTGCGGTCGCCGCAGTTGTTCCAAGGGCCAGGGCGAAGGCGGAACCGCTCCTCGATACGACCAGCGCCGTGATTCCAATGCACGCGATTCCGCCAATTGCGGCGATCAACATCGCCCGTTGGCGACCAAAGAGAAGGAGCACTGTTCCACAACTTCCGGAAGCAACATTGAGTACTTGGCCGAGGGCCAACGCTGCCAGGACATATCTTGCTTGCTGAACTTCTCCAGATGGGACCAACAGTCGGTAGAACCCCGATGGAGCCAAGACCAGCCCCACCGAGCCGACCACAGAAGCGGCTGAGGCAACGGCCGAAACAACCGGAAGAAACCTTGATAGTTCCGCAGCCTGTTCGTCACCAGTCGACCCGGCAATACGGCGCACAACAAACAAGTTGGCTACGTACCCGGGCGTGTTGATGATCACGCCGATTCTTCGGGCCAGACCGTAGATACCAAGTGGCGTCGGACCAAGAATTGAGCCAGCGATGAGCATGTCCATCTGGGAAAATAGAACGCCAGAACCAGAGGCCAGAAGCGTTTGTGTTGGCGAGTGCTCGATGGCGGCGAGCGTGTCCCGATCAACTGAGCCAGACAACGAACGCCCCACCCATGCGAACACGATCAGCACATGTCCTAGACCAACGAGCGAGGCGAAACTCAACATGAGAAGTCCGCGCTCGAGCGAGAGCATTTCGCGCCCTTCGATCAACAAGCTCGCCGATAGCAAGAGCACAAAAATGCACTGCGTCACGACGCCCCCTGCACGACCGGTACCGAGATTCGCGTGAACTGCCTGCCCTCCAGCTCTCAACGCCTCAGCAAGAATCCGCTGGATGCCCAGCATCACGGAGATCGAGACCGCCAATGTGACGGCCACCCATGTCTCGACATCAGCGAGCGGCGTGGGGACTTGTAGCCACAACACGACGATCACGAACGTCGCTGCACCTCCTACAGATATCCGTCGCCACGGACGCGTACCCAACCAAAATGCAATCGTTGATCGCCACCTCTCATCGTCTGAACGAGCGAAGAGCAGGGTCACGTAGCGTTCTTCCCCGTACGCAACCAGGACGGCGAGAGTTCCGCACATCGCCTGGACGAAAAGAACGGCGCCAGCGGCATCGATACCAAGAGTCACGCCAATCAAGAGCGTCGAGAGCGCGAACGACCCAATGCCCAAAACACGCCCAACTACCGTGCTCGTGAGATTTGCCCGCTCGTTACTCACCACTCGGAAACCCCGAGACGTTCGCTAGAACGGATTCACGATTTGCAATCTGGTTGACGATCTCGCGCTGCGTATCTTTGAGCTGATAGCGCTCTCGTTCTTTGGCCGAAGCAGCCCTTAGGCCAGGCTGGTATTGCCGCTCGACATCGGCCTCACTAGTAGCCTCCCACCCAAAGAAGTGGACCAAGCTGCGCGCTGCGCTAACCGGAGACACAACAAAATCCTCATAGTTCACGACTCGCATTCGATCGGGAAACTCAAGCAGGGCTTTCGACAACCTCTCTTCACAGAGGGCAATCCTCGCTGCGAGATTCTCAAGTGCGGAGTGACTCGGCGAAGCAAGCCCGTGTCCATCGATCATGGGTTGCCACCATGGCCCTACTTCAGGACGCGCGTTCAGCGTTTCGGTGGGTATCCGAAGTCGGTAGCAGATCGACTCGATGGTTTTCACCGGGTCCCGGAGAACGCCCACGGCGAGCACGTCCGGAAGTTCCTCAAGGATTCTGGGAGCAAATAGCGACCAGTGCGGTTCCTTTACAAGGGTTCTGTAGCTGAACGGGGCGGAACGCCTCAACAAAGTTTCGACACTGACTCGCGACGGGTCAGATGGACGAAGCCGTTCAGCTGGAAGGTCGATCGAACAGCCCACCTGAGCTTGCTGGGCCACCACCGAGGCCACAACGCTTGTGCCCGTCTTCTGATGTCCAAATACCAGGGCTTTCGGATGTGTTGTCTCTCTAGAGATGTGACGCGGGATGCCCGCATAAGCCCGGAAGGCCCCGTACTCCAGCGACGTTCCTAATCTACTCTTGCGAAATTGACTAAGGCCGTACACGATGTCCCCCACTCTCGAGAAGCGCTGATGTTCGCTCTCTGTGCATTTGCGTCGCCGATGGGACGCGTGGCTCGCTAACACGACTCGCAAACTGCTGCGTATTTTTGCTCCTAGCTCTCGATCGTCCATGCCCCACATCGGAGGGCTGTCTCTCCCGATATCGAACTGCCAACGCAACCGCAACTAGAACCCAGCCGCGCGTTGGTAGCTGTACAGGCTCCCATATCGAATAGAAGACTGACTGCAATACCAAGAACAGCCACAACGGCATGATTTCCTTCTCGGTCGAACGTCTTGCGTAGAGCGCCACGAGCAGAATGAACACGAGATAGAGGAACACTGCGATATAGCCACCGTGGACTAACACGCTCCCATAGACACTGTGCGTCGTCGTTGGAATCAAGAAGGATGATTGCAGGTCTTGCCACGCCGTCACTCCATTGCCAAAGAGCGGAAAATCAGGCAATGAGTCGGCCAGGACGATCCACCGACGCCCCCGGAACGAGAAGTCCGCTATCTCCGAGGTGTAGATCAAACTGATCGAACCGGTGACGATCAGAACGCAGAAACCAAGAATTGCGAGGGCGTGCCTCTTGAGAATGAGAAGTCCGAGATTGATCGCAAAGGCAGCGAAGACACCAGCTATGGCTATCCGAGCACCTGAAAAGACCGCTGCCGTGAGCGGCACCGCTGCCAAGAGCCAAAGACCCCATCTGTAGTGCCGGCGCGACTGGCTGCCGGCCGTCGCGAGCGCAATGAAGGCAAGCGATGCGGCGTACCCCATTGTGTTCTCGTGGGGAAACCCTCCTTGATACAAAGAGCCGAAAGCAGAGCATTTGTCGTCTCGGCATGCCTTGGTCGCTGTCGGAGAGAGCACTCCCAAGAGGATCCCTGCGGTGAAGAATCCATAGAGGCCGATCCGGAGGTCCCGAGGGTGCAAAACGAACCCTTGCTGCCAAAGAATCATGGCCGCGGCCAGCAGCACTCCCATAGGAATCGTCCAAACAATTGCCCGGACATCGGCGTCATCTAGGAACAACTCTTGAAGGACGATCGAGCCGTACACCGCAAAGAGCCACACAAATGGATTGGCCCACTTTCCGAACCTGACCACGTTGGCGGCTCGCGTTTCGGCAAGCTTCAGCACCACGAAGACCATCAAGATCGCGCTGGTAAACGACAGCGCGACGAAACGCACTGCTCCAGTCGAGACGTTTGCGACCGTCCCTGCGAACATCAGCGAAAGTGCCCAACCGGAAGGGATCAATCGCATCTGCGAGCCTCATCGACGAGTTCGGCTATCCGAAGGGCGTGGGCGGCTGGAGAGAAGAGGCGTTCCGTGGTTTCAATCGCCGACCTCGATAGCGACAGGCGCAAGTCCAAGTCGGATGCCAGATACTCGATCATCTCGGCCTGGCCATGAATATCACCAGGCTCGACCAAGAGACTGTTTACACCGTGGTCGAGGTACTCACTCGGGGCCCCGGCCGTCGCCGTTAGCACGGGAACTCCGTTCGACAGGGCTTCGGCATGCGCATAGCCGAAAGCCTCGACCTGACCGGTCTTTCGAGCAACCTTGTTGTGCAGGAGAAATGCGTCAGAATTTTGGAGCTTGTCGTGGACCTGGTGGTTCGGCATTGACCCAGCCAGATGTATGAAGCTCTCAGCGCCGAGTTCTTTGATCAGACCCTCGACATCTTGACGCAATGGCCCATCGCCAATCATCGTAAATTCGACGTTGACCCCGCGTGATTGGGCGGTTGCCACCGCCCGGACCGACTCGACCGGACCCTTAAAGTCCACAAAACGGCCTACGTACAACAACTTCAGCGGACCTGATCCAACATGAGTCCGAACGGTCGAGGACGAGCTTCGAACCTCTACAGGTAGATAGCAGACCTTCACTCGGTCTTCGGGAAAGCCGGAGTTGATCAAGTGCTGACGCGAGTGTTCAGAATTTGCTGCGAAGATGACCTTCTCTGAATGCCTGATAAGTCGATCGACATAGGCTCGCGTGTTGCCCATGCTCTTGTATGGAATTGGACACCACGGCAGGCGCGACCATGTGATGTCAAACCCGTGGACGTACACAACCGTCGCAATATCGGGCAACATCTCACCTGGTCCGCCAAGCAAGTCCAAGAAGTTTGCATAGTGAATCACCGCACCGGTAGCCCCGAGCTCGGATAGCCCCGAACGCGCCGAACCCCCGGCGGTGATCGATGAGAGTCGACCGATCCCATATCGCTTTAGAAGCGGCGCCTTCGGCCCAAGGCGGACATACGGTAGCTCCTCCAGCCAGTCTGGCGAAGGTGGTTCGAACGTAGCTAAGCCAGCGAGCATATGCCTGATTGATTCTGCATGACGGTCGAGCCATGCCTCAGAAATTCCGGGCCGTCGCGGAACCACGAGAGCCAATCGTTCGCCGCCGGCAAAGTCGGGCGGCCGTTGCTTGCTGCGAAGGTCGAGACCGTCGTGAACCGCAACCTCTATGGCTCTCCTAGCGAGTTCTGGCATCGCGAACCATCGCTTTCTCAAATACTGATCGGGGGGCGCAGCCGGTCAAACCGATCAGAATCGCCGACCAGGAGGGCCGACAACTGCGCTTTGCGGCCAACATGACGCTTTGGATCCCTTCGCGCGAACGCTCTCTGAGCGCATATCGGAGAACTTGGGAGTACAGGAAGTCCGCTGACGAACGGTCGCTCATGAGGTGCTTGGAGTTCTTCCACCACTCAAGAGAGGACGCCCATTTGTTCGTCGCGCTCATGCTCCCGGAAGTACCGGTCGCGACATGCGTCAGAGGATCTCGGCTTTGACCGATCTTGAAACCAGCGTCGTCGAGACGAAGGACCAAGTCCCAATCCTGATGAACCGACAATCCCGGGTCCCAATTGACTTCTTCGATGGCCTCCCGACTTACGAGAAGCGTCGATGTGTGCAGGAGCGGTCGATCCACGCGAAGAGTTCTCCCAGCAAAGAGGTACTCGGAAACCGAGTCGCCCTCGCTGTAGGTCGTCCCAGGTATTGGTTTGTCGCCAACGGAATCTGGCCCGGAGACCAAAAGGCTGCTGGAGGCGACGTCCAACCCACATTCCTCGGCATACACCAGCTGACGCCCCAACTTCGTCGGCAACCACTGGTCGTCGTCGTCGAGAAAGGCATACCAATCACAATCGATCGAATCAGTGCCGAGCTTCCTGAGAAATCCACCGGTTGGCTTGTCGATGTTCGTTACTTCAATCTGGATGTTGTCGATGTGATCAGCTAACAGTTCACGCACTCGCGCCAGATTGCGCTCAGCGGTTGCGACGACCACCACGTCGGGCGGCCGGCTCTGGCCAAGAGCTGAACGAACAGCGTCAACAACCGACTCGCGCCCCGACGTTGGGATAACAGCCGCCACGGTGGCCTCACTTTGACTCAACATGAGAGTCATGGCCGACCAATTCCTTGGTAGGAGAATCCCGCCTGGCGAAAGGCGTCACTATCGAGGAGGTTGCGTCCATCGACAATCTCTTTTCGCTTGACCGCCTCCCCTAGTCGGGTCGGGTCGAGAGAGACGAACTCCGGCCATTCTGTAAGGACGGCGAGCACATCTGCTTGCTCAGCGGCAGCGTATGAGTCGCCACATTCCTCGACACCAACAACGCCGCAATCCTTTGCAACCGGGTCGAACGCTCTCACGGATGCGCCCTCGGCAACTATCCGCTTGCAGATCTCGACTGCGGGCGAATCTCGCATATCGTCGGTCCCAGCTTTGAACGCTAATCCCAGCACTCCAACATGGGCACCATAAAGCGACCCACCAGCAGCTGTTCGAATCTTGTCGACCACTCGGCCGAATTGCTGATCGTTGACATCGATCACGCCCTGAAGAAGCGCGAAGTCATATCCAGCGTCCTCTGCGATGGCCATCATGGCTTTCGTGTCCTTTGGGAAACACGAGCCACCCCACCCAGGTCCTGGATTGAGAAAGTGATGACCTATTCGAGAGTCTTGTCCGATCCCCGCAAGGACATCGGAGACATCGGCTCCAGCTGCTTCGCAGACTGCGGCAACCGCATTGGCGAAACTGATCTTGGTAGCGAGAAAAGCATTCGCCGCGTACTTACATGCCTCGGCCGATGCCGCGTCTGTAATCAGGATTGGCGCATCTACCGCGGCATATAGCTCGGCGACCCGCTCGGCTGCATCTCGATTCTTCGCACCGATAACGACGCGGTCTGGGTTCAGGAAGTCGCCTACCGCAGAACCTTCACGAAGAAACTCTGGATTGGAAACGACATGAACATCACCTCGACCCAATGCCTGTTCGACGAGCACCGTCGTGCCAACCGGCACCGTGGACTTGTTGACGACAATGGCGCCCGGCTCCAGGTACGGAGCGATCTCGCGAGCGGCTGCCTCGACGAAGGTGAGATCAGCTCTCCCGTCATCGCCCTGAGGTGTCGGAACGCATAGGTATACGACCTCACGTCCCATGACGCTCTGGGCCGCACCGAGAACGAAGTCGAGGCGACCGTCCCGGTAATTCTCCTGGACGATGGGTTCTAGCCCATCCTCATGAATTGGAATCTTGCCCGCTTTCAGCCGCTCGATCTTGGAAAGATCGATGTCGGCACACACAACGTCGTGCCCTAACTCGGCAAAGCACGCGCCTGTCGTGAGACCGACGTAGCCAGTCCCCACGACGGCGATCCGCGCGCTAGACGCACGGCCTTTCGCCGGAAGGTCCTTCGCCGCAAACGCGACGAGCCCGCTGTCGCCTCCACCAGTGGTAGAGGCTTGAACCGCAATAGTCATTTTGTTATCCCCGCTATATTGACTCGCATCAATCGGCGGGGGTCTCGGGTTCTTTAGGCGCTCAGCGAAAAGCGTCGGCAGAATCGGCCATTCGGTTGAAAAGTATCTCGGGTTCGCCTACTCGGCGTCAATGAGCCCCACGTCGCCGTCGTCACGCAAGTAGCACACTGCGGAGCGATTCGTTTCCGCGTTGGTGAACAAGAAGAAGTCGTGGCCGAGCAGTTCCATCTGCAGAACGGCGTCTTCGGGAGCCATTGGCTCGATGGCGAACTGCTTCTTCTTCACGATGCGAGAAACGTTGTCGTCAATCTCGGGGGCGGGGGCGCCCGACGGCAGAGGATCGAGTCGAATCGAGTCGACTCCGCTGTGCTCGTGGCGATGCAGCTTGCTCTTCAGCTTGTGAAACTGATGCTCGAGCTTCTCGGTAGCAAGGTCGATCGCCGTATAGGGGTCGGGGGCTGTCACCTTTGTCCGCACATGATGCCCATGGCCTTCAACAGTAATCTCGCAACACTCCTTGTCGGAGATGCGCGGATTTCGTTCCTCGCTAAAGTGCACGTCAGCTCGTTCGAGGCCTGGGACATATTTGTCCAGCCGCTCGAGTTTGGACCTCGTTAGATCTTGCAAACGATCGGTAACGTTGGTCCGCCGGGAGCTGATGTGGACCTGCATATGGGTACCTCCAGGGTGTCTTTAGGTTGTGACCTTCGACACTAGCGGGGTTTTCCTTGAGGAGAGAATCTCAAACTGCTCGAATTTACGAAGCGGCAACCATTCTGTCTTTTGAGATAGGAGTCGCAGCCAACGCGACAAACGAAATGGAACGCGCGCCTGCGAGACCGAGAGCCAAGGCACATGCGACAGCGGTTGCTCCCGTAGTGACGACGTCGTCGACCAAGATGACACGTTCGGGCACGCTGTCATAGGCCCGGTATTGCACGTGTTGGCGGGCAACCCTTCCCTGTCCGGTTTGGGCGGAAGCGGTGACCCGCTCAAGCGGCGTTAAGACCACGGACTCGACTCGACTGGCGATTCGCTTCGCCAACGTGGCAGTGAGGTCGTAGCCGCGGTCCCGTACGCGTGCGGGGTCGGAGGGCACGGGGATTACCGCGTCGACTTCGGTCGGCAAGCTCGGGACAAGGGCCTGCACCATTGGCGTGATTGCCTGGCGACGATTCCCGTATTTCACGGCCTTTACGAGCTGAGCACCCACACCCTCGTAGCTGCAAAGCACCGTGGAAGACTCGATTGCCAGCAACGGCGGTATTACCGGTGGTTCGAGTTGATTCGTGCAGGATCCGCACACGCCGCGCGCTGGTACGCCGCAGACGACACATTCACTTCCGAGGATCCACACGCCAGCGACCTTACGGACCAGATGTGACACTTTCCGGGTCGCAACATCATTGACACACAGTCGCGACGACACCGCGCGACAAACCCCGACCAACGTCACAGACCTCACTGACGGCGTTCGGCGTCGGTCTCGCCGACCCGAAGCATCAGTCCGGATCGATGTAGTCCCCAACGAGGTCACCCGACTCAGCGAACACCACACAATTTTGGAAGCTCCGAATGGCAACGGCGTCATCTGGCACAGCGACCGACTCGATATAGAGATCGAACACGTCGTCACAGCCTTCCCCGTCACCGGTGTTCCCAATGACCGTTCCGTTGTGCACTCCATCGCTACACGACACGACGGCGAGTTCATCCCATCGAACGAAGGAAACAGAAAATATGTCCTCCGGGGGTGCAGCGCTCAGCCCTTCAGCCAAGAGACACCGACCCGGGGGCTGCGATCCCAAGTCCACAGATCCGGCGCACGCGGTCACTAAAAGCGCAACCACGAGAGCTAGTACTCCGAGCCGTGTGTTCTTTCCCATTTTCTGTTCCTTTCCCATGAACATCGTCTGGTCTCTATGACGTTGCCACCGAAGGTTCTGTTGGACAAAACACCACCGACTCGCACTACACCCAGGCGCGCACTCAAAATCCGCAGAGCGCCCAGAGCGAAGCGAAGGCGCGATTGCGGCGAATAAGTCT
>CAYTUB010000057.1:0-17317 GCA_964441145.1 uncultured Acidimicrobiales bacterium
ACGACGCCAACCGTGCCGCCGTGCAGGTCATCGAAGACCGTGTCCATCGTCGATCACGACTGCTCTACGACCCACAAACCGCGGGCGGCATGCTGGCCGCCGTTCCCGCTGATCGAGCCGAATCCGTCGTAGCCGAACTCGAAGCAGCGGGCTTCGCTGGCTCTGCGGTGATCGGCAGCATCACCGAAGCCGCAGGCGAACTTCGGCTCGGCTAGATAACGACGTCTTCGGCGAAGGGGCGGTCTTCTTCGACGCGTTGGTAGCCGAGTGGGGAGAGGTCTAGTGATCGGTACTCGCCGTAGGTGACCAGCTCGCTGATTGCCCGACCGACAGCGGGGGCTTGTTGGAACCCGTGACCGCTGAAGCCGTTGGCGAACAAGAAGTTTGGGAGTTCGCTGGCGGCTCCGATGATCAAGTTGTGGTCGAGGGTGTTGTAGGCGTATTGGCCACCCCACGACGTGACCTTGGAGATGCGATCGAAGACCGGAACGTATTTGGCGACCGTTGGCCAGATGAGTTCTTCGAACTCGTCCTCTCGTGCCTGCCAGTCGTCATAGTCGATCGTCGCGTCGTCGGCGGGCACGCCACCGGTCATGTAGTGATGTTGCTCGCGGCGAAAGTGCACGCCTTCGGGGGTGATGGTTAGCGGCACGTTGTGCTCGATGGGAGTGCGGCAATCGAAGACGAAGCTGGTCCGCGCTCTCGGCTCGACGGGCACGGGCAGGTCGACCATGGCGGCTACCTGTTTGGCTCGTGTGCCGGTGGTGTTCACGACGAAGCCGCAGTCGATCGACCCGCCCGACTCCAGGCGAACCGACGTCACCCGACGCTCGGAGTCCTGGGTCGTCTCGATGTCGACGACGGTGTCTCGAATGAACGTCGCGCCGTTCGCTATCGCGCGTTGGCGAAACCCCTGGAAGAGAGCCCAGCCATCGAACGAGCCTTCGCGCATCGAACCCATCCGGGCGCCGACGATCGTCGACGCGTCCATGTAGGGAAACTGCTCCTCCACTTGGGCTGGTGTGAGCATGGTGGTCTCGGCGCCCTCGCTGTGCTGGATCTTCATCTGTCGAGTCAAGCTGTCGAACGCGTTCTCGTCTTGAGCCAAGAACAGATAGCCAGTGCCGCGATAGTTGAGCTCGGGAGATTGCCCATCGACTTGGGTGCGCGCGTGGAAGTCGTCGATGAAGTCGAGGCCGAACTGGCTGATCTTGATATTGAGCGGCTGGCTGAACTGCTCTCGAATGGAGTTCTGTGCGCGTGAGGTGCCGCAGAACTCATAGCTCGTGTCCGTCTCGACGACGGCTACGGTGCCATCGAAATCCGGGCTCTCGGTCAGAAAGTACGCGACCGCACTTCCCATGAGGGCGCCTCCAGCGCAGACCACGTCGTAGGTAGACCCCGGTGGTGTCATTACAGATCCTCGACCTGAGGGAAGTCTTTCGGTGGACGAATGTCGACGGTCGCCGAGCGTTGCTGGGCAAGCATCCCGCCGTCGACCTTGATGATGTCGCCGGTGATGTAGGCTGCGTCATCGGAAGCGAGGAAAAGGGCCGCTCCTGTCATGTCCTCGGGTTCTCCAACGTGGCCCATGGGAATGTTCACCCCGCTGATCTTTCGGTACTCCTCGCCCTGGCTACTGGTATCTATCGAACCAGGCATGAGGGCGTTCACGCGAATGCCGTAGCCAGCAAGGTCTATGGCCATGGCACGGGTGAGGGCCTCGATCCCACCCTTGGTGGCGTCGTAGGCGGTGAAGGCTCGGTGTGCGCGAGTTGCACCCCCCGAGCTCATGTTGATGATCGAGCCGCCGCCTTGCTTGGCCATAATGCGAGCGGCGGGCTGTGACACGAGGAAATGGCCGGTGAGGTTGACGTCGACGATGCGACGCCACCACTGTTCATCGGCTTCGAAGAAGTGCAACATTGGGCTGACGATGCCTGCGTTGTTGACGACGACATCGATCCGGCCATGCTCCTGCATCGTGTCGTCGATCATGGAGCCGACCTGTTCGCTATTAGAGACATCGGCGATGGACAGCATCGCCGAACCGCCGGACTTCACGATGTCGTCGACGACCTCACGCGCAGCTGCTTCGTCGATGTCATTGACAACAACGTGGCAGTGCTGCTCGGCAAAACGTTTGGCGATGGCTGCTCCAATGCCCTTGGCCGAGCCCGTCACGAGTACGACTTTTTCGCTAAGTGAGGAGTACGTGGTGGCCATGTTGCTTCCTTAGGGAGTGGTTCGACGGTCACATTACTGCGCTCTTACGAAACAGTGACAGTCCGATAGTTGATTGGGTCGAAAACTACGGAGCGTGTAATCTCGGTCGTATCGGCGTAGTGCGGCTGAGCGGTGCGTCCTGAAAGTGACTGGGGGCCACGACGGTGGAAAAAGGCGTAGTTGGTAAGGGCGTTGCCCTCGTTCTTTTGCTCGGGCTGATCGTGATCGGCATCTTTGCGTTGGCTGATGGCGATAGCGAAACCGATCAAGTTGCCGGTGACGCAATCGCGGCTGAACCAATCGAAGCCGAGGTTGCAGCAGCAACGGAGGTTCCTCCTGCTGAGGACACGGCCAGCGATGTAGCCGAAGAAGCCGAAGCCGACGACGAAGTCGTCGAGGCTGATACTGCTACGACGACGGTGGCTCCGACTACGTCGACCACGACCACTACCTCAACGACCGTCGCCCCTACGACCTCGACGTCCAGCTCCACCTCCACGACGTCGAGCACAACGACGACATCAACCACAACTTCGACGACCACGACGGCTGCGCCAGCGCCTGTAGCAACAACCCCGCCAGAGGTTGAGACTCCCGAAGACGACGATGAGACAGCCGACGTCGACGGCGATTCAGGTAGTGACGCCGATGAGGCTGGCGACGGAGATTCGAGCGATTCAGGTAGTGACGCGGCCGAGGCTAGCGACGGAGATTCGAGCGACTCAGGTAGCGACGCGGCGGAGTCAAGTGACGACAGCGAGCCGAACCGCAGCCGAGGCGATTCCGTTTCCGACGCAGCGGACTCGGTTGGCGATGAGGACGAAGAAGCTCAGATCGGCGACGAGGCCATCTTCTTCGGATCGCCATTCCCTGGCCAAGTCACCTTCCTTAACGGTGAGTTCGTTCGTCTCGAAGCGGGCCCGGACGGCTTCGAAGTTCTTCGTTCGTCCGATGGCGGTAATTGGCAAGCCGAACCCACAACCGGGCTCCCCGAATTTGGCTTCGTGCAGAGCTTCGATTCCTTCAATGGTGGTTTGGTTGCCATCCTCGAAGTCGAGCCGGATTTCACCGACGACATCTTCTTCGGTGAGTTCGAGCAGATCGTGGCAACATCGACCGACGGCCAGGCCTGGGTCACAACCGATTTGCCTGACGTCATGGCAGACGGAGGTTTCACGTTCGTCGTTGGCGCCGCAGTATCTGGCGGTCAACTGGGAGTGCTCGTCAGCGTTGAACCGGCATTCAACGACCCCTTCCAGATCATCTTTGAATCTGGTCTGCTCACCGACGAGCAGCTCGAGAATTTCTGTGACATCGGCATCGATGGACCCGGCGAACCGGTCATCGTCACCTCGTGTGACTTTGAGGAGATTGATGCACTCTTCGAGCAATTCGAAGAAGATCTCGCCAACGCCGAAACCGAGGAGGAGAAACTCGAGATCGAAGATGCTTTCTTTGAGGCTCAAGAGGATGCCTTCTTTGGTGAAGAAATTCTGCGCATCGAACCCGGCGAGGAGTTCTATGACGAGATCGTCGATGGCTTCTTCGGCAATGACCCGTTTCAACTCCTCTTGGACGCTGGGCTCCTGACCGAGGACCAGCTCAATAACTTGTGCGACGTGATCACCGATGGCCCCGGCGAACCGGTCATCATCACCACATGTAACTTCGAGGAACTCGACGAAGCGTTTGCAGAGTTCGACGAAGAGCTTGCTGAGTTAGTAGAGGCCTTCGAGAACGCCGAAACCGACGAAGAGCGCGAAGCGATTGAGGCAGAGAAGCTCGCGCTGGAGGAGGAGTTCTTCGCACTGGAGGAGGGGTTCTTCGGTGATGAAGACCTCTTCGCGGGTGAAGAGGTACTGCGCCTTGAACCCGGTGACGAGTTCTACGACGAGTTCGTTGAAGGCTTCTTTGGCTTCGGCAGTGTTCTGCCTCCTCTTGTGATCACCGGGCCGCTTGGTGGCACTCTCGACATCGTTGAGCTGCCGGTAGCGGGCTTTGCAAATTCGATTGTCGCTACAGACGACGGGTTTATTGCGACGGTGTTCGATAACTTCACCGGCGGCACAGCCGTACTCCGCTCGCCTGACGGATTGAACTGGACGCAAGTCGAGCGCTTCGTAGACATTGCCGACGGCGACGAATTCTCTGATGTGCGGATCGCCTCGAACGATGAGTTGGCTCTCGCCATCGTGGTGGACTTCGGCGGTCCCGAACAAGCTGCCCCCGTAGTACTTACCAGCGATGACCTCGGTGTCACCTGGTCGGAGAGTCCTATCCCGACAGAGCTGTTCAACATCTTCCCGCAAGCTGTCGGTGGCCCCGGAGGGTTCGCCGCCATCATCGGCGGATCCACCGAGCCATTCAACGACTTCTTCTTTGGGCCCGAAGTCGTCGAGATCGAGCAGGACGGCTTCATCATGGAGATCAATCTGAACGAGGGCATCGGCGCACTACGCACTGTTGACGGGACGGTCATTCACGAAGAGGTCTTCTTCGAAGAGGCCCTCTTTGAAGGCGAGATTCCACATGTGCTCCGAATCGATACCTCTATCGATAGTGAGGGCGATGCCATATGGCTTGACCCCGACACGGGTGAGGTTCTCGTAACGTTCCTGGGCGTCGACATCGATGACGCGGTGAATGAGGCGTTCGAGACATTCGAAGAGCAGCAAGAATTTGAGGAACCCGAGTTCGTTCGTGAACTGTGGTTCTCCGTCGATGGCGAGACGTGGATCTTGCTCGAGACTTTCGACGATGACGATGGTGATTTCACCACGATCGCGGCGGTGGGCGACGACGAGATTTTGCTCCTGACCGAATCGTTCCCGATTCCTCCAGACGAGCTTTTCGTGTTTGAGGAAGAAGGCCGCGATCCAACCGAAGAGGAGATCGAGGCGATCGACGAATTCTTCCTCCAGGAGCCAACGTTCACGTGGATCCTGGTTCCGATTAGTTAGCGCGCCCGCCGGTGATAGTCGAGGTCCACGGCGAAAGCCTTGGCCACGAGTTCGGCCAGCTGATCATCTCGAAACGATTCCTTTGCGAAGGCATCGTGGTTGGCGAGCTGCGCGCTCGGAACATCTACGAGTGACTCGCTGATCTGATCGCTATAGGCGGTGGTGTTGGTCTTATTGTTCTCGATCGTTGATCCGGTGAGCTCGCCAAGCTGGGTGAAGAATTGATCTGCAGATGAGAGTTTGTAGAGGTGGTCGTACTCGAAGCCGTCGGTGGCGAACGCGAACGGAACTTGGGTGTTCCAGTGGTGGTTGAGCGCCGGTTCGCCCATCCCCCGATTGCTGATGGTGCCGCAGACCTGCTGCACGAACTGGCGGAAGGACAGTCCGGTGTAGGCGCCATCGCTCGAGGCTGTGGTTTCGTAGAACTCACGTGCGAACGGTTCGAGATCGCCCAGAGTCTGCAGGTCTTTATTCGCGTTGCGTACAAACTTGTTCAGGTAGGCGCTGATCAGACGGTCGTAGGGCTCGCGCAACATGGCGATCGAGGTGTACCCCTCGGTTGCGCAGAGGTGTCGCGCCTCCTCAGCTGATCGGTGATAGGAGCGCTCCGCAAGCCATCCCCGCATACCACCGGGCTGGTCGGACAAGCTTCCTTTGGGCAAGCCAAAGACGGTGAAACAGAGCTCGAAGACGATCGAGGTGCAGGCCGCCTTCGGTGTCCAAAAGATCACCAGTTCGTGTTCTGGCAACGCGTATGCCTGCCTGGTCACGAGCGCGTCCTCGCGGCGTGGCCTGTCGCACTCATAGCTCCATCATAGAGGGCCTTCGAGAACGTCTAACCGGTATTACTTATTTGTGTCCTTGACTTCTGTTCGTAATGTTTGTAACATAACTGCAACGTCGAAATCGAAGAAGGCTTCCGTCTTCTCCGGGTTCGACCACGGGTACTTAACTGTCCCGGTCGGTTAGACCACACGACCGCCCGCGCCTGATCGACCGGGGCAGTTAAACCCAAAGATTCGACTTAACCGCCAGCGACATCGCTGGCGGTTCCTTCGTTTTGCGACCCTGCGGGCCCGCCGAGACGTTGACGACCTTCGAGCGCCTTGCTCAAGGTCAACTCGTCGGCGTATTCGAGGTCGCCGCCAACGGGCAGACCCGAGGCAATCTTGGTCACGGTGATCCCGAGCGGTTCGAGTAGCCGTGCGAGATACATGGCGGTGGCCTCACCCTCAATATTGGGATTGGTAGCCAAGATGATCTCGTCGATTCCCTCGGTCGTGATTCGCGAGAGGAGTTGTGCAATGCGCAGCTGTTCTGGCCCGATGCCCTCGATAGGGCTGATCGCTCCTTGCAACACGTGATAGCGGCCACGGAATTCGCGGGTCCTCTCGAACGCCACAATGTCGCGGCTTTCTTCGACTACGCAGACCATTGTTTGATCTCGGGCCGGATCGCCACAGATACCGCACTCGGCACCTTCGGCAATATTGAAGCACCGCTCGCAGAAGGCAATCCTGGCTTTCACTTCATCGATGGCCCGCGACAGCCGCGTTGCATCCGCCGTCGATATTTTCAAGATGTGGTAGGCGATCCGCTGCGCTGACTTCGGACCGACGCCGGGCAGACGCCCGAGCTCATCGATGAGGTCTTGAACAGGACCGGCAAAGACAGCCAAGCTCAACCGCCTCCGAGGAGACCGCCGAGACCGCCCATGTCCATGCCGCCCATCGCATCTGACTGAGCATCTTGCAGTTGGGTCGCCGCATCTCGCAAGGCCGCGAGAACCAGGTCATTCAGCATCTCGACGTCGTCGGGATCGACAACTTCTGGATCGATTGTGACCGATTGGAAGTTGAAGCCACCGTCAACCTCGACCGTGACCTTGCCGCCACCAGAGCTGCCGACCACTACCTCCTCGGCAGCCTGCTGGGCGCCGGCAAGCATTTGCTGGGCCTGCTCCATCAACCCGCCGAGATCCATCCCGCCGCCGGCTCCACCGAGAAGTGCTCCAAGGTCGGGCATCTGGCCATCGCTATCACTTTGATCGGACATGTCAGGTCTCCTGTTCGATGATTTCTGCGCCGGGGAAGACCTCGGCGATTCGTTCTGCTGGGCTCGGGTTCACGGTGTCGGCATCGGTGAGGTCATGAATATCGACCTCAGTCTCATGCGCCGGCTCTGGTGCCGGTGACACATTTGTTCGTTGACGAGACGATGGGGTCGCCATGTCGCCGACAGCGAGTTCGAGGGTCAACGGCGAGCCGAATGCCTCGGTCATCGCGGCTTCGATCTGAGGGCGGTACTGCTCGCATCGTTTCTGCTCGATGTCGGATGCCAAGACGAAACGGACCCGACCATCTTCGATGGACTCGATCTGGCCGGAGCGATAGCGAGCACGAGAGGCCGTCGATTGGTTATCGAGCATGGCGAACCAGCCGTCTCGCAGCTGCTCCACGGTGACCGAGGATGAGCCTGCGGCGGGTGTTGTTGTTGGTGGAGCTTCGGCCGGTGTTGGCTGCGAAGGCTCAACCTCTGGCGCCGCCGAATCTGGTTCCGGCGCCGCGGGAGGTGCGGCTTGTGCCGGTTCGGCGTTGCGCATCGATGGTGGGGGAGGCGGTCCGCCAGCTCGCGGGGACTGCCGCTGTGGCGCCGATTGTTTGTCCCGGGGTGGGCTTGCCGGCGCACTCCCTGAACGCGGTCGCAACGCGGCGCGAGCCATATCAGCGGGCCGGCCTCCACCGCGAGGCATCGCGTCGGTCGTCTCGGGAGCTTGCGGCTGGGAGTCAGCTGGGGCTGGCTCGGCCACCGCTGCACCGGCCTGATCTTGGCCGATCGGGCTTTGCTCGATCTTGGGTTCGGGGTCCGGTTGGGAAGCGGGCGCTGCGCGTGGCGGTGAGACAGCTGCCGCCGGTGCAGGTACACCCGTTGCGATCTGTGTTTCCAGCGCTTCAATACGAGCTCGAAGCCCGTCGAGTGACGCGTCATCTGCTGGCGTGCAAATGCGGACAAAGGAGACTTCAAGGTCGATTCGGGGGTCGGGCGCTTGGCGCATGTCCACCAACGACTGCCCAATCGATTCGAGGCTTCGGGTAATCGTCGCAGGACCAAGGCGAGCGCTAAACCCGTCGGCCATCTCGCGTTCCTGCTCCGACAAGCGCTGCGATGGGGCGCCCATTTTCACCAAGAAGATCGACCGCAAACTATCGATGAACTGCTCGCCGATGCGACGGGCATCGATCCCGCGGGAGGTGGCTGCCTCGATTGCTTGCAGAGCACGAGCGGCATTTGAGGTCGCGAGGGCCTCGAGGAGCTCGACCGTTGAGGTGTCCTCATTGGCGATGCCCCCCGCTGCGACAACCTGATCGAGCGCTGACAGCGTGTCGCGGGCGGAACCGCCTCCCACCTTGACCACATGTGCCACCGCCTCATCGGAGACTTCGAGCTCTGCGTCTGCAGCGATTTCGTGGACGAGGTCGACCATCTGCTCCGCCGGAATCAGCGAGAGTTCAAGGTGTTGCGTACGACTTCGAATCGTCGGCACGACCTTGTGTGGCTCGGTGGTCGCCAGGATGAATACGACGTGGTCGGGTGGCTCCTCCAGGGTTTTCAGCAGAGCATTCTCCGCACCCGGGGTAAGCATGTGGACCTCATCGAGGAGGTACACCTTCCGACGACCGGGATTTCCAAGAGCCACCTTCGCAAGAAGGTCGCGCATATCGTCGACCTTGTTGTTCGAAGCCGCATCGAGTTCCTGAAGGTCGTAACTCGTGCCAGCTTCGATGGCCACACACGACTGGCAGACCCCACAAGGTTCACCGTCGGCGGGGTTCTCGCAATTCAAAACTTTGGCGAGCACTCGTGCCGCCGTGGTCTTTCCGGTGCCTCGAGGTCCGCTCAAAAGGTAGGCATGACCAACCCGATCTTCTCGAACTGCATTGCGTAGCGCGAGCACGACGTGCTCCTGGCCACGCATGTCACCAAAGGTTTGCGGCCGATAGCGCCGGTACAGGGTTTGATAGGCCACAGCTCGACTCTATCTTTGCCAGATTGTTACCGCTGGAACATGAATCTCAAGGCCACTCTGACCGATAGGAACAGTGTGTATACCGGTCTTGGAACCCGTCCAGACGCTGCCAAAGGAAAGCGCTCCCGAAAGGGTGCTTTTAATGGCACCGTCGTGGCGCTCGGGCTGACAAGCTTTTTCACCGATATCAGCTCGGAGATGGTCGCTGCGATCATCCCACTCTTCCTCACCACCCAAGCTGGCTTCGGGCCGAGTGCCTTTGGCTTGTTTCAGGGAGCCTGGGAATTATCGAATGCAATTTTGCGGCTGGTCGGTGGTGTAGTGGCCGACAGGACTCGACGCCTCAAGGAAACCGCCGCCGCCGGATATGGGCTTTCGATGCTGACCCGAGTTGGGTTGCTCTTCTCCGCAATCTCCATGTTGACCCCGGTGCCGTTCTTGCTCATCGATCGGCTCGGCAAGGGCCTTCGCACGAGCCCGCGTGACGCGATGATCTCGATGGCGACGCCTGAAAAGTCGTGGGGCACCGCCTTTGGATTTCACCGCAGCCTTGACGCCGCCGGTGCGCTGATTGGTCCACTCTTGGCCTTTGCTCTTCTCGCTGCACTGCCCGGGTCGTTCGTCTCGATCTTCGTCCTGAGCGTCGGCTTCGCACTCGTGGGGCTCGCGGTGATCGTTGCGTGGGTCCGAAATCCGAGAGTCCTGGCAACCACTGCAACCGAACCCCAACAGCAGTCCATTCTTCGAAACATCACCGGGCACTGGGCCAATGGCGGGTACCGGCGGATCCTATTGGTCGGGACCGGGTTCGGCGTTTTCTCCATTGGAGATGGGTTCATCTATCTCGTCATTTTCGAGGCCTCCAAGACCGACGCCGAGGTCGGTGTATCTGGCTTTGGGTTCCAATGGTTCCCGCTGCTGTTTGCGGGTACCGCCATCGTGTTCCTTGCAACCGCTACGCCCTTGGGCCGGCTCGCCGATCGAGTAGGACGTGCCCGGGTCTGGGTCGTTGGGCAACTCGCCCTCGCCGCTGTGTACGGAGCGTTGCTGTTCTCGCCAAGTTCGGTTGTGGCCGTTGCGTCGGTACTCGTGTTGCTTGGTTTGTACTACGGCGCAACCGACGGTGTGCTTCCCGCCCTTGCTGCTGGCGTGATCCCAACCGAGTCGCGCAGCAGCGGGCTTGGGCTGCTATCGACGGTCATCGCGCTCAGTCGTATGGTTGCTGCTTTGGGCTTTGGCCTCATCTGGGAGCGGCAAGGTGTCGATAGTGCATTGATCGTTGCACTCGCGGGTGTTCTCGTGGTGACGATGGTCAGCGTCTTTAGTGCAATGTTCCGCAACCCTCTCGTCGAAAGTGCGTAATGACTGACGAAAACCATGACCAGGATGACGTCGAAGAGGTGGGTCTTGACGATCGCGCTGAGGACGATCGCACCTACGGCGAACATACCGAGGGCGAACACATCGAGGAAGATTCGTCGTTGTCCGCTGGAGCCCTCGCGTTCGTAGCGTTCGCGATGCTGGTCCTTGTCGGAGGCGCTGTCTTTGTTCTCGGCTCCCTGCTCTCCCAGGACGAACGAACCGCAGCTGCGCAGGTGGAGGCCGAAGCCGAGATCGCTGAGTACGATCCCGACGAGTTTGCGAGCCAGTTCACGAACGGTGATCCATCCGCGACTGACGTTGATGAAGTGATCATCGAGCCCGAGACCGAATCGCCAACGACAGTCCCCGATTCGGTACCGCTCGCCGACGACACGACCGACGACACGACGGAACCGGAGATCGATCCAACGGTGCCACTGCTCGACCCCGAAAACACCGCGCTGGTCTTTGTAAACCGCGTACCCGGGGACGAATACGGACACGTTGGTTTTGTAGATCTCAGTGGTGAGCGCTTCATCACTCCGCTCACGTGCCAACGAGTCGACTGGAATCGCAATGGCGGCATCTGTCTGCAGGCGGGATCTATTGGAACACCAGCACGCGGGTTATTGCTTGACTCCACGCTTCGCCCCACGGGCCAGTTCCCGGTCGCCACTCCAAGCCGCGCGGAGGTATCGCCCGATGGCACCGGGGCATCGTGGACGGGCTTTGTGACCGGCCATGACTACCTAGCGCCGGGTGAGTTCGCCACGACTACACAACTGATCGACGTCGAACGTCAGCTGGGAGCCGACCTCGAACTGGACTTCACAACGGTTCTCGGTGACGGCACGATTCTAGATTTCGACGAGAGGAACTTCTGGGGCACCAGCTACGTCACCGACGAACAGTTCTACGCAACGGTTGGTTTCGGTGGTGGGACGGACCTCGTGTTTGGTGACGTGGCAACGGGTCGACTCGAAATCGTCTTTGAGAATGCGTCGTGCCCGGCTATCTCGCCCGACGGATCGACGATCGTCGCGAAGGAACAACGTGATGACGCCTTCCAACTCGTCGCAATCGATGTCGCAACCGGTTCTCGTCGCGACCTGGCCGAGACCCGTTCGATCGATGACCAGGTCGAATGGATCGACGACACGAGCATCGTGTACGGACTGCGCAATGATGAAGCGGGCACGGTTGGTCAACCAGCTCTAGATATTTGGGTGCTCAATGTTTCCGATGGTTCCGAACCGAGGCTCTTGTTGCCCTTCGCCGACTCTCCCGCCGCGGTCTAGTTCGACCGAGCTAGTGGAGAAGCTCGCTGAGGTCGTAGGGCTCGAGCTCGGGGAACTGGCTCAGTAGTGCAGAAGCTGGTTCACGATCTGGGCGCCAGCGAACAAAGCGAGTGGTGCCTCTGAACCGGCCGTCGGTCGCGAGCACGTACTTGACTTCGACGACTCGCTCGGGTCGAACGGGAATCCACGAGTGGTCCCGACCGTTCGCTCCACTCCACCGGTTTGGGGCCCCCGGCATCGAGCCGTCTTGATGTGCTTCGGCCTGCATCCACGAAGCCCATGGGTGGTCGTCCAAATCGGTCATGAGGTAGGGGCCCATTTCCTCCAGCAGCTCTACTCGCCGTTTCGCTGTGAACGATGCAGATACGCCAACGTGACGAAGCCCGCCGTCCTCGTCGTAGAGACCAAGGACCAGAGATCCAATGCCGTCTCCGGATTTGTGGATGCGGTAGCCGGCCACGACGCAATCGATCGTGCGGACGTGCTTGAGTTTGAACTGGAGTCGCTTGTCGGGAACGTAGGTGCCATCGAGGGGCTTGGCGATCAGCCCATCGAGCCCAGCGCCTTCGAGGACACGAAACCATTCCATCGCCGTCGATCGGTCGGTGGTCATGGGTGCCAGGTGAACCGGAGCCTGAAAGACCGTGGCGAGTTGTTCGAGGGACTGTCGCCGTTCGCCAAATGGTGTTTCAAGAAGCGAGTCATCGTCGAGTGCCAAGAGGTCGAAGGCGACGAAGGAGACAGGTGTCGCTTCGGCAAGCATCGTGACCCGGCTTTCCGCGGGATGGATGCGTTGCCCCAACGCGTTGAAGTTGAGCACTCCGTCAATCTCCACGATCAACTCGCCATCGACTACACAACGTTGCGGAAGGCTTGCCTTCAGGGGTTCGAGGATCTCGGGGAAGTACCGGTTGAAGGGCTTTTGGTTTCGGCTTCCCAGCACGATCTCGTCGCCGTCACGAAAGACAATGCAGCGGAAGCCGTCCCACTTTGGCTCGAGGGCAAGATCACCCTCGGGCAGTTCATCGAGTGCCTTGGCGAGCATCGGCTTCAGCGGCGGCATGACCGGCAGGTCCATCCCGCGACCCTAGACCACCCCGCAATGATCGCGGTCAGGCCCCTACGCTTTCGTTGGCGAAGGTAAGAACACGCTGTCTTTTGACTCGGACTTGTCACATGTTCGGCCACGCCCGATCGCGCGGAGCGTGGTTGACTAACCTTATGGACGAACGAGCATCGATTTGTGTCATCGTTGGCAGTCTCCGTAGCGGCTCGGTGAACCGCGCGATCGCTCGGGCCGCGGCGGTACTTGCACCCGCTGATGTTGCGCTGCGGATCCATTCGGTTGCCGACGTTCCCCTCTATAACGGCGACGTCGAAGAGCGGGGTATCCCCGCAGCGGTGCGGGAACTTCACGACGCCGTCGCGGAATCCGTTGGGGTGCTCTTCTTCACACCCGAATACAACGGATCGCTACCTGCGGTGCTCAAGAATGTCATCGACTGGCTGAGCCGCCCGCCGCACGCGCTCGAGGGCAAACCCTTCGCTGCCGTAGCAACGACACCCGGTGGCCAGGCTGGCGCAGGCGTGCTCGGGCACATTGCACAGATCTTCGATCATATGCAGGGCACCTATATACGATTCGATTCCCTTGGCATTGGTGCTTACGGCGACAAGCTCGATGAAGCTGGCGAGCTAGCCGATGCCACTACACGAGCGGAACTTGCGGACTGGCTTGCACGCTTCGCAGAGTTCGCGAAGAGTTCGACGACCGCGTGAGTTCGTGAACCGATGTTGCGACGTCAGCGAGCAGCTCGGTTCGAACGCGGGTCCGTCAACTCTGACGAGGGACGGCCTTGGGTTCCTTAGGAAGTCCGAGAACCAACTCGCCGATGATGTTGCGCTGCACCTCTGAGGTGCCGGCGTAGATCGTTCCTGATCGAGCGTTATAGAACGCACCGATCCAGGAAGCTGCATCATTTGGGGCGCCCGGAAGATCGGTATGGAACGAGGTCTTGGCGATCCCATCTGGTGTCATCGCTGCTGCGCCGAGGATGTCGACGGCGAGTTCGGTGATCCGTTGGTGGTACTCGCTCCAGTAGAGCTTGAAGGTCGATTCTCCGGGACCGGGATGTTGGCCGTCGAGGAACTTCGTCAAAGACTGCATGCCCTGAAGGCGCATGATCTCGACCTCGCAATACACCGATGCGAGTCGGTCGCGAATGACCGGATCGTCGATGACATCATGGAGGCGAGCGAGCTCGACCAGCTTGTCGAATTCGGCGCGGAACATAAGCGGCATCGTTGCGGCAGCCTCACCGCGTTCGTATCCGAGCAATGTCATCGCGACGCCCCAACCAGCGTTCACTTCGCCGATCACATTGTCCTTGTGGGTCCGAGCGTCGGTGAAGAAGGTCTCGTTGAAGTCGGCGTCGCCGCTGAGCATCTCGATTGGGCGGACCTCGACACCGTCTTGATCCATTGGGCACAACAAGAAGCTGATCCCGCGGTGCTTGGGCGCGTCGGGATCGGTACGACACAACACGAAAATCCAGTTGGCCCATTGACCCGCCGACGTCCAGATCTTTTGACCGTTGATGATCCACTCGTCGCCGTCGAGTTCGGCACGACAACCCAGCCCGGCAAGGTCCGAGCCGGCGTCGGGCTCAGAATATCCCTGACACCAAATGTCCTCGCCGTTGATGATGCGGGGCAGGAAGTGGTCCTTTTGTTCTTGGGTGCCCCATTGCAGGATGGTGTTGCCGACCATCTGAATACTGAACGCGTCGTTCGATCCGCCGGTTGGGGCACCCGCCCGCTGGAATTCCTCAGCGAGGATTACCTGCTCGAGTTCGGACAGCCCTCCGCCACCGAACTCGGTCGGCCACGCGGGAGCCAACAAGCTGTTGGCCGCGAGCTTTTGGCGCCACTCGCGTTGAAAGCGAAGGATCTCGTCGCGATCGAGCGCACCGATGCCTTCCCACCCATCGGGAAGGTTGGCGTTCAAAAATTCTTGAATGCGAAGACGAAACGCTTCTGCCTCGTCGGAATAGGTCGGATCCATGCGTCGCCCCCCGGGACCTTAGGAATTTGGGTCTACT
This sequence comes from uncultured Acidimicrobiales bacterium, assembly GCA_964441145.1. Taxonomy (GTDB): domain Bacteria; phylum Actinomycetota; class Acidimicrobiia; order Acidimicrobiales; family SHLQ01; genus SHLQ01. The sequence goes on from CAYTUB010000057.1 coordinate 14,975, forward strand.
ACCCAACGGTAACCTAATGGTGCCGATGCGGTGTCGTCGAGCGGAATGGCTTCGGGTTGCGTAGGATTTTTCTGTCAGGTCGAGACCGATGAGGGTTCGCCCGAGACGACCCCATCGAAAGAGTCGGCGTTCAACCAGTCGAGCCAATCGTCGAAGGCGTCCTCCTCATCTTCCGATATGCAGACTTCGACACTCTCTTGCAACCGTGAATAGTGTGCGGTGACCTCGTCGAGAGCCTCATAGTGCTCCTCAATCGAGCGGCTGAGAGTAAGGCGATCGGTGGCTTCGACGAACGCTGTCATATCGCCCACGTCCTCACGAATGCACGCAAGGGTCTCCGACGCAAACCCAGCGCGCACGATGTCGGGTGCAAGATAGTGAAGATCATCGACCGAACACATGCGATTGCCGGCCGCTACGGCTTCGAACAGGGCGAACCTGAGATCGAGGCTCTCCTGCGACGGTCGTTCGGGATCCTCGCTCAAGCTCAGCTGTCCAAGTCTCTCAATATCAACATCGCGTACGACCGTGACAGCGCTGCACCGTAGCTCAGCCTCGGTTCGGCCGTATTGCTCCAAGCCCGGGTCGTAGTGCACGGCTTCGGCGTGCATGATCTCGGCGGCGTCGATTGCCGCTTGTTGATCTCGTGCCGACAGCACTCCGTGTACCGCCGCCATATGGGCGTTGGCGCAATCGGAAAGAGCGCCGTTGCGCTGTCGATCGACTGTTCTCGAAGCCGCGCTATCGCCGAGGGCCACTTCAACCGCGCTGCGTTGCCAGAGGTCGTTTGTTTCGAACGAGCTGGCCAAACAGTCGACGAAGCTCGGCTCAGCGATCCTCTCGATCTCCACTTGGCGTTCGCCCAACGAGCTACAGGTCGCTACCGCGGAGAGGAAGGCATCCTCGTCACCGCTGTCGAAGTCGAGTTCGTCAATGTCGAAGGTGGGTGATTCTGTACTGATTCCAGCCTCATTGGTCGCCTCAGCCGAGCCGAAATGATCGATCAGCAGAGGAGCAACGCAGGGTTGGTCGTCGTCGCGAATCGTGTTGTCGAGTGTCGCCTCGACCGCAAGAACGAGTGCGTCGTGCGTGTCAATGCCGAACGTTTCGGCAAACACATCGTTGGTCACGCACGCTCTAAGTAGGTCGCGATTCTCATCGGTGTCGGCAATGTTGAGCTGGACTGGGGTCCCGTCAAAGTACGATTCGAGGTAGTCATCGACAATTGGAGTTCCGACAGCGAACTGCGAGTCGCAGGCCAGGTCCGAACCATCGTTGATTGCCACGAGCTCGCTGCGGACCATGCTGTTGACATCGAGGCAGTCGGTGACCCCTTCGCGCAACGCAGGACTGTCCTGGCTATCGATGATGTCGGCGATCGCCTCGGTCGGCGATGCCGTGATCGTCTGACTCGTATGGCCAGCGAGGGCGAGTTGTTCGAAACCGACGGTTTGGAGAATCGCCGTTGCAGCACACGGACTTTCGGTCTCGTCGACGAAGGCGAGCGTGGGGAGCGCCTCCTCGAGAGCCCCCTCGACCGCCTCGGGGCTGTCACCGCCACATGCAGAGATCAGTGCCCCGATCCCGAGAGCTATGCCAAGAACCCCACTTCTACGCGCTGCTTTCATGCACAACGTTTCGGCGGCCCGCCGGGGGTGTCTTTAGCGATTTACCCGATCGCAGCGAGCTTTGCGGTGACGTCCTCCATCACGGGAGCGCCACCGTGGCCAAAGGCTGCGACCTGTGGCATGAGGGCGGCCATTTTGGCGACCGATGCGTTCGCGCCGGCCATGTCGGGGGTGAACTGAGGGTTTGCGCCGGTGATGCCACCGGAGCCATCGCCGTTGATTGCATCGCCAGCGACGAGCAGCCCGGTATCGGTGTCGAATACGGAGATGCTTCCGACGGTGTGACCGGGCGTGTTCACTACGCCCATGCCGAACACTTCGTCTCCGTCGCCAACTTCTGACAGGTTCAGCGAAGTACGAATTCCATCGACGTCGCCGTTGCCGGCGTAGACCGTTGCGTTCGTCATGGCGCCTTCGAGCTCGCCGAGTCCGCCGACGTGGTCTCCGTGGTTGTGGGTGAGCACGATGTGTCGCACATCGGAGGGCATGAGTCCGAGGTCGCCGAGCGCATCGTTGATCGCCTCGCCACTTCCTGCCACACCAGTGTCGACGATTGCAGCCTCGGTCCCGCGCACGAGCACATATGCGGAGACGAAGCCGAGCGAGACGTGTTGCAACTGGAGGAGACTCGAGTCGATGCCCTCTTCTGCGGGGGCGGATTCTTCTGCTGGTGCCGATTCTTCAGCAGGCTCTTCCTGGGAAGCTGCGGTGGTGT
>CAYTUB010000058.1:0-17119 GCA_964441145.1 uncultured Acidimicrobiales bacterium
CACGACGACGAAGAAGAAGGCGACGAGCACGGTCACGAAGAGGGCGGCGCCGACCCACACTTCTTCACCGATCCAGTCCGTATGGCTGTCGCCGTCGAAGGCATCACCGCATTCCTCCTTGAGACCGTCGATGGTCTCGATGCTGAAGCTGTTCAGGCCAACGCCGATGCTTACGTCGCCGAACTCGGTGCACTTGACGCAGAGATCACCGAAATTTTTGGTGATCTTTCCAACGAGCAGCGTGTACTCATCACCAACCACGAGGTCTTCGGATACTTCGCAGACCAGTACGACTTCGAAGTTGTCGGCACGGTAATCCCAAGCGGCAGCACCCTCGAGGGCACCAGCGGTGGCGCTCTGGCTGAACTCGCCGAAGAAATCGAGCACGAAGGCGTTCCGGCAATCTTCAGTGATGTCTCGGCTTCTGACGAACTGATCAACGCCCTCGCAGGCGAAGTCGGCGAAGTCGAGGTCATTGAATTGTTCACCGAGTCTCTCGGAGATGCAGACTCTGAGGGTGCAACCTACATCGACATGCTTCGGACGAACGCAATCCGCATGGCAGACGCCCTCGGTTCATAGCTGGAGGCGACAATGGAGTGGCTGATCGAAGCGTTCGAGCCATCGTTTATGCAACGAGCGCTGATCGGCAGCTTCGTCGCCGTCATCGCAACATCGATCGTGGGCACCTGGGTGGTGCTCCGAGGACTTGCGTTCCTGGGTGACGCGCTGGCACACGGCGTGATCCCCGGGATCGCAGTTGCGGTGCTCGCAGGGTTCAGCCCACTAATCGGCGCCTTTGTCGCTGCCATCATCATGAGCGGACTGGTGAGTGTGGTCTCGAACCGGACAACGGTTCGAGACGACACCGCTATTGGATTGTTGTTCGTTGGGATGTTGGCGCTCGGGATCATCATCGTCTCTCAAGCCCGATCGTTCGCCACCGAGGTGACCGCCTTGCTGTTCGGCGACGTTCTCGGCGTTACCACGGAGGACATCCGTAACCAGTTGATCGCGGCGGTCATCGTTGTCCTTGTGACCCTCGTGATGTACCGGCCGTTCCTGGCCCTCACGTTCAACCGGGACAAGGCACAGACGCTCGGGATGCGGCCAAAGATCACCCAAGCGGTATTGCTGTCGCTCTTGACGCTGAGCATCGTGACAAGCTTTCAAGCCATTGGAACACTGCTCGTATTCGGACTGATCGTCGGTCCGCCAGCAACGGGAACGCTCATCGCGAGGCGAATCCCGGCGATCATGGCGGTGGCGATTGCTGTCGGCATGTTGTCGGTCGTCGGCGGACTATTGATCAGCTTTCACTTCGGCACCGCTGGCAGCGCCACCATCGCCGGATTGAGCGTCTTGCAGTTCTTCGTGGTGCTCGCGGTGAAGGAAGTCTCTATGGCTCTGCGTCGCAGCGCTGAGCCAGCGCTCGCGACCTAGCGAACCAGACCGAGCTATCGCTCCACGAAGCGCAGGGGTCCAGTCACTAGTGTCAACGTTGTGGCGTACGTTCCCGACATTCGCATACCTAAGCGGACTCTCTCACCTCAAGCCGCCGTCGGCCGGCGGATAGCGCTCGCGGTAGCCCTCGTGATCTTCGTGGCGCTCGTCGTTCGGGTATCACGTGACGGATACATCGACGTCAATGACGACCCAATCAGCCTGCTGGACGCCGTCTACTACGCGTCGGTCACGGTGACAACAACCGGCTACGGCGATATCTCCGCGGTGAGCTCGGGTGCTCGACTCGGAACCATTCTGTTGATCACGCCGGCTCGAATTCTCTTTCTCATCTTGGTCGTCTCGACGACGGTCGAGGTGCTCACCGAACAATCGCGCATTCTTCGTGCCAAACAACGTTGGAGACAAGACGTGAAAGATCACACCATCATCTGTGGCTTTGGAGCGACCGGTAGTGCGGCGGCCAATGACCTCGTCTCGCGAGGCGTCGACCCCGCCTCGATCGTGGTCGTCGATATGTCAGAAGCCGCAATCGAAGAGGGCACGCGCCTCGGCTTCGTTGGTGTCGTGGGCGATGCCAGCCGTACCGAGGTTCTCGAGCAGGCCGGGATCGCTGAAGCGTCGCACATCATCGTTGCGCCGAACCGGGATGACACGGCGGTGCTGATCACGCTTACGGCCCGAGAGATGAACCCCAGCGCGCACATCACCGCTGGTGGACGCGAACAACAGAACCTGCACCTACTTCGACAAGGCGGCGCAGACGAAGTGATCGACGCAACCGCGGCCATTGGGCGAATGTTGGGCCTCGGTGCCCACGACCCTGCTGCAGTGCACGTACTCGACGAACTCCTCGATGCTGGCCACGGCCTTGAGCTCGTCGAGGTCGCAGCTGTCACCGATGGAAGTGCGTCGGTTCCCGAGGGTGCAACGTTGGTTGGCATTATCCGAAACGACGAGCGAATTGCCCAGGCCGACGTTGACCCGGAGATGTGTCGACAAGGTGATCGACTCGTGCTGCTGCGAGACCGCGGTTAGCGGGCGAAATCACTGAGCCAGCCATACCTCAATGAGGCAGGCATTAGGCCGATAGAACCCTGATCTAGAGGACTCGGGGTACATCGCTGTGGCGATAGAGGTCTACGAACCGGAAATCGAACAACGTGTCGAGGGTGAATCGACCGACCGTTCGCGTGGCTTCATGCCCATGTTTGCGGCCCTTGGTTTCGTCGCCTTTGTGGCGTCGGCCGTGGTGATGGTGTTCATCTTCCGCGGAGACTCGACCCCTCCGCCCGAGACGCTCGCATTTGATGGTGACATCCCGACACAGATCGAGCTCATCGAAGACGAAACCTTGGAAGTCGAGCTCGATACGAACGGGACCGCCGAGGAATTTACGGTCGAGTCGGTGGATGGCCCAGCGACCGCCGAGATCGATGACACGACGCTGCTCATTGAACCGGCACAAGACGCGAGCGGAACCGTAACCGTCATCGTCACCGCATGTGGGCAAGAAGGTTGTGTCACGACGACGATCGTCGCCGAAGTGATGGCTCGCAATGATCCGCCATTTGCAAACTTTGATGAAGCCGAAATCGGAGGTGGTGAACAAGTCATCACCATCCCTGTTCTTGCCAACGACTCCGACGTTGAAGATTTGGACCTCGAAATTCTTGAGGCCGAGCTCAGCGAGGGAGATGGCGAAGTAACGATTGTCGACGAAGGCACCGCGCTCCAGTTCCGCCCAGAACTAGGTTCGCTCGGGCCCTGGACCATGACCTACGTGATCACGGACGGATTCGGTGGCTTTGATCAAGGCACCGTCACGATTTTGGACGGAAACCTCGAACCGCAGCCCGCCGATGACCAAGCCGAAGTACTCATCGGCGAGCGCGTCCGTGTCTCTCCACTCGAGAACGACATCGATGACGGTGGCCGAGAAGCACTTCGGATCGTCGAAGTGAGTGATCCGGCCTCCGGATCTGTCGAGTTCGGCGACGACTGGATTGACTATGTCCCCGGGGATGAGATCGGTGAGGTTGGCTTCACCTACGTGGTGCAAGACAGCAGTGGTCGAGACGCAGCTGCGGCCGTCACGGTACAGGTGGAGGCACCGGCGCTCGTTCTCGTAGACGACAACGCCACTACTCAGGAGAACACCGCCATTGAAGTCGACGTGTTGGCCAATGACGGTCCGGCCTCGGCGGACATCGATCCTCAGACCCTTACGGTGACCAGTGCGAGTTCAGGCACGGTGGCGGTCGGAAACGGACTCATCACCTATGACCCGCCAGTGGATGCAGCAGGCGAGGCCTTCATCTCCTATGAGGTGTGCAGCGCGTTCGGCGAATGCGGTGGGGCAACGCTGACCATCGTCGTGGACGCGGTAGTCGTTGGCGCGTTCTCCTCCGACGGCGAGATCACCCTGCCGAGTAACGCTGGGCCGCAGCTCGTGCCGTGGATTGCGGTCAGCTCAGGTGAGCTCACGCCACCGTCGGGTTCAAGCTTCTCCATCTCCACTGACCGTCAAGGATTGTTCTCGTCGGCTCCGACTATTGCCTCCAACGGTGGGCTGAGCTTCACGCCTCAGCCTGGTGCCCGCGGCACCGCCACCACCCGCATCACAGCAAACGACCCGGTGAACGGGCAGCGAATTTTCGAGATCCGGATAGTCGTCCGCTAACAGGACGACGACCCCGTTGTTAGCCGTTTCGAATCTCGACGGCGGTCGCGGTGACGGCCGACAGGATCCGCGCATAACCAGTGCATCGGCACAGGTTGCCCGACAAGCCGATACGGATTTCCTCATCGGTGGGATCATCGTTCTCCGACAAGAGCGCGGTCGCGGACATCAACATTCCCGGTGTGCAAAAGCCGCACTGGACTCCGCCGGTGGCGAGGATGTTGCGCTGTAACGGGTGTAGCTCATCGCCCTCGGCCAAACTCTCGACCGTCGTGATCTCACGACCTTGAGCTTGAGCGGCCAAATACGAACATGAGTTGATCGGCTGGCCGTCGAGTAGCACCATGCACGCCCCACATTCGCAATCGTCACAACCCTCTTTGGTGCCGGTGAGGCCGAGTTCGTTGCGCAGGACCGTGGAGAGCGTTCGGTCAGTCTTTATGGCGACCGGGTACGGCGTTCCGTTGACGCGTAGTTCGATGTTGTTGGTTCCAACCATCACGCTGCTCCAATGCCCAGTGCTCGATTGACAGGGACGGCGATTGTTTCGCCGCTAGCACGCTTTGCGGCGGCTTCGACGGCTCGTCTGGCCATGACCCCGATGGTGTGCCGGCGATAGCCGTCGCTGGCACGTAGATCCGATATTGGCGATGCTTGTGTCGCCGCCGCCTCGGCAGTTGCGCTCGCCGCGTCCGCGACCGACAAACCGATCACGTCTGACAGGTCGTCGAGTTCGAGGATCGTGGGAGCAACAGCAGTGAGCGCGACGCGAGCGGAAGCGATTGCTCCGTCACCGTCGAGTGACACAGCGGCCGCCGCCCCAACTACGGCGATCTCCATCGCCCGGCGATATTCGAGGCGAACATATGCGCTGCCGGATGTTTCATCGAGGTTCGGAATCGTCAGCGCTGTACACAATTCGTCCGGTCGTGCGCTCGTGGTTCCTGGGCTGAGCCAGAGGTCGGCCATCGATACCGATCGTGTTCCTTCGGTGCTTGCCAGTTCGCCAACAGCTCCGAGCACGACCAGGGGCGCTCCGGTATCCATCGCAGGCGAGCCGTTCATCACGTTGCCGCCAAGCGTGCCCACGTTGCGAGTGGCCGGGGATCCGACCAGCGCAGCGGCATCGGCGATTGCGGTGAATCCATCGACGATGGCGGGGTCTGTCATGAGGCGAGCGTGGGTAACCCCAGCGCCGATCGATGAGTGGGTCTCACCGACATCGATGTGGGCCAACTCGTCGAGACGGTCTATGGCGATGAGGGTCTCGGGCATCGAGAACTTGTCCTGGCGGGCGCCGACAACCAAATCAGTGCCGCCGGCAATTGGTCGTGCACCCGACGCAAGCGCGGCGAGCGCTGCGTCCAGCGATGAAGCAATAGTTAGCGTCACGATCGAGCTCCTTCATCGATTGCTGTCCACACTCGTTCAGCGGTCATTGGTAGTTGATGCACCCGAACCCCGGTAGCCGCCGAAATCGCATTGTTGACGGCTCCGCAGGTGGCAACGTTGGGAGCTTCGGCGAGCCCCTTTGCACCCTTCGGGCCAGCATTCTCGGTGTAGATCTCGACGAACTGTGTGGTGATGGCGGGGGCATCGGCGATTGTTTGCAGTTTGTATTCGAGTAACCCGGCGTTTCGTTGACGACCATCGTCGCCGTACTGGGTTCCCTCGGTGAGTGCCTGCCCAACCCCCATCATGATGCCCCCTTCGACCTGGCCGAGTGCAGCGATTGGGTTGATGATCGTGCCCGAGTCGTGGGCTGCGTGTACCTCTAGGACTCGGGTGACGCCGGTGTCGGGGTCGACTCGCACTTTGGCGACATGGCACGAGAACTGTGGAGCTAGCCATGAAGAGAAGCCCTGTTCGCCAACACAGGTCGATCCGGAGATCGTGGGCCATTCGCGCACTTCGGCGGTGCCGTTGCCGAGAATTTCGCCGGTCTCCGACGCTGCGGCGAGCTCGACGATTGGGACCGAGGCTGTAGGAGTGCCGGTGACCGAAGCGATGCCGTTGGCCAGGACGATGTCTTCGACGCTGGCTTCGAGTTGGGCCGCTGCCAGCTCCTTGAGTTGCGCTGCGACCTGTTGCGCAGCCTTTTCGACGGCGCGCCCGTGGTTGAACAGTGTTTGGGATCCGCTCGCACCGGGGCCTGCAGGGGCTGCTGCGGTGTCTTGATAGATCAGTTCGATTTCTGATTCGTCGATGCCGAGTTCATCGGCGGCCAACATTCTCAGCGTCATGACCGAACCCGTACCGCACTCGGCTGCGCCGGTGATCACTTGGACCGAACCGTCGCCGTGCATTTTGGCGTATGCGCCAGCAGATGCTGCGAAGCTCGGCCACCATCCAAGCGATACCCCGAGACCTTCATTTTCGCCGAGGTCGCTTCCCCAACCCGCCGAAGATGTTGCCAGGTCGAGGCATTGATCAAGTCCGATCTCGTCGTAGGTCTGACCAATCGGTCCAACACCACCGGAGGTCACGATGTTCTTGCGGCGAAACTCGACCGGATCCATACCAATAACCGCGGCTACCTCGTCGGTATGGGACTCGACGGCCCAACATCCCTGGGGAGCTGTCGGCGCTCGGACGGAGCCGGAGGGCTGATGGTTGGTGTAGATGAGCTTGGCGTCCATGTACACGTTGGGAATCGCATACGGGCCAATCAGATGCATGGCCGCAGCCTGCGGAAAGAACGACGAATCGGCCATATACGCGCCGTTGTCTATGAGTAGCGTCCCGGTACGAGCAACGACGGTGCCGTCGTTCATCACGCCGGTGGTGACGTCGATCAGCATTCCCTCGCGACGCCGATCCGGTGCAACGAACTCTTCCCACCTGGAGAAGATGAGCTTTACGGGTCGCTTGGCGGTTCGAGCAAGCGCCGCGACGTGCGGCTCAAAGTGGGCTCCGCATTTGCCGCCGAACCCTCCCCCGACGTGTGGTCCAATGATGCGGACCTTGCTCGCTGGGAGCTCGAGTGTTTCACAGACGCCGTTGCGAGCATCGAAGGGCACTTGTGTGCTGGTCCAGATCGTGACCCGTTCACCCTCCCACTGTGCGACGACCGCCCGCGGTTCGATGGGGGCCGCGTGGCTTGCGTCGCTGATGTAGCGACCGGTGACGACGTGGTCGGCATTGGCGAGCGCTGCTTCAGCGTCGCCCATCGCGATCGTGGAGTGCGTGGCGATATTGCCCGAGTGGGGCGTGTCGCCGGAGACTTTGTAGGTATCGATATCTGGATGCACCAGCGGAGCGTCATTGCCAATAGCGGCTTCCAGGTCGACGACGGGTGGTAGTTCTTCAACGACGTACTGAATCGCGTCGAGTGCTCGCTGTGCGGTTTCGTCGTCGATTGCCGCCACAGCAGCGACGACTTCACCCTCGAAACGGACCTCATCTCTGGCGAAGAGCGTGCGGTCGGCAAGGCCGTAGCTGTAGCGAACGTCGGGAACGTCTGCGTTGGTCAGTACGGCAAATACGCCAGGCAAAGCTCGAGCCGCGTCGACGTCGAGGGTGACGATTCGACCTCGGCTCACCCCGGCATAGAGAAACTTGGCGACCAGCTGCCCGGTGAGGTTGAGATCAGCGGTGTAGCGCCCAGAGCCGGTGACTTTGTCCGGCCCGTCGGCTCGCATAAATGGTGGTATCTCAGTGACGGCCATGGCGCCCTTTCACGAGTGTGACTAGAAGCCGCCACAGCTTGCCACAGCTCGCCGTGGTCTTACGTCTTAGGAGCTATGAGCCAGGGTTGTCGAGTCGCCGAATTGGCGTTTCGGCACCAGGTATTGGATCCACGCTGATCCCGACGGTACTGAGAACCGGCCGGAGGTCTCGTTCGTACCAACCGTGGATCATGAACTCAAAATCATCGACCCGGAGCCACGTCTCGATGGCCATGCCTTGGGTCTGGCGCCCATAGGAGTGGACCCGGTCATAGGAGTACGACTCCACAAACTCAGTGGGATGACCCCGACGTTGATGGTGGACGTCGAGACGTGACCGCCGGAAGATAAGCAGAAGCGAATGGTAGAGCGACTTTTCGTCTGCGCCGGCGTGACGGGTCCGGAACTTGCCGGACTGGAGTCGCAGGATCGGCAGGGCGCTCAAGGGTGTCGCAACCAACCCAATCAACGTGACCGCTGCGCCCGCGGCGACATCGACCGGCTTCACCAAGCTGGTGGGCTGTGACGGCACCACTGCAACGATCTCCTCGTCTCCGCGACTGGGCAGCCCACCATGGAGTGTCTTGTGCGCATTGTCGATCAGCTTGGAGAACGAAGGATGCATACCCAAGCGATCTTACGCGATTGGCTCGTCCCTCTGATAGTGCGCAGCCAACAGCGGCCACGCCTGGTCGAGGGGGACGGCGGGTTCCCACCCCAGGGCCTCTCGGGTTCGTTCTTGATCGAACCAATGCGCAGTGGCGAGCTGCTCGGCAGCAAAGCTCGTCATTGGAGGCTCGTCTTCGCGGCTGCGGGCCTCCCAGATCTTCTCGATGAGTGAGCCAGCGCCGATCGCGACCTTGGCTGGCACTCGCCGCGGCGACCACTCGATCCCTGCCGCGGCCATGATTCGGGTGAAGAGCTCTTCGACCGTGCGGGGTTCACCGTTGGAAACCACGAAGGCTTTGCCGCCGTGTTCGGGAGCTCGATCGACGGCGGCCACGAGGGCGTCGGCGGCGTTGTCGACCCAGGTGACGTCGACCAAGGCAAGACCAGAACCGACGAGCGGGAGCCGCCCGGCTTTGGCTCGATCGATCAATCGTCCAATGAGTTGGGTGTCGCCGGGTCCGATGACGAGGTGAGGTCGAATCGCGATCACCGGCATGGTGTCGGTGGAGGAGGCCAAGGCAGCGAGCTCGGCGGTTGCTTTCGTCGTTGCGTAGTGGCCGCTGGTGCTGTTTGGGTCAGCAACGTCGGCGCCACCACCGACGATGCTTTCACCGGCGTGCGCCACCGAGGGGGAAGACACGTAGACGAAGCGACCGACCCCAGAGGCCTGCGCCACGGCGAGGAGGTTCTTCGTGGCCTCAACATTGACTGCCACGAACTCTTCGAACGAGCCCACGATGTCTACCTTGGCGGCGAGGTGAATGACGGCGTCTTGGTCGACCACGGCTTTGACGAGGACCGACGGGTCGGTGATCGAGCCTTGGATGCAGGCGTCGGCGTCGGCGAACTCGGAACGTTGAAGAACGGTGACCACATCGCCTCGTGCGCGCAGTCGCCGCACGGTCTCCCGGCCGATCATCGACGTGGCACCAGTGAGAAGCACGCGCATAGCTACAGACCCTTCACGCTTCCGCCCGCAAGGACTCGATTGGCCCACTCAGCGACCTTCGTGCGATCGATCTTTGAATTGTGTCGTCGATCGACGGGCAGCTTTGGCACCGCGAGCACGGCGACGACATCGATGTCGTGTTCGACGCCGTGGCGATCTTGGATTGTTGTTTGCCACGCGGCGACCGCGGACCGAACGGCGTCGGTCGTGGCGAGATCTGCATGCGTTGGCGACTTCGACGGCGAGTCGAGTTGGATGACCACGGCCACTTTCTGAGCAGCGGTCTCGACACCATCGATGCCTACGGCTGCCGCCATGTAGACCCTGTCAACCTGTTCCACGACTTTCTCGATCCCCACTGGGCCGAGCCCGGCGGTTCCGTTGCTCGAACGCGTCGTGAGCATGTGTGCTGCGCGCCCGGAAACCCAAAGCAACCCTGCTTCGTCGATTCGGCCGATGTCACCAGTCGCATGCCACGAAGAATCTGGGCGACCGGCCTGTCGGGTCGTGAACCACAGTCGGTCGTAACCGCTACGCATGTGGTTGGCGCGCACGAGAATTTCACCGAGGCCCTGACCACCTTCGATTGGTTCAAGTTGTACCTCGACTCCGGGCAGCGGCCTGCCCACGCATACCCCGTCGCCCGTACCGATCGCCTCGAGCTCGGTAAGGCTAATGCTGGCGACGGGAAGGCATTCGGTCATGCCGTAGGGAGTATGGGCAACAGCGTTGGGAAGCACGTCGCGCATTGCCTGCAGTAGCGAGACACGAACCGGAGCACCTGCGCTGAGTAGAAGCCGCACTCCGTCGAGTGAGCTCTGTGTCGCTACGGTGCGGATGATGTTTTCGAGAGCGGCCGGTGACGCGAACACCATGGTTGCATCCACGGCAGCAACCGCCGACGCGAGGTTTGGGGCGTCGAGTGTGGCGGGCGCGCTGACATCCATGTCTGGAACGACGGAGGTAATGCCGAGCATCGGGCCATAGAGCGCGAAGGGCGCAAAGGCGGCCACGAGTCGGTCAGTATCGGTGATCTCGTATTGCGCACGCATCTTGTCGCGCTGTGCCCCGATTTGGGCGTGGGTGTACCGCACACCTTTGGATGGGCCGGTGGAACCCGACGTGAACACGATCGCCGCTTGGTCGGATTGCGTGGGCAAAGGAGGAAGCGAATCTTGAGCGTGCGCTGCGGCCAGGGTCTGAAGGTCGGTTGTCGTTGCGAGCGCCCGCTGTTGGGCGGCCGAAAGGGGAGTGGGCGAAATGGTGGTGCCGGGCCACCGCAGCGCTCGCGATGCAGCGAGCGCGCGGGTGATCCCCACGAGCCATGCCGGGTTTGCTGAACGCAACGCCGCAGTCATCTGCGGGGGAGTCAATGCGCCGTCGACCAACACCGCAACCGCTCCCGCTCGCCACGCCCCGTAGACAGCGACGGCTAGGTCGATGCCGGGTGGAATCATCACGGCCACGCGGTCGCCGTGTGCGACACCCGCGCCTATGAGCCCGGATGCGGTTTCGTCGACACGGGAGGCGAACTCGGCAAAAGAGATCGACGCGCCGTCGCCGGTCATCTCGACGATCGCTGTGGTGTCGGCCCGGTCCGGCTCCCCAGCAGCAGCGAGCAGCGTCGTGGGGGTCAGATCTCTAACCTCGGGGGCCGGTGATGTAGACCCCAGATCATCGAGCCAGGCGAGGATGGCTTCGTCGGTCGGGGCGTCCTCGGTTACGAAGTGCCCGGCATTGGGCCAGCGATGCACATCGGCATGGGGCAAGCGCTCTTCGAGGTCGTGAAGGTAGAGGTCGGAGAAAACCGGATCTTTGGCGCCCCACAAGAGCAGCGACGGAATGTCGGAAAGTTCGGTCAACCCGTCGGCGATGTTGTCGAGGGTCTCTCGAGAGGGATGGTCGTGCTCGAGAGGGATGTCCTCGACGAACGTCTTGATGGCCACACGACGGTCAGGTCGGTCGTAGGGAGCGAGGAATCCCTTTCGGATATGTGGCGGAGTTCGAGGTCGCGACATCTCGAACGCTCCGGTAATGAAAGCTGTCGTGTCGACGGTTGCTCGACCGAGAAGCCCGCGAGTTCGGGTCGTACGAATGATGCTCGGTGCTGTGGCCTTCTCGGGCTGATGAACCGCGGTGTTGCACAAGATCATGCCCGATAGCTGACTTCGATTCGCTAGCGCCCAACCCACCGAGATTGGACCGCCCCAGTCGTGCGCGAGCGTGATGACCTGACCTGTGATCCCCATCGCTTCGGTGAGTGCCGAGAGGTCGGCGACGCGGTCGGCGAGACGGCGAATGGTCCCCGTCCGCTCGGAGTAACCCATGTCGAGGTGATCGAGAGCCACGAACCGAAACGGCGAATCAGCAACGAACATCCGTCGCCAGAGATACGACCAGCTCGGGTTGCCGTGGACGCACAGCACCGTTGGAACGCTCGGGTCAGCGTCGGGTGCCGAGTCGAGTACGTGAAAGGTGCGTTCACCATCGGTACAGGTTGCGGTGACGAGTCGGGACCAGGTTGGTTGGAGCGCGTCGAGGTCGGGGGGCGGCAGCCGAGCTGGCTCGACAGACCCCGCCGCTACCACTGAATTTCGAAGAAGGCGGTGTTGAGACCCGATCCCATGCCCATCAGCATGACACCGTCACCGGTTTGGAGTTCGTCCTGGACGCTGTTGAGGGTTACCGGGATGGCAGCAGGCCCAATATTGCCGTAGTTGATAAAGCTCCGTGGCACGCGTTCGCCGTCGATGCCGAGCGTGTCGACGACGGCGTTGGTATGCACCTCGGAGACTTGGTGAAGGATGTAATGCGACATGTCGAACCATCCTTCTTTTTGGTCTCCGGCGTCGTCCCAAGCAAGCTTGGCTGTCTCGTTGCCCGCTTGGAGCAGTCCGCGGGTGTCGGTGTTCATGCCGTCGAGCGAGCCGACGCAGAGATGGTTGTACTGAGTCGCTGCGCGAAAGAAGCCGCCCTTGAACAGGTGGCTTCCTGGATTTTCGCTGTGTCGTCCCAACACCATCGCGGCTGAACCGCCGCCCAAGGTCAGTGTCGCAAAGTTGGCAAAGAGGTCACCGATTTCGGCTTCGGGTTGGTTCAACCGGTCGATGGTGGTGTTTTGGATCTGGCGAACGTCTTCACCATCGACGATGAGCGCGTAGTCGATCTGGCCCGCTTCGATCATCGTGGCTGCGAGGTGCATCCCGTTGAGGAACCCCAAGCACGCATTGGATACGTCGAAGTTCAGGCAATTCGAAGGGAGTCCGAGCATGTCGTGAACCGCCACTGCGCTCGATGGCTCCAAACGCTCGCGGCACACACTGGAGTCGACCATCAAGCCAATTCGACTGGCATCGATCCCCGACCTAATCAGCGCGAGCTCGCCGGCCTTTGCTGCCGCATCCATGAACGAGACACCTTCGGCCCACATGCGGCGTTCGCGGATACCAGCCAACGACTCGAGGAGGCCAGGTTCTGCGCCGGTGCGGGAGTAGAACGGTTCGAGTCGAGCGTCGATACTCGTCGAGGTGACCACTTCGTCGGCATCGACCGCTGCCAGCGAGACTACGCCGACGTCGTTGAATGCAAAGTGGTTATTGCCGGTCATGCGTGCCTCTCATTGCGGGATATCTTCGCACACGAGGCATCGACCGCAACGATCCTAAATGGGCAAAAATTGGGGGTGCTTTACGTGCTCGTTGATTATGCGTCGATTTCGCGAAAAAACATGGTTTCTGCCCGGTGTTCTCGCGTTTGTTGTTTATGGTTCGAGTACTGATCCACAACGGTGGTTGAGCGTTTTGAGCACGTGATCGCCGCGTTTGGTTCCGAGCTGAGTGACGGTCGCAGTTTGCATAATGAACCGCTTGCCCTCCGTGGCGTCGAGACCGAGCCATCGTGCAATGAAGATCGCGAGAAAGTGCCCATGGGCGAAGAGTAGAACCGAGCCATCGGCTGCCCCTGAAAGGAGTCGTTCGATCGCTTGGTCGGCTCGGACGCCAACTTCGTGGGCGGTCTCGCCGTTCTCGATGGCTCCCACCCACTTCGACCAGCCTGGCTCTGCTTCTTGGATCTCGGTGTTGGTTCGACCTTCGTAGATTCCGTAGTCCCACTCCATGAAGATGTCGTCGACGATGAGTTCGCCGTTGCCGAGCGTCGCCAATTTTGCGGTGTCTAAAGCCCGCGATAGAGGAGACGAGTACACGTGGGCGAAGTCCCATCCCTTGAGGGTGGGAGCGACGAGCTCGGCTTCGTTTCGTCCTCGGTCGGTCAAATCAATGTCGGTGCGGCCGGTGTGTTTGCCAGTACGGCTCCACTCTGTCTCTCCGTGGCGAACAAGAATGAGTTTTGGTTTGGTCACAGAGGAGACTCTAGACCATGTCCCCATGGGTTTTCCGAAAAGAACTGGTGGTCATGCAATCCGCCATGAACGTGCTCCACTACGATCATTACGTTGGTTTGCACATCAGGCGGGAGCATATGGAAAACGGTCAACCGGCAACCCTTTCCAATCGAGATGACGCTGAGCGCCTCATCCTGTACCGCACGCTCCAATCTGAGGTAGCGCACGATCTTTCGTCTCCGGCGCGCGGGATAGCGATCCTTTCCGATCTGTTCCGTGAACTACTCGAACGTAAAGAGCTAGACCTCGACTCACTCGAGGAGATCTCACGGCAGCTGGCCGCTCTCTCCGTAGATCTGAATCAGCGCCTAGAAGACTTCGCGCAAAAAGATGACATCTGATCCCGTCGCGGACGCGATCGTCTCGGGCGAGGCAGGGGGGCGCCGGTCCGTTGCGCGAGTGCTGTTGTCAATCGGCATTGCTGTTTCGACGTTCATCGTGTTGTTGAGCGTGTTGTTGTCCTTTCGTCTGTCAAGCGAGGACGCCATCGTTGCTGACATGCGTGGGGTTATCGAGGCGGTGTCCTTTGAGACCGTTGCACACACGGAGAGCTTTCTTGCCCCCGCTGAACGTTCCGCCGAAGAGATCGCGCGGCTGCTGCAGCAGGGCCGTCTCGACGAAGAAGGCGGGATCCCGACCGATGAGTTCTTCTTCGATGTGTTGCGGGTGAACGACTCTTTCGATGGAATCTTCGTCGGTCGGAGCGACGGTTCGTTCACGTACGTGATTCGAAACGACGATGGGGGTTACCGCACCAAAGAGATCACTTTCGGTGCTGATGGCCGACGCACGGTATCCAATTCTGATCACGATGAGGATCACCTGGAACTCGCTTCAGAGATCGACCCTCAAGACCCATTCGACCCTCGAACCCGTCCGTGGTTCGATCTTGCCGTTGAGGCCGATGGGGCAGGTGTGTGGACGTCTCCCTACGTCTTCTTCAGCAGTGGGCTCCCGGGCGTGACTCGAGCTCAGGCGGTTCCCACCGGGAGCGGCGTACGCGCTGGTGAAGAGGTAGTGGTCGGCATCGACATTCGACTGGACTCGCTCTCGGCGTTTATGGATGAACGACAGGCCTCACTCAACGGGGAATCCTTCATCCTTGACAGGCAGCGCAGTGTGGTCGCGTACCCAGGCGCGGGGCAAGTTACAGACAACAATGAGCTGGCTAATGCCAGTGACCTCGACGACCCGCCCGTCCGGTTTGTCTCCGACTTGGTTGCTCAGCGCGACGGTGAACCCCTGAACGAACTGCTTGGTGGAACCGTCGATGGAGAGGACTACCAATTCGCGGTCACGTCACTGGCGAACAATCCCGATTGGGTCGTAGCGGTGACCGCGCCTGACGACGACTTCTTATCTCGCGTCCGTGACGAGCAACTTACGTCGTTGGCGATCAGTGCAATTGGTGGTGCCGCGTCGGTGCTGCTTCTCGCCGTGGGCGGCTTTGTCGTCAATAATCGGTACCGCCGGGAACGCACGCTCGCAGAAGAGGCCCTGAGCACCGCCGTCGCTCGCGCCGAGGAACGCGATGAAACTCGGGAGCGATTGGCTCACACTGTCGACGAACTGGCTCGCTCAAACGCCGATCTCGAAGAGTATGCGTACGCCACTGCGCATGATTTACGCACGCCCCTTCGGGCGATTGGTGGGTACGCGGAACTGATCTTGCGCGAGGCCGAGGACGACACAGCACCAACGGAGCTCACGGACTACGCCGAGCGCATCGTCGATGGCTACGAACGCATGTGTTTGACGATGGACAATCTGCTTGAGCACGCCCGAGCGAGCGTGCCACAGCACGCGGCCACTGCTGTCGATCTGACGCCGATCGCCGATCGAGCGGCTCGCGACTTCGACGAGCAGATCCACGATTTGAACGCCGAGGTCGTCATTGGCGATCTCGGCTCGGCAGCCATCGATCCGATTGCGATGGATCGGATCTTCCAAAATTTGCTCAGCAACGCGCTTAAGTACCGGCACCCCGATCGTGACCCGCGAGTAGAGATCGACAGTGTTCGGCGTGGATCGCTAGTGGCGGTGCAGGTACGCGACAACGGTTCGGGAATTGCTCCGGAGCACCAAGAACAGGTGTTTCGACTCTTTAGTCGTCTATCGGAGGAAGGCCCAGGGACCGGTGTGGGTCTTGCGTTGGTCAAGAAGCTCGTCGAGAGCCACGACGGCGAGATCGACTTGGAATCCGATCCTGACAGCGGGACAACCATGACCATCACATTGCCGGTCGAACCGAGCGCCGATGTTGCCTGATCGCCCAGTTCGAATCGTCCTTGTTGAAGACGAGGGCGCCGATGTGTTGTTCATGCGTAAAGCCTTCGAGCGCGGGACCCTTGGATTTGAGGTGGTGGCGTGTTCCTCAGGTCCGGCTTTTATGGCGCATATGTCGGAAGTGGCGTCGAAGCAGGAGCCGCCCGATCTCGTTCTTCTCGACTTAAATCTTCCAGGTATGTCGGGCCTCGACATCCTCACTCAACTTCGAAACGGGGATGTGTTCCCGCATGTCGTGGTTGTGGTGCTAACGAGCTCTTCGTATCGGCGTGAAGTCACCGAGGTCTACGTGGCTGGAGCCAACGCTTTCGTGACCAAACCCGCTCGTCTTGCTGACCTCGACCAATTGGTTGCCCAGATCGAGAGTTTCTGGCTTGGACTCGCCCTCTTGCCTTACCAGTAGCCGCCGACGTTGGTACGGGAATGGCGGCGACTATGTATGGCTGTCGGAAGCAGCCGAGATGTTGTGTTGCAGGCGCACGAGGATGTCGGCGAGGGCTTGGCGATCTTCACGGGCGATCCCCGCGCGTAACTCGCCCCGAACGACTACGTCGATCTCGATAGCTTCCGCCGCGAGTCGTTCGCCAGCATCTGTCAGTTTCACTAACCACACGCGGCGATCGTTGGGATCGCCAACCCGCTCGATGAGGCCACGTTCCTCGAGTCGATCGATCTGCGTCCCGGTAACGGCGCGCCCTTGGCGAAGATGGTCGGCGGCCCGTGTTTGCGAAACCGGGCCGTAGTCGCCGAGGTAGCACAACAGGCTCGCCAAACTTAGGGTGAGGTCGATCCCATCGAACCGTTCGTCATACATGCGACGGATGTCGCTGGCGGCGGCCAAGATCGTGCTTTCCACTCGCAACCACGGCGGCGCATCAAGCTCATGCAATCGGTCGGTTGTTCCCGATTCAGGCTCCGGTGTCGAAGCATTCGTATTTCCCATGACAGTACGTAACTTTACAGTCCGCCGATACGTACAAGCGCAGCAGCCAGGTGAG
>CAYTUB010000059.1:0-9566 GCA_964441145.1 uncultured Acidimicrobiales bacterium
CTGACGCCATCGTTGGCATCGACAACAACATGCGAGCCGAGTTCTTCGGGCCCGAAGCCTCGACCGAGTGGGTTACCAGTGATCTATCGCGGACAGTAGAGAACTATCACCACGCTGCGATCGACATCCGCGAACGCGCCTCTGTCGAGGCACTGTTCGCCGAGTACGGCAGCGACATTTCGCTCGTTGTCCACACTGCGGCGCAACCGTCCCATGATTGGGCGGCAAGCGATCCTCATACCGACTTCGGAATCAACGCGACCGGCACGCTGAACCTGCTCGAGGCGACCCGGACGCAAGCACCGGACGCCGCGTTCATCTTCACCTCGACCAACAAGGTGTACGGAGACACTCCGAACTCACTCCCGCTTATCGAGCTCGACACACGTTGGGAACTCGACCCCGAGCACCCGTGGGCCGAGCATGGGATTCCCGAGGACATGTCTGTCGACCACTCCACCCACAGCCTCTTCGGCGTTTCAAAGCTGGCGGCCGACGCACTCGTGCAGGAATACGGACGCTACTTCGGCATGCACACCGCGGCGTTCCGCGGTGGGTGCCTCACAGGCCCTGATCACGCGGGAGCCGAGCTACATGGCTTCTTGGCGTATTTGGTGAAGTGCGTTGTTGCGGGACGCCCGTACACCGTGTTTGGCCACGAGGGGAAACAGGTTCGCGACAACATCCATGCCTTCGATCTCATCAGCGCTTTCGACCACTTCTACAAGTCACCAAGGATTGGCGAGGTGTACAACATTGGTGGTGGCCGAAAGGTCAACTGCTCGATGAAAGAAGCGATTGCGCTCGCCGAGTCATTGTCTGGACGAACACTCGATTGGACGTACTCCGATGACGAACGGATCGGTGACCACCGTTGGTACGTAAGTGATACCCGCCGATTCGAGGAGCACTATCCCCAATGGGAGCTGTCGTATTCGCTCGAAGACATCATGACCGAGATGGTCGAGGAGATCAGCTCCCGCTCTCGGGATAACTAGCGCTGGCTAGTTATCAACGGTCTTTGGCGGGTTCCGAAGGATGTTCCAAACAAACGGCGGATATTGCACCAGATAGCGCCGCCAGAGGCGTTTGGGCTCAACGGCTAACCGGAATAGCCACTCCAGACCCATCTTTTGCAGTCGGTCAGGGGCTTGGCGAAGGTTGCCAGCGTGAAAGTCGAAGGCCGCGCCGACACCAATCAGAACTGGAGCGTCGAGGGCATCTCGATGCGCTGCCATCCAGCGCTCCTGTTTTGGAGTGCTCAGGCCGACCCAGACAATGTCGGGCTTTGCTGCGTTGATTTCCGCGTCGATTTCGATCACTTCGTCATCTGTCAGCGGGCGAAACGGAGGTGACATTGTTCCCACGGTCTTAAAGCCGGGAAACCATTCAGCAAGGTTTTTGGCTAGTTCGTCGGCTACCCCGGGTGCTGCACCGTAAAAATACGACGTCCAGCCTTCGGCGGCAGCGCGCTCACACAGTGCCAACGTTAGGTCCGGGCCGTACACGCGTTCAGCGTCATGGCCCGCGTAGCGCGCCGACCACACAAGCGGCATCCCATCGGTGCTCGTCAGCCCAGAGGTGTTGTGGATCTCCCGTAGCGCCGGGTCCTTCATCGATTCCACGATTCCATGGACGCTGGTGATGCAGACGTGAGTCTGTTGCCTAGAGCGAATGAACTCGCCGATTCGTTTAACCGCCAACGGGATATTCGCCGCGCTGACGTGGACGCCGAGAACATCCACACGCGGTGGATCAAGCGTCTCTACTTCATCAGCCACCGGCTGCAACGACCTCGTCGTAGATCCAGGCGTAAGTCTTCTCAAGTCCCTCACGAAGCGTTATGGAAGGTTCCCAACCCAGGACTTCATTGATCAAAGTGTTGTCGCTATTTCGGCCACGAACACCTTGAGGGGCGCTGAGGTCATGTACTCGCTCTACGGTGATACCCGCGATATCGGCGATGAGGTCGACCAGTCCGTTGATGCTGATCAACTCGGCCGAACCAATGTTTAAAGGATCCCGGAAGTCGCTGTTCAGAAGCGCCTTGGTGCCATACACACAATCGTCGACGTACATAAAGCTTCTCGTTTGGAGACCGTCGCCCCAAACATCGATCGTGTGATTGCCGCTTCGCACAGCCTCGACGACCTTACGAGAAATCGCAGCGGGCGCCTTTTCGCGACCGCCCGTCCAGGTGCCTTCCGGTCCGTACACGTTGTGATACCGGCCCACGCGAGTTTCGAGACCGAAGTCTTCGTAGTAATGGCGAGACATCCGCTCGCTAAAGAGCTTTTCCCAACCATAACCATCCTCTGGCATAGCCGGGTATGCGTCGGCCTCAGCGAGTGCGGTCACGTTCGGGTCGGTTTGTTTGCCCGCTGCGTAGACGCACGCAGAAGAGGCATAGAAGAACTGCGTGACATCGGCGTCGTTGGCTGCCATCAACAGATGGGTGTTGATGAGAACGCTAAGCATACAAAGCGCACGGTTGTTCTCGATGAAGCCCATGCCGCCCATGTCGGCAGCAAGGTTGTACACAATCGAGACGCCGTCGACGGCATCGATAGCCGCCTGCTTCTCGGACAGGTCGGCAACGACGTTCTCGACGCCATCGTGGATCTGATACCACTCACTTGTTGGCTTCACATCAACGGATCGGACCTCGAGGCCATCTTCGAGCAAGCTCGCGACGAGATGCCCTCCAATGAATCCGCCACCGCCGGCTACCAGTACCTTGGCCACTATTTTCGTTCCTTTAATTGGGATTGCAACGACTACGCTAATCCTCGATCGTCACACGCGAAACCACCTATCCAAGGCACGACGTGCGCCGGGCAAGATGGACAACGTGTTGTACACCGGAGACGACTCCAGAGTACGGTATCGGGGTGGCCGATCCATAGGTCTTCCACACCACTTAGGCAGGGCTGTATTGCCCTGCGTACCCCAAGGCCCAGCGACTATTCTTGGGTGGAATGAACAAGGAGAACCTGGGCGCATATGGCTGACTCGGTCACTGAACTTCAACTGAACGACTATCTCGACATTGTTAGACGTCGAAAGCTGCTGATCGCCGCGGTTGCGGTCATTGCGATTGCCGTCGCGATTGCGGCTTCCGCTCTGCAAACTCCGCTTTTTCGCGCGTCAGCGCGAGTGGCCGTCGATGCATCATCGGGGTCAGGGCTTCTCGACGACGATCAGAATGTGTCGAGCAACGTTCGCGACCGAAACCTCAACAACGAAGTCGAATTCGCGGAGAGCGATCGTGTGCGAGAGCGTGCCACGGAAGACTTTGGCAGCGATGTCCGCGCGAACATTTCCGCTTCCGGTTCATCGGACATCTTGTCGTTCACCGTCACCAATGCTGACCCAGAAATTGCCGCTGACATCGCCAACACCTTTGCAAATGCCTATGTGACCGAACGCTCGATCGCATCGGGCGAACGCTTCATTGCTGCCGTTGACGTGATCAACGAGCGTCTGGGGGCCATCAGCGAGGAGCGTCTGGTTCTCGATCGTGAGCTCGTGACCACGACTGACCCGCAGAGTGTGCAAATCCAGCTCGATACCCTGGCGGCCGAAGAGAGCCGCCTGCGCGGCCAGCTGAACGAGATCGATGTACTTAGCCAACTCAACACCAGCACGTCGGTTGGGATTCTCAATGCGGCGCAAGCGCCCGCGAACCCATTTGCCCCGTCGTGGACTCGCAATATTGCGCTGGCGATCATCGCCGGTCTCATCCTTGGTCTTGGCGCTGCGCTCGTACTAGAGACGCTCGACGACGCCATCTTGACCAAGAAAGACCTCGAGGTCGCAGCCGATGGCGTGGCCGTCGTCGGGGTGATACCTCCCTCGCAAAACGGCCGCTTCAACAACCGTAAGGTCCGCAAGCTCGTCACGAGCCGTAGCGGAGCGTTCACCGAGTCGTTTAGATCTCTTCGGTCCGCGATCGAGCTTGGCCAGGCGGCAGGAACAGAGATCCGTTCGATCCTTGTCACCTCAGCAAATGCCACGGAGGGCAAGTCCACCGTCGCCGCCCACTTGGCCATTTCTTTCGCTCGATCTGGTGCCAACGTGTTGATCATCGATGCCGATATGCACAACCCGACGCAGCACCAATTGTTTGGTGTTGAGAACAGGGATGGCCTCGCCGAACAGCTCGCGCAAATTGGAACTGCCGAGATCGTCTCCGAAGAGGCCTCGGGCGAAGGTCTCCTCTCCATCTTGCCGGCTGGTTCGAGCGGATCTTCCCCAGCTGATCTCCTGCGATCTGTTCCCGCTCAGGAGTTCATCGAAAAGCTGACGTACGCGTTTGACCTGGTGATCATCGACTCGCCACCGTTGCGTCCAGTCGCCGACACCTTGCCGTTAGCTCGCATTGCTGATGCGACCTTGCTGGCGGCGATGCGCGGTCAAACCAACGCCAAGGAAGTCGATCAGGCGATGGAGCTGCTCGCACGAGCCCAAACCCGGCCGCTTGGCACGGTGCTAAACGGCGCCGACGAAGCAGACGGCGGCTACGGCTATGGCTACGGTTACGGCTCGAACAAGTAGAAATCGCGACTAACTGTCGCGAGAGACCTGGGCAGGCAGTCCACGGCGGTCCAAGAACCCGATCGCGGTCGCCATTGCACGTGGGTCGTGACGAAGATGGTGCCGCGCCCCATCGATAATGCGCAGTTCGGCATGTCCATGGGCATCGGCGATGGCTCGGGCGTCGAGAGGGGGAACAGCGTCGTCGTTACCGCCGTGAAGCACCATCAATTTCTTGCCACGATCAGCGAGAGTCGCCGCCGAGTTCACGGTGGATATCCCCTGCAACTCCTTGGCCCAGTGGGAGAAGTTCCCAGGGAAGGACGGGTCCCCAATTGCCCCGCATCGCCGCGCGTGCGAGAGCAGTTCGCGAGGACGAGATGCCCAGTCCTGGAAGTCTGCTGGTGCAGCGCATGCGATCACACCACAGACATCGTCGCTGTGGGCGCCGAGGTCGACGGCAATTGCCCCGCCTGTCCCAAAGCCCATCAGCCAAAGGTTGCCATCGAAGCCTGGAACGGTGCGTATCCGGTCGAGGGCCGTCGATAGATCTGCTCGCCAGCCCGAGAGAGAGAAGTGTCCGTCAGAGTTCGAGAGCCCGCGGAAGGCGACGGTTAAGGAAATGAGCCGTGCATCGGTTGCCAGCCGTTCCACCAAACCCGGAAAGGTTCGGAAAGAGTTCGCACCACCTCCCGGGTCGGAAGGAAACCCGGGTGCCACCACAATGCCCGGACGACCATTCGCTGGCATGGGCGACGGAACTGCCAGATGGGCGTCGAGAGTCCCGACCGGTCCCGCTATCTCAATGCGTTCAACCGTTGCGTGGTTCAAACCGGATCAGCTCCCAGACACGGCCGATCGGGCTGGACGGTAGCCCCGATTTCGAGCTTCAGGAAGGGTGTCGGGGCCAAACGTGGCCACCTGTTCGCTTGCTACGAGCTCCTCGATCAGCGCCTCGGGGTATTGCAGGTCAAGGTCGTACACCCGCTGAGTGCGTTTGTCGCCGAGAAACCGGAATTCGCTGTAGGCCTTGGGTCGCTGCATCGGCTCAGTCTAGAGCAGCGAAAAAGTAATACGGGGAGGGCCTTTGCCCTCCCCGTATTGGCTGTCGAAACAGCTCGTATTCGCTGGAAAAACCGAACGACCTTTCACGCTAGCCAAGAGTTGGCGTGCGATGGGCCGGGTGGAACAACGTCCGACGGTTCGTGTTCGGCGGTGTCTGACACTGTCTGTAGTACAGGCAGCGAGTCAACTCTCGCCAGTGGTCCAGCGGGCCCGACCTAACGGTCAGACACCTCCAAGGTTCCTAAATCATTATCGTTGATTGGGACCACCTCCTCTCTTTGGTGATCTCACTGTACCTCATCGCCGACGGCGCCGATATCGCGGAGGTAGTTCACAAAGGCATCGACGATGACCGTGACGTGCACCGATTCGAGGTCTGGGCGATCGTCCACTCCGCGCGCAACGGCATAGTCGACCACGCCGATCTCATCTACAACTACCTGATCCTCGACGACCCAATCACCGCCCATCTCTTCGCCAAAGTCGCTCACGAGTCCAAGCCGATCAAACCAATCGAGCACCCATCGAATTATCTCGTCGACGTCTTCATGGCTAACAACAGCGCTCACCTCAAAGGGAATGACCTCGGCCACCACTTCGACCGCGTCATCGATCTCCAAGAGAGCTGGCGCCATGGTGCCTTCGAGCTCAACCGAGACTCGAGCGACGGCAAAAACAGCGATCCCGATAACAAGAACGGCGCCGACGACAAGGGCGAGCCAAATCACGCTCCCACCTTAATGACACTGCACAGGAGATGACCCAGCAGAGCTAGCTATCGCTGGCTGATAGGCGACTGCGAATCGCCACATCCTGTGCTGCCTCAAGGCTGGCGACATCATTGAGGTTGATGTACTCCCCACTGAGGTCGAGTGCGCCAACGGTGTGACCGCTGCGAATCAGGTCATCGACAAAGGTGACGAAATCGAGTGAAGAACGTCCGCCCTCGAAAGCCTGTTCAAGTTCGACAAGCACGTCGGGCTGTATGAGGAACGCCGCCATCCCAAGCAGATCGTTAGGCGTGGAGACGGGGTTCTCTACCAATCGAATGATTCGAGCGCCATCGCGTTCCACCGAAAAGTTCTTTTTGATCAGGTCAGGGTTGTCGACGGGCATGACCGGCACAATCACGCTGAAGTCTCCGTCAGCGTCAGAGATCTCGCCCAAGTTGCTGTTGAGATAGAACTCGTCGGCCAACAGGACAAGGCCCTTACGTCCGGCCATATATGGCTTGGCTAAGAGAACCGACCACGCCCAACCCTTGTCGAGGTGCTGATTCTCGACATAGGTAATCCGCACGCCGAACTCGGTTCCATCGCCGAAGAACTCCGTGATGGTCTCCCCCATGTACCCAAGGACGATGATGATCTCTTCGATCCCCATCTCGTCTCGCATGAGCTCTACATGGCGTTGGATGTTTGGCTTGCCATCAATGAGAAACATGCCCTTGTGCAGTTCATAGGTATATGGACGAGCACGGATACCGCTACCGGCGGCGGGAATGATCCCAATCAATTGATCCGACATGTAATGCCCCCTAGAGGTTTCGTGAGTCGTAGAAGTCCCGGGCGAGGGACTGCAAGTCAGCAATAGAAGAGAGCTCGTGGCGCTGCGCCATCACCTGCTTGCTCAACTCGAGATTTGTGATTTCCAGCGTTGAACGTCGATCGACGTCTTCGATGTCGCGAATGTCGGCCACCCCGGCGATCCCGACGGTGCGACGGGCCATCGAGCAGGCGCAGAACCCGGCGGACTCCCGGAGGAGATCGAGCATGAACCGTTCGGCGAGCTGGTCGAACTCGGCATCGGTGAGGAGACCATCGACGAGCATCGTGGACTGCCCCGATTCGCGCCACAGCTCGAGAAAGCGGTCATGGAAGGTATTCCAGAGGACGGCGATCTGATCGATGAGCCACGTGCGGTACTCGGCTCCCCCATCGAGCTCGAAGTGCGACGTTGCGGCGAGCAAGAAGTTCGAGATGATTTTGCCGACGTCGAATCCAAACGGCCCGAAGTAGGCGAACTCCATGTCGATTACGTAGCTCTCGGTCTCGTTGACCATGAGCGAGCCTGTGTGGAGATCGGCGTGAAGGAGGGCATCGGTCTTTGCGACGAAGAGGTCCTTGAATTCGAGAACATCGAGTTTGTACTGGCTGTCTGTATGGATGTTTTCGCGAGCCCACGCATCGGTAGCGGGGTTTGAATAGTTCGACTCGTGGTCCATGTACGGGAAGGTGAAAATAAACTCTTCGGTGAGTTTGCACAGTTCCGCGTTGAGGGTGAAGCGATCCATGAGTTTGCGGCGCTCTTCACTTGGCATCGACCATGCGCTCGTGCGGAAGAGAGTCTCGGCGAGAAACTTGCCGATATCTTCTGCCACCTGCGGGTAGTAGATGCCATCGATCATCCCTTGTCGCAAGATGATGTGATCATCGAGACACTGCATGATGAGCGTGCTCATCTCTTCGTCGGCGTGAAAGATCGTTGGCACCAGGTCGGGGACGACGTCGTTGTAGATCTGCAGGGCGCGTATCTCAAAGGTCATGCGGTCGCGGCTCAATGGCCACTCTTCACCAACCATGCGCAAGTACGGAACGGCCTGTTTCACGATTACCGATCGTGCTGGATCAGCCTGGCTTGTGACGCGGTAGACGAAGTTGAGGTTGCCATCGCCGATCTCGACGATGTCGATATCGGATGACGTGATGGATTGACCATCGCTGAGTACCGATAGCGCCGCCGGGATGCCACTGAGATATTCAGGCAAACTCTCGCGATCGAGAATCCGGTATTGCGAATCGCTCATCAGTTGGTTTCTACCACCGGTGTAGAGACGCCTGCCTTTTCGATCTCTTCCAAGATCGCATCATGGATGTGCGCGTTGGAGATCAAGAGGTCGGTCTTTTCGAGGTTCCATGGCTGACCGTGGAAGTCACTTACTCGGCCGCCTGCCTCTTGGGCGCAAAGGACTCCAGCGGCGACGTCCCACGGTGAAATGGACAGGGTCGTGAAAGCGTCCACTCGCCCTGCGGCGACCATGTACGCCTCGATAGCTGCCGAGCCGATCTTGCGGAAGTCTTTGTTCTGCTTGTGCAGGTTGTACTCGAGTTCGGCGAAGCGCTTGTTGCTCTTCTCGCCGCCTGGACAGCCAACGATGTAAGTCTTCGGGAGTTCGGCGGTATCGGAAACGTGAACAGGTCGTCCGTTGATTGTGCAACCGTGGTCTTTGCGGGCAACGACCATTTCTTCGATGTAGGGCGCAAAGATAACGCCCGTGATCGGCTCGTTCTTGTAGGCCAGAGCGATCGATACCGCGAAGAATGGATTGTGGTTGAGGAAGTTGCTGCTGCCATCGAGCGGGTCGATGATCCAGGTGTAATCGCTTCCTCGGTCGACGAGGCCGGTCTCTTCGGTGAGAAGGTTGTGCTCTGGGCAGCGATCGGTCAGGTGCCCAATGATGATCTCATCGGCTTCATGGTCGCTACGCGACGTCACTTCCTTCGACAAACTGCGATTGCCAACCGACATGATGTCGGCCCCAAATACAGAGGCGTGATGGCTCCGGAAGTTCCCAACTAGGTGCTTTCCTGCAAGCGTCGCAGCCTCAACCGCCACATCAGCGAAGTAATTCATACCGTGCGCATCCTCTTTCAACCCAAATCGGCTTACCGCGATAGTACCCGAGTTACCCCAGGTGTGCGGGGGCAAATCTTCCTACGAAATTAAGACTAATGGCCTATGTTCGCACTACCCCCCGCCCAGCGCCCACCTGAGCCCGTCGTTCGCTTCGCTCCCTGGGAACCCTGCGGGTTCCATCGAGTTGCTCGCCAAGGGGCTGACCAAGCCGACGCCCGCCCCGAAATCCGCAGAGTGCCCAGAGCGAAGCGAAGGCACGATTGCGGCGAAAACGCAAGCCGACGCCCGCCCCGAAATCCGCAGAGTGCCCAGAGCGAAGCGAAGGCACG
>CAYTUB010000059.1:9666-16539 GCA_964441145.1 uncultured Acidimicrobiales bacterium
ATTGCGGCGAAAACAATGTGATCTGCGAAGCGGCAAAATCGCGACGGAGTCGCTGCCGCTTTGCAGATCACAACCCGATTCGTTGCGCGAGGAGTTCTCGATGGTAGGTCGGGTCGCCGAAGAGCAGCTCTGAGCTCTTGGCTCGTTTGAAGTAGAGGTGGGCTGGGTGCTCCCAGGTGAACCCGATGCCGCCGTGAATCTGGATGTTCTCCGATGCGGCGTGGAAATAGGCTTCGGAGCAGTAACTCTTGGCGAGGCTCGCCATTGCCGGAAGCTCGTCGTTGTCCTCGGCTGCGCACCATGCGGCGTAGTACGCAGCGGACTTTGCCGATTCGACCTCTAGTAACATGTCGGCGCATTTGTGCTTGATTGCTTGGAACGAACCGATCGGTCGCCCGAACTGGACTCGGTCCTTCGCGTATTGGACCGCCATATCGAGCACCATTTGGGCACCGCCTACCTGCTCGGCGGCGAGCGCGACCGCTGCCCGGTCGAGCACTTTGACCAGCGTGTCCCAGCCGGCGCCGTCGGTGCCGATAAGGCGACCAGGCGTGGACGAGAGAGTGATCTTGGCCTGTTTGCGGGTTTGATCCATCGTCGACAGTGGGGTCCGTTCGAGGCCAGCTGCGTCGCCGTCTATCGCGAAGAGGGAAACGCCAGCGGCCGTTCTGGCTGCGACGATGAGAAGGCCCGCCGTGTGTCCGTCGAGCACATAGTGCTTTCCACCGTCCAGGGTCCACGAGTCACCGTCTGCGGTAGCAGTCGCCGTGATCCCTGCCTCGTCCCATCTTCCGTTTTCCTCGGTCAACGCGACGGTTGCGATCAATTCACCGCTGGCGAGCTGGGGTAGGTAGTCGCTTGCAGCGTCAGCGTCGCCGCTTTCGATCAAGGCAGAGGTGGCGAGAATGGCGCTGGAGAAGAACGGAGCGCACAGCAACGCACGGCCCATCTCTTCGAGAACGACCACCATCTCGACCCAGGTGAAGCCTTGGCCACCGTATTGCTCGGGAATGATCAGGCTTTGTAGGCCGAGCTGCTCGGCCATCTGGGCCCACACCGCTTCGTCGTAGCCGGACTCGGTCTCCATGAGTTCGCGGACCGTCGCCTCAGATGACTTCTCTTCGAGGAACTGTCGAACGAATGCGCGGAGCTGGTCTTGTTCTTCAGTGAAGGCGAACTGCATATCGCGAACTTACTCGTCGGTTACTTGCGGGGCGAGCCGAACGTTGGGCTTGCCACGGGTAGCGCGTCCCAAGCAGACTCCACACCATGGTCTCTCCAGTTTCCTATGACGCCTACCGAGTCGATCCTGCAACGTTTTCGGGCCTCGACAGTATCGATCAGAATGCCGACGGCGGCTTGTCCAAAGACGACGCGAAGCCGATCCTCAAGGTACTCAATCGCCGTGTAGAAGAGCTTCAAGAACATCTCTACGCCCATGGCAAGGAGAAACTGCTCTTCGTGCTGCAAGCCACCGACACCGGCGGCAAGGACGGCACGATCCGGGCGGTATTCGACAAGACCAACCCGCAGGGTGTTCACGTGGCTTCCTTTAAGAAGCCGACGTCGGAAGAGCTTTCTCACGACTACCTGTGGCGCATTCATCAACACGCTCCCGCTGCTGGAGACATCACCGTTTTCAATCGAAGCCACTACGAAGACGTTCTCGTTGTTCGGGTGCGCGACATCGTTCCTGAAGAGGTCTGGCGAAAGCGCTATACCCACATCAACAATTTCGAGCAGATGCTCGCCGATGAGGGCACCACGATCGTGAAGGTCTTCCTTCATATCTCCAAGGATGAACAACGCGAGCGGCTCCAAGCCCGTATCGACAATCCGGCCAAGCACTGGAAGTTCGAGTTTGGTGACCTCGAGGAGCGCAAGCTTTGGGATGACTACCAGGAGGCGTTCGGCGACATGGTGATGGAAACGTCAACGCCCCATGCGCCCTGGTACGTGGTGCCAGCGAACCGCAAGTGGTATCGCAACATCGTGATTAGCCAGATTCTCGTCGATACCCTCGAGCGTCTGGCGTCGGATGACTTTGCGCCGAACTCTGAGCTGGAGGGCGTCGTCGTCGAGTAGACCCCAAAATAGCAACGGCGGCCCGTCGCGTGAAACGACGGACCGCTGCTGCGTGCGGATCTATTCAGCAAAGAACCTGATCGGGGCTTAGTACCCTTCGAGGGTCGCTCCACCAGTAAGCGTTGGATTGCTGTCCAGTTCTACTTCCTGCATGGCCTCAGCGTCGGCTGGAACCTCCGCGAGGAGTGGCTTGAGGGTGAACGGGGCGGCGCTGTCGTCGTTGGCTGGCTCGATGCTGATCACAACGGTTGCACCGGTGAGGTCGGCTGGGAACTCGAGGCCATCTGGAGCGTTCTGGATGAAGTCCTCACCAGGGAATGGCGGCGCGTCAGCATCGTCGCCACCGAAGCCGTCAAAGTCATCGGGTCCAGCTGGGTCGGAGAAGCGACCGGTGCTAACCGCCTGACCGTCGATGACGACCCAACCCTCATAGACCCAGTCTTCGGAGAGGACTGGAAGGTCGAGCCCTGCGGTAGGCGCACCATCGACAACGTCGATGAACCAGGCTCCATAGAGCTCATCGTCGGTTGACTCAGTGGTCGGGGTAGCCAGAACGAACTGACCTGATGCGGTGCTGAGGGCATCGCCGAGGGCTGCGGGGTGTCCAACCCAGAGGTCAGCGACTCCATCGACAAAGTCTCCGCCGAGCAGGCGAACCGAGGTCGGTCCGGCGTCATCGCCTTCTTCGGGCTCGATCGTGAGCACGAAGGTAGAGGCTTGCGAGACGTCGTCGGCGAGTGATCCGGTGAGGTATTCCTGATTGCCGTCGGCGTCAACAATGAAACGACCCGTGCTTACAGCCTCGTCATCGATGATGACCCAGCCCTCGTAGACGAAGCCGTCACCGAGTGGCTCAAGGCCGTCGAACTCGAGAGCAACGTTGGTCGAGATGTCTGCGAGCGCGAGACCCTCGTCGGAGTCGTCGTCATCCTCCATGGCGTCGTCTTCCATGGCGTCGTCGTCGTCCTCCATGGCGGCGTCGTCGTCCTCCATAGCGTCCTCGTCGTCTTCCATAGCCTCGTCCTCGACAACATCTTCGACGACCTCGGCGGCAGCGTTCTCAGAGGCCGCGTCGGCGGTGATCGTGTCAGCGCCGCACGCCGCCGCGATCAGGCCGGTAGAAAGCAATAGGGCAGCCATACGCACCTGCGTGTTCTGCTTCTTCGAGAGCTTCTTCATTTGTGGGGGGTCCTTCTCTTCGTGATGCCCGCCGCTTCGTTGCGCCCGGTGCATGTCAACTGATTGAAGTTGAACCTCGGCTCACAAGCACGAAAAATACAGCCCGTTTCGGTCTTGTTTCGCGCTCATTTGCTGCCTGTTCACAACGTGTGAGACGCCTGGCTCACCGGCGGGCCAAACGGCTCACGACCCGTCATGAACTTCGTCACAGCCCGTTCGCGGCTTGCAGCACAAAGAGCGAGTGCTGATCGGAAACTAGATGGCCGAACAGGGTTCTTCGACACCCTGAAATGTGCTGTCGATCGCGAGTGTGGCTCCGGCGGGCACGCCGGCGCTGCGATCCGCGTCGACCTCTCCCCCGTTGATGCTGGTCACGTAGATCGTCGAGAGATCATCTCCGCCAAAGGCTGGCATGGTCGGCATGGCCACGGGCAAGTCGATCACCCGATCGATGTCACCGTCTGGGGTAATGCGAGTGAGCGCCCATCCGTGCACCGATGCTGACCAGTAGCAGCCCTCGGTATCTAGACACGCCCCATCGGGTAG
This sequence comes from uncultured Acidimicrobiales bacterium, assembly GCA_964441145.1. Lineage (GTDB taxonomy): Bacteria > Actinomycetota > Acidimicrobiia > Acidimicrobiales > SHLQ01 > SHLQ01. Next base: position 13,477 of record CAYTUB010000059.1, read on the forward strand.
CCCGCGAGCTCCCATTGCCCGATAGTCGAAGAAGACTCGTTTGTTTGTGCGCTCGCCGGAGTCGAGGTCGTAGTCCCACACCCAGATGGTTGCCCGAAAGGTGTCAGCCCAATACATACGACCCCGCTCAGGATCAAAGACCAGTCCGTTCGGTACGCCGACGTCGGTCTCCAGCGTGGCGACCGTGCCGTCGTGTTCGATTCGGTAGAGCGAACCGTTGTACTGATGCTCGTCGGTATCGGGCCACATGGTGCCGACGACGAAACGCCCCAACGGGTCGCATCGACCGTCATTGAGCCGGTTTCCAGATTCTGAGTCTTCGATCTGGAGGAGGGTTTCGACCTTGCCGGTAGGCCAATCGAGCTGTACCAAGCTGGTCTCCATTGCGACGGTTAGCGCTCCGGCAAAGGGGCTGCACGCAAACGAACCAGGGCGCCCGGGCAGATCTCGATGGTCGGTGGAGCCCGTGGATGGGTCGAAACGATAGATCTTCCGTCCGTCGATGTCTTCCCAGTACAGGGCCGACTCTCGAGTGTTCCAGACCGGGCATTCGCCAAGAGCAGTGATGGTTGTACCGAGGCGGTGTACCTGCATTAGCTGCGCTCCCCACCCAGCACTGCTTGCTGCGCGCTGTGCACGATGACATTGGCTACCCGGACGATGTCCTCTGCCTGAGTGGCGTGACCACACACGCTGATCCGCATGACTCGACGACCCTCCCACGACGAGGCCGAACACCACATCTCACCGCTGTTGTTCACGTTGGCGATCAACGACTCGGTCTGCGTGTCGTCATCGAGCCGGACGAGCACCTGATTGAGCACGACGTCATTGCAGATGGTGATCGATGGTTCCGAAGCCAATGCATCTGCGAGCTGGGACGCGAGGGCACACAGCTGTTCTGTGTGTTTGGCGACACCGGAGGCGCCGAGGGCAGCAATCACCGCCCACGCTTCGACCGCTCGGGCGCGCTGAGACATGTCGGGACCTCGATCGAGTGGTTCGAGCCGGAGCGACCCGGGCACATAGTCGGCGCCTACCTTGAACGTGCGCGCTAGGTCGCCGCGGTCTCGCACAACAGCCACTGCCGAGTCGTAGGTCGTGTTGAGCCACTTGTGCAGATCGGTCGCCCACGAGTGGGCACGTTCTGCACCTTTCGCCAGGTGTGCATAGTCAGGTGAGGACGCGGCCCACAGGCCGAATGCTCCGTCGATGTGTAGCCAATGGGGCGTGCCTTCGAAGTGATCGGCAATGGCCTCGAAGGGATCGAACGACCCGGAGTTCACGTTGCCAGCTTGAGCGATTACCAGGGTTGGCTCGCCGGCTTCCGGGAGCTTGCTGGGGTCAAGGCGGCCCTGATCATCGCTTGGCACACTGACAACGCGGTCACGCCCGAGCCCAATGAACCCGAGTGACTTGGTGACGCTCGCATGGGCGGCATTGCTTACAACGACCCGAAGTGGTGGTGCGCCAAAGAGGCCATCGGCTACCGAGTCCCAACCGTGGGCCGCGAGCAGCGCATCCCTTCCCGCCGCCAGGCACACGCTGTTTGCAAGCGACGTCCCGGTCACGAACTGGTGTTGTGAGCCCGCAGGTAGGCCCAGCAGCTTGATCAACCAGCCACCCACCACCGTGTCGAGCACCGCGGCGGTAGGTGACATCACACCAAGAGCGGCGTTTTGATCCCACGACGCGCTCAACCACGAAGCTGCCACCCCCACTGGAAACGCTCCTCCGGTCACGAAACCGAAGTACCGGCCTCCTGTTGTCGCAACAGTCCCTGGACCACCTACACGGTCGAGCATGTCGATCACGACGCCCGGTTCGACTCCTTTGAGAGGCAGTGTCTGTACGAACTCGCTGAGGCTTTTGACCGCAGCCGCATCTGGAAAGACCGGCCGATCCCCAACCTCACGCAGGTAGGTGATTGCTCGGGCGGCCGATAGTGCCAGGAGTTCGTCCATGTCACCGACCTTACCCGTGACGGGTCTTAGGGCTTGCGGCCGCTGTAGGCGACGAGCTTGTCTTGGGGCGCAGCGTCTTGGGACACTTCGACCTCATCGCCGAAGATTCCCGGACCCCGAACCGCATCACCAAAGGCATACATGACGTCGAGGCCCTTTTGGGCCAAGTCTTCGGGGATCGCTGCATCCACTCCGGTCGCTTGAGCGATATCCCACGCGTGGGTGAGTGCGTCGAAGAAGAACCGGCCGAGCGCCTCGTCCACGGTCATGTCGCCAAATGGCGTCTCGATCTCTTTGCTCAGCACGCCATGGCTATCGAGCGCATCGAGCAGGTTCTCTCGCACCTCGTTCCACGTGGCTGCCGGTTGTTCTCCTGCGACCTCGGCCTCGGGTTGTTCGCCGGGGGCGGGGCCGTCGGTGATGGACGCATGCATTCGCTTCATGCCCCAGATCACGTGGCCGAGCGTTTGTTTCGCGGTCCACTCATCGTTTGGTGATTGGTTCTCCCAATCACCATCGGCGACTCGGCGCACGACACCGTCCATGGTGTAGATGGTCTTGATGTAGTCACGCAGGTTCTGGCTCATGGGCCGAACCTAACATCAGGCAACTCCACATTTCTTGAATAGCTAGTCGCCGCGCAATGTGCGATCTAGTTCGCTTCTGGGACAACGATGGTCTGCTCGGCACCTTCAGAGACGTTCCAATGGAAGTCGAGGGCTACCACGCTGTAGGTCACTTCACCGGCGGGCGGGTTCGGATCGATGAACGATATTTGGTCAAGGTTCCATGTGGTGGCGATGCTTTCGGGTTCGGCGCTATCAACACCGCGAAGGATTCGATAGGCGTGGAGCTGGAAGTTCTCTTCGGGAGGAGTCCAGGAGACGAGCACTCCATCAGCGCTACCCTCAACCGAGAATTCGACCGTCTCGGGGGCCGTCTCGTCGGTGATAGCGACGGTCTTGTGCCAGCCGACCGATGACACGGTCCCGTCTACTTCCATTCCTAAGATGGCGTACCAGTAGGTTGCTCCCTCGGCGACAACATCGTCTTCGAAGGTCCCGTTGAAATCGGTGGTTGCCAAGAGCGTGTCAGCAGT